>DASUIE010000001.1:0-5733 GCA_036273175.1 Allostellaceae bacterium
CGAGGCCGAGGCCGCGCGCCCCAGACCCGCCGCAGCGGCGCGGCGAGCGCCCAGCTCATTTTGCCGCCGCGGGCGCGGCCTCGGCGGTGCCGACGATGCCGCCCTCGGCGGTTTTCGACCCCTCGCCGCGCGTGTCGACCGTCACCGTCACCGACAGGCCGGGCCGCAGCAATTGCGCCAGCGGCCCCTCCGCCGGAAGGGCGATGCGCACCGGCACGCGCTGCACGATCTTGGTGAAATTGCCGGTCGCGTTGTCGGGCGGCAGCAGGCTGAATTGCGCCCCGCTCGCCGGCGCGAAGCTCTCGACCTGGCCGGTCAGCGGATGGTCGGGATAGGCGTCGATCTCGACCGTCGCCTCCTGCCCCGGCCGCATCCGCGTCAGCTGGGTCTCCTTGAAGTTCGCGGTGACATAGACATGCGGCAGCGGCACCAGCAAAGCTAGCTGCATCCCCGGCTTGACGTATTGCCCGATCTGCCCGGCGCGGTTGCCGGCGACGCCGGCGACCGGCGCGCGGATGACCGTGTCCTCGAGCTGGCTCTTGGCGAGAGCCACCGCGGCGCGGGCCTGGATCAGCCGCGCCGCCTCCTCGGCCTTCTGCGACTTCAGCACCCCCAGCTGGTTTTGCTCGGCGAGAAACGCCGCGCGCGACTTGACGAGCGCGGCGGAAGCCTTGCGCGCGTCGGCGTCGGCCGTGTCGTATTGCTGCTTGCTGGCGACCGAGCTCGACAGCAGCGCGGTATAGCGCTTGAGGTCGATCTGGGTGCGGCTGGCATCGGCCTCGGCCATGTCCCGCGCCGCCGCCGCCTGCTCGATCATCGTCTGCTGCATCTTGAGGCGGCTGTCGAAGGTGGCGAGCGTCGCCTCCCCGGTCTCGACCACGGCTTCGGACTGCTTGACCCGCGTGCGGTAATCCTGGTCGTCGATGACGAACAGCACCTGCCCCTCGGCGACGCGCTGGTTGTCGGCGACCCGCACCTCCTTGAGCTGGCCCTCGATCAGCGGCGCGATGACGATCGTATCGGCCTGGACATAGGCGTCGTCGGTCGATTGCATAAAGCGCCAGTCGGTCCACCAGCGCCATCCCCCGAGGGCGAGCAACACCGCCAGCACCGGCACGATCACCAGCAAGTACTTCCGCATCGTCCGCGCCGACCCCGTGACCCGATCCCGACTAAACTGAACCGTTCAGTTTAACCTTGCGTGAACATGCGGGCACGTCTACATGCTGTCAAGCATGCGCGCCACCCACCCAGCCATGCACGACGAGCGTGGCAAGACCGGCAAGGCCGCCGACATCCTCGGCGCCGCGCGGCATGAATTTCTCGCGAACGGGTTCGGCGCGGTCAGTATGGATGCGATCGCGCGCGTCGCCGGCGTGTCGAAAGCGACGGTCTATGCCCATTTCGCCGGCAAGGAGGAATTGTTCGGCGCCGTCGTCTCGGCGATGTCGGAGCAGTATTTCGGCGATTTCTCGGTCAGCGAGCTCGACCCGGTCGAGGTCGGCGCATCGCTGACCGCGCTCGCCCGCCAGTTTCTCGAGCTGCTGCTGTCGCCGGACGCGATCGCGCTCAACCGGATCATCATCGCCGAGGTCACGCGGTTTCCGGCGCTCGGCGAGGTGTTCTGGCAGGCCGGGCCGGTCCGCACCCGAGCCCAGATCGAAGCCTTTCTGCGCCAGGCCGAGGCGGCCGGCACCCTTGCCGTACCGGACCCGCGCCAGGCCGCCGACCAGTTCGCCGCCCTGGTCCGCGGTGAAATCCACCAGCGGCATCTGTTCGGCCGCGAGCGCAACTCCGGCCCCGCCGCGATCGCCACGGCGGCGCGCACCGCGGTCGCCACCTTCCTGCGCGCCTATGCGCGCCAGGGCTAAGCCAGCTCTGCGAGCCGCCGGAGACAGGCCGCGCGGTCGGCGGCGAACCCGCCTTCCTCCCACCAGCCCTTGACCGCGGCGAGCAGCCGCCCGACCTCCGGCCCCTCGGGAATGCCGAGCGCCGCCACGTCGTCGCCGCCGACCGGGAAGACCGGCGGCGTCCAGCCTTCCGCCGCCCCGAGCAGCGCGCGCAAGCGGTCGCGTCCGATCCGCCCGTCCGCCGCGAGGAGCAGCGCCGCATCGCGATAGCGCGCCGCGCCGAGCCGGTAGAGGTCCAGCGCCGGCGGAGGCGCCAACCCGGCGAGCCGGTCGCGATCGGCCCGCGGCAGCTTGAGCCGCTCGCCGAGGCCTTTCGCCGAGCCCACCAGCGCGGCGAGCCGCAGGATCGGGTCGCGCGATCTCAGCCTGGCGAGCCGGTCGATCCGCTCCGCCTCGGGCAGCACCGCGGCAAGGGCTCCGTCCTCGCGCATCAGCCCGAGCGCCCTCACCGGGTCCGCCGCGCCGAGCAGCCCGAGCAGCTCGCGCGCCACCCGCTCGGCCGACAGCCCCGCCAGCCGGGGGACCGCGTCGCGGCAGGCGGCGCGCGCGGCGGCGTCCCCCGCGCCCTGCCCGAACCGCGCCTCGAAGCGGTAATAACGCAAGAGCCGCAGCACATCCTCGTCGAGCCGCCGCGCCGGGTCGCCGACAAACCGCACGCGTCGAGCGGCGAGATCGGCCTGCCCGCCGGCCGGATCGAACAGCGTCCCGTCCGGCGCGAGGTACATCGCGTTGATCGTGAAATCGCGCCGCGCCGCGTCGGCCGCCCAATCGGCGTCGAAGGCGACGACCGCATGCCGCCCGTCGGTCTCGACATCGCGCCTGAGCGTCGTGATCTCGAACCGCCGCGCACCCGGAAACACCGCGGTCACGGTACCGTGCGCCAGCCCGGTCGGCACCGCCCGGACCCCGGCGGCTTCGAGCGCGGAAAGCACCGCCTCGGGCCGCGCCGGGGTCGCCACGTCGATGTCGTCGATGCGGCTCGCCGGCACCCCCAGCAGCGAGTCGCGCACGCAGCCGCCGACAAACCGGGCCTCGATCCCGGCCGCCGCCAGTGCCGCGATCAGCCGCCGCGTCTCGCGCGCCCCGAGCCAGACCGGGTTCACGGCTTGGGCTCGAAATGGCCGGGCTCGATGCGGCCGTCATGCCATCGCGGCGCCACGTAGGTGCCGCGCGCCGACGTGCCGAAATGCACGGTGACGGTGAACAGCACGATCGCCAGCAGCACCGCCCCGGCGGCGGCCATCCAGACCAGCGGCATGATCCGGAATTTCACCCCGCCGGTCGAGAGGCGCAGCCACAGCAGATAGACGATTGTCGGCAGGGCGAGCGGGATGACGATGGTCAGGAACTCGCGCGCCATCAGCCCGCCAGCACCTCGGCGAGGTTGACCAGCATCCCCGCCGTCGCTCCCCAGATATTCCGGCCCTCGTAGGGCAGCACATAAAAGACCCGCCGCCGCCCGGCCGAGTCGCGCTCGACCTGGTGGTGGTTGCTCCGGTCGAGCACGTAGGACAGCGGCACCTCGAACGCCTCGGCGACCTCGTAGGGGTCGATCACGATCGGAAAGGGCGGGGTGACGATGCCGACGATCGGGGTGATCTCGAACCCGGTGCCGGTCACGTAATTGTCGAGACGCCCGACCACGGTGACGTGCTCGCGCGGCAGCCCGACCTCCTCCTCGGTCTCGCGCAGCGCGGTCGCGACGGCGTCGGGATCGTCGGGCTCCATGCGCCCGCCGGGAAACGAGATTTGCCCGGCATGGGCGGTGAGATGCGCGGTGCGCTGGGTCAGCAGCACCGTCAGCCCCTCCGCGCGGTCGACCAGCGGCACCAGCACCGCCGCCGCCCGGAGCGCCGCGCTGGGCTGGGTCATGTCGGGCGTCACCTCGCGGTCGCCGCGGATCGAGGCGCGCACCTCGGCCGCCTCCTGCGGGTCGCTGGTGCCGCCAAACCCCCGCCGCCCCGGCTCCAGATCGGCGAGGCGGGCGATCACTTCTTCGCGATCCACCGCGCTACTCCTCGTCGCCCGGATCGCCGAGGCAAAAGAACATCCCGCCGCTCCACACGCCGAATTGGGTCTCGCCGTCGATCTCCTCCTTGGCGGCGAGATCGACCAGCTCGTAGAAAACCGGCCGCGCCAAGCGCGCCTCCAGCCCCGGCCGCACCAGCACGTAGGGCGAGGGCTCGCCGTCGGCCGCGGTCTCGACCCGGATCGGATGCTCCGGTCCGCCGGGCACAATCTCGTCAAGATTGGTTGTAAAACTGAGCGTCCGCGACCTTCCCTCGCCTTCGGCGTCGAGCGCCACGGCGATAAAAGGCGCATCCTCGACGACGATGCGGCCACGTTCGACCGGCGTGACCAGTTGATAGGAGCCATCCGCCTCGCGGCGGAGCACGGAGGCGAAGAGCTTGACGAGCGGCAGCCGGTGGATTGGCGTCCCTTGGTAAAACCAGGTCCCGTCGCGGGCGATGCGGATGTCGAATTCGCCGCAGGTTTCGGCAGTCGCGGCGGGGCGCTTACGCTTTGCGGAGGAATTGCCCGAAGCGGGGTTTTCCATCAGTCTCCCGGTGAATCTCGCGGCTTTGTCGCGGCTGAATAAGGATCGGACAGCGTGAGGTCTACGGCACCCATAAATGCCCCGGCGACGGATTTCGTCGCCGAGGTCGATGCGTTGGGCGAGCGGCTCAATCTCGTTCGCGAACGCATCGGCGCGGTCATTTTCGGCCAGCGCGAGGTCATCGAGCAAGCGTTGATCACGCTGCTCTCGGGCGGGCATGCGCTGCTGATCGGCGTGCCCGGTCTTGCCAAGACGCGGCTGGTCGAGACGCTCGGCACGATTCTCGGGCTCGACGACAAGCGCATCCAGTGCACGCCCGACCTGATGCCCGCCGACATCCTCGGCTCCGAGGTGCTCGAAGAGGGCGAGAGCGGCCGCCGCTCGTTCCGCTTCATCTCCGGCCCGGTGTTCTGCCAGCTCCTGATGGCCGACGAGATCAACCGCGCCAGCCCGCGCACCCAATCGGCGCTGTTGCAGGCGATGCAGGAGGGGCGCGTCTCGATCGCCGGGCAATACCATCCGCTGCCGCGGCCGTTTCACGTGCTGGCGACGCAGAACCCGCTGGAGCAGGAGGGCACCTATCCGCTGCCCGAGGCCCAGCTCGACCGTTTTTTGCTGCAGATCGACGTCGATTATCCCGACCTCGATTCCGAGCGGGCGATGCTGATCGCGACGACCGGGCTCGGCGAGGCCGTGCCGGCTCCGGCGATGGCCGGCGACGAGCTGATGGCGGCGCAGCGTCTCGTCCGCCGTATCCCGGTCGGCGACAGCGTCGTCGATGCGATCCTGTCTCTGGTGCGATCGGGCCGGCCCGATCCGGGCGCGACGGGCGCGCGGCGTTTCATCGCCTGGGGACCGGGGCCGCGCGCCAGCCAGGCGCTGATGCTGGCCTGCCGCGCCCGCGCGCTGATCGACGGCCGCTATGCGCCGTCGGTCGATGACGTGCTGGCGCTGGCGCCGCCGGTGCTGCGCCACCGCATGGCGGTCAGCTTTGCCGGGCGCGCCGAAGGCGTCGGCGTCGCGCAGGTCATAGAGCAGATGATGGCGCCGCTCCGGTGACCGGGGCGCTGCGCGACCGCGCCGAGCATGCCGCAGCCGCCCTGCCGCCGCTGATGGTGGCGGCGGAACGGGTTGCCGCGACGGTCGCGCAGGGGGTTCACGGGCGCCGCCGGGTTGGCCAGGGCGAGACTTTCTGGCAGTTCCGCCAGTACCAGCCGGGCGACGCCGCCGCCCGCATCGACTGGCGGGAAAGCGCCAAGTCGCAGC
>DASUIE010000002.1:0-6457 GCA_036273175.1 Allostellaceae bacterium
TGGAGGCGCTGCCGGGGGTCGGCCGCAAGACCGCCAACGTCGTCCTCAACGTCGCCTTCGCGGAGCCGACGATCGCGGTCGACACGCATATCTTCCGCGTCGGCAACCGCACCGGCCTGGCGCCGGGCAAAACGCCGGCCGTAGTCGAGGCGGGGCTCGAAAAGGTGACGCCGATGCAGTATCGGCTCCACGCGCATCACTGGCTGATCCTGCACGGCCGCCACGTGTGCAAGGCGCGCAAGCCCGATTGCCACCTTTGCGTGGTGGCCGATCTGTGCCGCTACAAGGCGAAGACGATCGTCCAGTAGGTGGCCGTTCAATAGGCCGCGCGGGCGCCCGTCAGCTCGGCGACATTGTCGCCCTCGGCCTGGATGTCGCCGCTCAGCACGCCGCCGGCCTCGACCTCGAGCTGGCCGTAGCGGATCGTGCCGGTGACCCGTCCGCCGGCGCGGATCAGCAGCCGCCGCCGCACCACCAGCTCGCCTTCGAAGCGGCCGCGTACCTCGGCATCGTCGATCGAGGCGGAGCCCTTGAAGAGGCCGCTCTCGGCGATCTCGATTTCGTGGCAGTTCTGCAGGTTCGCCTCGACGCTGCCCTCGACGACGAGCTTGTCGCAGGAGGTGATCTCGCCCGACAGCGAGATCTCGCGGCCGACGATCAGCCGGCGCAGATCGGCGTCGTTGCCGCGCCCCCGCTGCTGCGGGGCGACTGGCTCGGGCGCGGGCGCCGGGCCCGGCGCCCGGCGCGGCGGGTCCGCCTGGCGAATCGGCTCGGGCAAGGGCCGCGCCAGCTCGGGCGTCCGCGGCGGGACGGCCGAGGCGACCCGCGGCACCGGCGAGACCGTGGCGGACTGGCCTGACGGCCGGGCCGGCTTCATCGGGATGCCCAAATCGTCGGGAGCATCTGGCATCTTACGGTCCTCTGTCTCTGTTCGTTTGCGGCCGAACATGGGTGGGATACCCCATCGACTTGCTGCGGAAAAAGATGTTCTTGAAATATTCAGACGGCGAAGGCCCCCGGATCGCGCTGCGCCAGGCGCGCGTTGAGATGCACCATAAACGCCGTCGCGATCACCGGCGCGAGCAGGTTCACGAACGGCACGGCAAACAGCCCAGCGATCACGACACCCCCGGCGAAGACACGCCCGCCGAACCGATGCCGTACTGCCGTGGTCGCTGCCAAGTCAAGCCGGCGCAAAGCTACCACCTCGAAATACTCTCGCCCCAAAAGATATCCGTTCAGGCCCAAGAAGACAAAAAAATTCACGCCGGGCAGAAGCACGTAAAGCGGCAATGCCAAGACGTTTAGAACGATGGTCAGGATCATCAGCCGCAAAGTGATCGCTAAGCTTTCCATTGCCGGCATCGAACGGGGCGCGGAACTCTGCGGATAGTCGAGCGCTTCAACCTCGGCGGCGATGCGCGGCAGATAGAACCCCATCACCAGCGTGACGACGGCCGGGAACAGGAGCCAGCTCAGGCCGAGGACGCCGCCCGCGGCGAGCACGCGGATCAGCCAGTCGAGCGGCCACCACCCGGTATCGACGACGTGAGCGAGAAGGGCGGCGACCGCTAGCCAGAGGGCGACAAAGCTGATGACCGCGATGGCGAGGCACAGGACGACGATGCGGCGGAGCGGCGGCGCCGACAGCATGGCGATGGCGCGGACGAGGGCGAGGATCATCCCGCGGAATTTGTACTCCCGGCTGCCCGCTTGCGGCAAAGGGGATCGTCCGTATACTCCGCGCCCTTCCCCGGATCCCCAGCGAGGCCCAGATGGCGACTGCCGCCTTCGATGTTGTCGGCATTGGCGATGCGATTGTCGATGTGATCGCGATTCGCGACGAATCGTTTCTCGATGAGGAGCAGCTCGCCAAGGGGACGATGACGCTGATCGACGCCGATCGCGCCACCCGCCTGACCGAACGGATCGGGGAGGGGGTCGAAGCCTCGGGCGGCTCGGCCGGCAACACGATGGCGGCGATCGCCTCGCTCGGCGGCAAGGGCGCTTTCATCGGCAAGGTGCGGGACGACCGGCTCGGGCGCGTCTACCGCCGCGACATGACCGGGATCGGCGTCCATTTCGATACGCCCGAGGCGACGAGCGGACCCGGGACGGGGCGCTGCCTGATCGTCGTCACCGCCGACGGCCAGCGGACGATGGCGACCTATCTCGGCGCGGCCATCGAATTGGGTCCTGACGCGGTCGACGAGCGGGTGATCGGCGCGGCCCAGGTGACCTATCTCGAAGGCTATCTGTTCGACCCGCCGCTGGCGAAGGAGGCGTTCCACCGCGCCGCGCGTCTCGCCCACGCGGCGGGTCGCAAGGTGGCGCTGAGCCTTTCCGACCCGTTCTGCGTCGCCCGCCACCGCGACTCGTTCCGCGAGCTGGTCGACGGCGCGGTCGATATCCTCTTCGCGAACGAGGCCGAGATCTGCTCGCTTTACGAGACCCAGGATTTCGCCGCCGCGGCCGCCTCCGTGCGCGGGCATGTCGAAATCGCGGCGCTCACCCGCAGCGAACACGGCAGCGTGGTGTTTGCGGGGGCCGAGGCGCACACGGTCGCCGCGGCCCCGGTGGCGCGGGTCGTTGACACGACAGGAGCGGGCGACCTTTACGCCGCCGGATTCCTGTTCGGGTTGACGAACGGCCGGCAACTCCCCACCTGCGGGGCTATCGGCAGCCTCTGCGCGGCCGAAATCATCAGCCATGTCGGGGCACGGCCGGCGGTAAATCTCGCCGGGCTCTTGACGCAGTCGGGGCTCGGTTAAGCCGTTCATGAATATCCGTAACATCGCGATCATCGCCCATGTCGACCACGGCAAGACCACGCTGGTCGATCAGCTTCTTCGGCAAAGCGGCGCCTTTCGCGCCAACCAGCAGGTCGCCGAGCGCGCGCTCGACTCGAACGACCTCGAGCGCGAGCGGGGCATCACGATCCTCGCGAAATGCACTTCGGTGACGTGGGGCGAGACGCTGATCAACATCGTCGACACCCCGGGCCACGCCGATTTCGGCGGGGAGGTGGAGCGCATTCTCGGCATGGTCGACGGCGTCCTGGTGCTGGTCGACGCGGCCGAGGGGCCGATGCCGCAGACCAAGTTCGTCACCGGCAAGGCGCTTCGGCGTGGACTCCGCCCGATCGTCGTCATCAACAAGGTCGACCGGCCGGACGCGCGGCCCGGCGAGGTGCACAACGAGATCTTCGACCTGTTCGCGCTGCTCGACGCCAACGAGGAGCAGCTCGATTTCCCGACCCTGTTCGCGTCCGGCCGCGACGGCTGGGCGGTCGCGGACCTTGGCGACCCGCATGAGAGCCTCACGCCGCTCTTCGACCTGATCACCGAGCATGTCCCACCCCCGGTAGCCGATCCGGACGCGCCGTTCGCGATGCTGGCGACGACGCTCGACTACGACCCTTATCTCGGACGGGTGCTGACCGGGCGCATTCATTCCGGCGTAGCGCGGGTCAACATGCCGGTCAAGTCGATGTCCCGCGACGGCAAGGTCATCGAGCAGGCGCGGCTGACCAAATTGCTCGCCTATCGCGGGCTCGAGCGGCGCGGCGTCGCGGAGGCGGAGGCGGGGGACATCATCGCCATCGCCGGGCTGACATTGACCACGGTCGCCGACACGATCTGCGCGACCGAGGTCGTCGAGGCAATCGCCTCCGACCCGATCGACCCGCCGACCCTGGCGATGACCTTTTCGGTCAACGACAGCCCGCTCGCCGGGCGCGAAGGCGACAAGGTCACCTCGCGGATGATCGCCGAGCGCCTGTTCCGCGAGGCCGAGGGGAATGTCGCGATCCGCGTCAGCGAGAGCGCCGAGAAGGACGCGGTCGAGGTCGCCGGGCGCGGCGAATTGCAGCTAGGCGTCCTGATCGAGACGATGCGCCGCGAGGGGTACGAGCTGTCGATCTCACGGCCGCGGGTCTTGCTGACGACCGACCCGCAGACCGGCGAGCGGCTGGAGCCGGTCGAGGAAGTCATCGTCGATGTCGACGAGGAATTCGCCGGCGCCGTCGTCGACAAGATGAGTCGCCGCAAGGGCGAGATGGTCGAGATGCGGCCCTCGGGCGGCGGCAAGCTCCGCCTGAGCTTCATCGCGCCGACGCGGGGCCTCATCGGCTATCACGGCGAGTTCCTGACCGATACGCGGGGCAGCGGCGTGATGAGCCGGCTGTTCCATGCCTATCAGCCCCATCGTGGGTCGGTGGAGGCGCGGCGCAACGGGGTCTTGATCTCGACCGCGCGCGGCGCGGCGGTGGCCTACGCGCTCTGGAACCTCGAAGATCGCGGGCCGATGTTCGTCGTCCCCGGCGACGACGTCTATACCGGGATGATCGTCGGCGCCCATACCCGGGGCAACGACCTCGACGTCAACCCGATCAAGGGCAAGCAGCTCACCAATATCCGCACCACGTCGAAGGACGAAGCGGTGCGGCTGACGCCGCCGATCCAGATGAGCCTAGAGGAGGCGATCGCCTATATCGCCGACGACGAGCTGGTCGAGGTTACGCCAAAGGCGGTTCGGCTCAGGAAGCGGCTGCTCGACGCCAACGACCGCAAGCGCGCCTCTAGGGCGGCGGCGGAGTAGCCTCGCGGCCAAGCGCCAGCACCATAAAGGCCGACAGCGCCAGCGTGGCGAGCCACCATTCCTGCCAGATCCCGTAGGCGGCAAAGGCGATGCCGATGGCCGCCGCCAGGCTTCCCGCGGCGGCGGCAACGTAAAGCCGCGGCCAGTCGGGATCGGCGAGGCGGCGCCACAGCAGCGCGAGGAACACGGCCATCAGGGCGGCGCCGGGCGCGCCGAGCTCCAGCCAGGCTTGCAGTGCGGCGTTGTGCGGGTGGAGCGGCAGATGCGCCTCGCCGGGGCGGAACTCGTCCTTGCCGCCGGGGATGCTGCGCGAGGCGTCGAGGCCCCAGCCGACCACAGGATGCTCCGCGATGCGGTCGCCGGTGAACCACCAGATCAGCAGGCGGTGGCCCGCCGACTCCTTGAAATGGTCGACCGGCCAGAAAATCCCCGGGATCGGCGCGAGGCGCGGCAGGGTGACCGGGGCAACGACGACCGCGACCAGCGACAGCGCGGCGAACGCCCGCACCATCGCGGCGCGCCGCCAGATCACGAGCACCGCCGCGACGATGCCGACCAGCAGGCCGAACTTGGCCGTCACGTCGACGAACAGCGCCACCGTGACGATGCCGATGACGAAAACGGCGAGCGCGGCGGGGCGCGACCGCTTACACAGCGCGGCCGCTGCCGGCATCGCCAGGATCGCCACCATCACGGCGAGCTGGTTGAGCTCGGTCGGCTGGTAGGGCCGGCTATGTACGAGGCGGTTGATGCGGCCGTGGCTGGCGAGGTCGAGCGCCATGACGGCGAGCCCGGCCGCGCTGCCGACGAGGAGCAGCGGCAGCAGCCGGTCCGGGCGGTCGAGCCGGGTCGCCGCGGCGGCGAGCGCCAGCCCGGCGGCGAACACCCCGAGCAGCCGGACGGCCAGCACCAGGCTTCGTTCCGCATCGATCGACCACAACGCCGAGAGCGCGCCCCATAGCACCAGCGCCAGCAGCAGGGCGCCCGGATGCACGAGCGCGGCGAGGCGCGGGGGCGGGCGCAGCACGACGATCCCGGCCGCGGCGAGCCCGGTGACGACCAGGAGCGCCGCCGCCCCGCGCGGCACCAGCGCGAGAATGACGGGCAAAACCAGGATGGCGCCGCCAAGGGTCGCCTCCAGCGAGGCGGCGAGCCGATTATTTGACTTTGACGGTGCGCCGAATATAGTTCGCCCCCTTCCCAAGACCGTGGGTATTTGCCCCGGCCCCCGCGCGAATGCGGCGGATGGCCCTTGGGACAACAACAACCGAAACCGGAACCGAACGCGATGAGCACTAAGCGCACCGAGTCCAAATACAAGATTAACCGGCGCCTCGGCGTCAATCTGTGGGGCCGCGCGAAGAGCCCCCTCAATCGCCGCGAATACGGTCCCGGCCAGCACGGCCAGCGGCGCAAGAAGCCTTCGGATTACGGCATCCAGCTCGCCGCCAAGCAAAAGCTGAAGGGCTATTACGCCAATATCGGCGAGCGCCAGTTCCGCCGTCTTTACGAAGAGGCGGTGCGGCGGCGCGGCGACACCGGCGAGAACCTGATCGAGCTTTTGGAGCGTCGGCTTGACGCGACCGTCTATCGCATGAAGCTGGCGCCGACCCCGTTCGCCGCGCGCCAGCTCGTCAATCACGGGCACGTCCTCGTCAACGGCAAGCGGGTCAACATCGCCTCCTACATGATGAAGGACGGCGACGAGATCGAGCTGCGGCAGAAGGCCAAGCAGATGGCGCTCGTGCTGGAAGCGGCGCAGTCGAGCGAGCGCGACGTGCCGGATTACGTCGAGATCGACCATGACCGCATGCGCGGGCGGTTCGTCCGCGCGCCAAAGCTCGCCGACGTGCCCTAT
>DASUIE010000003.1:0-11379 GCA_036273175.1 Allostellaceae bacterium
CTTGTTGATCGTCTCGATCATGTGCACCGGGATGCGGATCGTGCGCGCCTGGTCGGCGATCGAGCGGGTGATCGCCTGGCGAATCCACCACGTCGCATAGGTCGAGAACTTGTAGCCGCGGCGGTATTCGAACTTATCGACCGCCTTCATCAACCCGATATTCCCCTCCTGGATCAGGTCGAGGAATTGCAGCCCGCGATTGGTGTATTTCTTGGCGATCGAGATGACGAGCCGCAGGTTCGCCTCGACCATCTCCTTCTTCGCCCGGCTGGCCTCACGCTCGCCGCGCTGCACGGTGTGGACGACGCGGCGAAACTCGGCGATCGGCAGCTTCGCCTCGGTGGCGATCTGGACAATGGTCGCGCGATGCTTGCCAACCTCGGCGACCGAGCGCTCGATCATGCGCGCCCAGCCGCGGCCCGGCAGCACCGAGACGCGCTCGACCCAATCCGCGTCGAGCTCGTGGGTCATATACTGCTCGAGGAACTCGGCCCGGCGCACCCCGGCATTCTCGGCGAGGCGCAGCAGACGGCCTTCCTCGGTGACGAGGCGGCGGTTCAGCTCGTAAAGCCGCTCGACGAGCTGCTCGATCCGGGTGTTGTTGAAGCGCAGCCGCTTCAGGTTCTCGATCGCGTCGTCCTTGAGCCGGTCGTAGCGCCGATCGGTCGCGCGCGGCAGCGCCTGGCCCTTGGCGACAAACTGGATGCGCTGATCCTGCAGCTTTTGCAGTTTCTTGTGGGTGTCGGCGAGCGCGTCGAAGATCGCGACGACGCCGGGGCGCAGCTGCGCCTCCATCGCGGCGAGCGAGATCGAGCTCTCTTCGCCGTCCTCGCCATCGCTTTCGCCCTCGCCGCCTTCGCCCGACGCTTCCTCGGCCTCGGCGCCTTCCGCTTCCTCGGTCTCCTCGTCGGTGTCCGGCACGAGCGGCGGGGCGGAGATCGGCATTACCAGCTCGCTCGGCTCGATCAGGCCGCTGGCATAAGTGGCGTCGAGATCGACGATGTCGCGCAGCAGAATCTTGCCTTCGTTGAGCGCATCGCGCCAACCCATCAGCGCGCGCACGGTCAGCGGGCTTTCGCAGATCCCGCCGATCATCATCTCGCGCCCGGCCTCGATGCGCTTGGCGATCGCGATTTCGCCCTCGCGCGACAACAGCTCGACCGAGCCCATCTCGCGCAGATACATGCGGACGGGATCGTCGGTGCGGCCGATATCCTCGTCGTCGAGATTGCCGCGGGCGCCCTCGCTCTCGCCGTCCTCGGTCTCGGCGGCGGCGGGCTCCTCGCTCTCCTCGCTCTCGATGACGTTGATGCCCATCTCGGACAGCATCGCCATCGTGTCTTCGATCTGTTCCGACGACACCTGGTCGGGCGGCAGCGCGGCGTTCAGCTCGTCATATGTCAGATAGCCGCGCTCCTTGCCGCGCAGCACCATCTTCTTGACCGCGACGGCGATCGCGTCGAGCAGCGGGGTTTCCGCCGCATCCTCGCGCGATTCGGCCACTTCCGCTACGCTTGCCGCCTTGCTCGCCATGCCGTCATCCCTTGCTGCGAATATCGACCCGTAGGAGGAAATCCTCCCCCTACCCTATGCAATGTTCTCTATGTGCGTTGGGGGCTACCAATTCAGCCCGCCGATCGGGCCATCTTGCGCCTCGCGCTCCTTCAAAGCCTTTAGCCGCTGCCAGTTCTCGTCGGACGCCTCCGCGGCAAAAGCGCGCTCAGCCTCCGCGAGATCGCCGGGGGTTTGCGCGCGCAACAGCGTCAGCGCCTCATTGAGACCATTCCTGATCACCTCAGGATCGTCCTCCCCGTCGGCGGCGAACCCCGCATGCGCCGCAATGGCTCTAGTCAGGACGCCGACCGCATCGGCGAACCCGCAAGTGCCTAGGTGTTGCTGAAGCCGTTCGGCGTCAAGCCCCGCGAATGAGTCGCAGTTCTCTAAAAGCTGATGTCGCAGCCTGTCAAGCGCGGGTTCGGCCAGATCCAGCGCCGCAAGCTCCTCGACCCACTCGGAAATCAGCCGCGGACAGCGCAGCAGGAGACCGATGAAGACCTGCGGCGACCGGTTGGGGGCCGGCGGCGGCGGGGGCGGCTCGGCGCGATGGCGCGCGCCGGGGCGGAACCCGCCGCGCGCGCCGCGGGTGAGGTCGTAGTAGCGGTCGGTCAGGACGCGGCGGTATTCGCGCTGGACCTCGGCATCGGCGATCTCGCGGGCGCGCCGTTCGAGCCGCGTCTTGAGGTCGGCGCGGCGCTCGGGCGTGTCGACCGGCCGCTCGGCGAGCTCGCGCTGCCACAGCACCTCGGCGAGCGGGCGGGCGGCGGCGAGCACCTCGGCGAAAGCGGCGGGGCCGCGCGCCCGGATCAGCGAGTCGGGGTCTTCCCCCGCCGGGACTACCGCGAAGCGCAGGCTGCGCCCCGGCTTCAAGAGCGGCAGGGCGCGGTCGAGGGCGCGTAGCGCCGCGCGCTGCCCGGCCGAGTCGCCGTCGAAGCACAGCACCGGCTCGGGCGACAGCCGCCACAATTCCTGAAGCTGCACCTCGGTGAGCGCCGTGCCGAGCGGCGCGACCGCGGTCGCAAACCCGGCGCGGTGCAGCGCGATCACGTCCATATAGCCTTCGGTGACGATGGCGCCCCCTGGCACCCCGTTGCCGCCGACATCGCCGTCGCGGCCGATCTGCGCCCGCGCCGCCGCCCAGGCATAGAGCACGCGCCCTTTCTCGAAGAGCGGCGTGTCGGGCGAATTCAGGTATTTCGGCTGGTCGTCGCCGAGGGTGCGGGCGCCAAAGGCGATCACCCGCCCGGCCCGGTCGGTGATCGGGAACATGACCCGGTTGCCGAAATAGTCGAACGGGCTGCCGCCGCGGTCGGAGGCGCGCAGCAGCCCGGCCTCGAGGAGCAACGCCTCGGGATACTCGCCGGACAACTCGCGCCGCAGCGTCTGCCGGTCCTCGGGCGCCCAGCCGAGGCGGAAGCGGCGGATCGTCTCGTCGTCGAGCCCGCGCGCCCTGAGGTAATCGAGCCCGGAGCGGCCGAAGGGCGACCACAGCCGCCTTTCGTAGAAACCGGCGGCGGCCTGCATCGCCTCGATCAGCGTCTTCTGCCGCTGCGCCCGCTCGCGCTCCTGCGGGGTCGATTGCGGGACGGCAAGGCCGGCGACCCCCGCGAGACGCTCGATCGCCTCGACAAAATCGACATTCTCGGCCCGCATCGAATAGCCGATCGCATCGCCATGCGCACCGCAGCCGAAGCAATGGAAAAACCCCTTGTCCTCGACGACGCAGAAGGACGGGGTCTTCTCGTTATGGAACGGACAGAGCCCGACATATTCGCGGCCGCGCCGGGTGAGCCTGACCCGCCGGCCGATCAGCTCGGCCAGCGAAATCCGCCCGCGCAACTCGTCGAGAAAGCCCGGCGGAAAGGCCACTCCGGCCTAGCCCAGCAGCCGCTTGACGACGGCGCCGGCCTTGGCCATGTCGAGCACCCCCGAATGCCGCTCGCGCAGCGCGCCCATCACCTTGCCCATGTCCTTTATCCCGGTGGCGCCGATCTCGGCGATAGCCGCGGTCACCGCCGCCTCGATCTCAGTATCCCCCATCTGCCGCGGCAGGAAGGTCTCGATCACATCGATCTCGCCCTGCTCCTTTGCCGCGAGCTCGGGGCGCTTCCCCTGCTCGTAAAGCGCAATCGATTCGCGGCGCTGCTTGATCATGCCCTGCAGCATGCGGAGGATGTCGGGATCGGCCAGCGGATCGGGGCTGGCCGTGCCGCGCTGGGCGATGTCGCGGTCCTTCAGCGCGGCGAGGATCAGCCGCACCGTCGCGACCGTGCGCGCGTCGCGCGACCGCATCGCCTCCTTGAGCCGTTCGGCGAAGGCCTCGCGCAGCATCGGTTCCTCGGTTAAGCTATTGATATTACTGTAGGTTGGATAGTAACACAGTTGACAAAAAAAGCCGAGCCTCTATGGTCCGCGCCAGATCGCGCCGCCCGGTTCGCGCCGCCAGGATTTGACCTTCGATGACCGACCCTAACGCGGCCGCGCCGACGCCGCGACCGCCCGACTGCAACGCGGCGCTGGTACTCGCGGACGGCGCGGTATTCTGGGGGCGCGGGGTCGGCGCGCCCGGCCGCGCGGTCGGCGAGGTGTGCTTCAACACCGCGATCACCGGGTACCAGGAAATCCTGACCGACCCGAGCTATGCCGGGCAGATCATCACCTTCACCTTCCCGCATATCGGCAATGTGGGCACCAACCCGGAGGACATCGAGACCGGGACCCCGCCGGCGCGCGGCCTCGTCATCCGCGAGCGGATCACCGACCCGGCCAATTACCGCGCGACCCAGCACCTCGACGCGTGGCTGAAATCGCACGGCATGACCGGGCTTTCGGGAGTCGATACCCGGCGCCTGACCCGCCGCATCCGCGATGGCGGGGCGCCGAACGGGGTCATCGCCTACGACCCCAAGGGCGATCTCGACATCGCCGGTATGCGGGAAGAGGCGGAGGCGTGGCCGGGGCTCGAAGGCATGGACCTCGCCCGGGAGGTCTCCTGCACCCAAAGCTACGAGTGGGACGAGACCGTGTGGGCGCGCGAGACCGGCTACGGCAGGCAGACCGCGCCGCGCTTTCACGTCGTCGCGGTCGATTACGGGGCGAAGCGCAACATCCTCAGAATGCTGGCCGCGCATGGCTGCCGCGTCACCGTCGTGCCGGCGACGGCGACGGTCGAGGATGTGATGCGGCACAAGCCGGACGGCATCTTTCTGTCGAACGGCCCCGGCGACCCGGCCGCGACCGGCGAATACGCGGTGCCGGTGCTGCGCGAGCTGATCGAGACCGGCAAGCCGATCTTCGGCATCTGTCTCGGCCACCAGATGATGGCGCTGGCGCTCGGCGGGCGGACCTACAAGCTCGACCGCGGCCATCGCGGCGCCAACCACCCCGTGCGGGACGAACTGACCGGAAAGGTCGAGATCACCAGCCAAAACCACGGTTTTGCGGTCGACCCCCGCGCTCTGCCCAAGGGCAGCGACGCCACCCACCTCTCGCTGTTCGATCGCACCAACGAGGGGCTGTCGATCCAGGGCAAGCCGGTGTTCACGGTCCAGCACCACCCCGAGGCGAGTCCCGGCCCGCAGGACAGCCACTATCTGTTTCAACGGTTTATCGAGCTGATGGCCTCGCGTGCCTAAGCGGATCGATATCTCATCGATCATGATCATCGGCGCCGGCCCGATCGTGATCGGGCAGGCCTGCGAGTTCGACTACTCGGGCGCGCAGGCATGCAAGGCGCTGAAGGCCGAGGGCTACCGGATCGTATTGGTCAACTCGAACCCGGCGACGATCATGACCGACCCGGAGCTGGCCGACGCGACCTATATCGAGCCGATCACGCCGGAGATGGTCGAAAAGATCATCGCCCGCGAAAAGCCCGACGCGCTGTTGCCGACGATGGGCGGGCAGACCGCGCTCAACACCGCGATGGCGCTGGCGAAGAACGGCGCGCTGGCGCGGCACGGGGTCGAGCTGATCGGCGCGCGCGAGGAGGCGATCGCAAAGGCCGAGGACCGGCTCCTGTTCCGCCAGGCAATGGACAAGATCGGCCTCGTCTCGCCGAAAAGCCGGCTCGCCCACACCGAGGAGGAGGCGCAGGCGGCGCTGGCGGAGATCGGGCTCCCGGCGATCATCCGCCCGTCGTTCACGCTCGGCGGCACCGGCGGCGGCATCGCCTATAACACCGAGGAATTCGGCGACATCGTCCGCGGCGGGCTGCGGGCCTCGCCGACGCACGAGCTGCTGGTCGAGGAATCGGTGCTCGGCTGGAAGGAGTACGAGCTCGAGATCGTGCGCGACCGCAACGACAACTGCATCGTCGTCTGCTCGATCGAAAACGTCGACCCGATGGGGGTCCATACCGGCGATTCGGTGACCGTGGCGCCGGCGCTGACGCTGACCGACAAGGAGTACCAGATCATGCGCAACGCCGCGATCGCGGTGCTGCGCGAGATCGGCGTCGACACCGGCGGATCGAACGTGCAATTCGCGGTCAACCCCGAGGACGGCCGGCTCGTCATCATCGAGATGAACCCGCGCGTATCGCGCTCGTCGGCGCTGGCGTCGAAAGCGACCGGGTTTCCGATCGCCAAGGTCGCCGCCAAGCTCGCGGTCGGCTACACGCTCGACGAGCTCGACAACGAGATCACCCGCGTCACCCCGGCCTCGTTCGAGCCGACGATCGACTATGTCGTCACCAAGATGCCGCGGTTCACCTTCGAGAAGTTCCCCGGCACCGAGCCCTTGCTGACCACCTCGATGAAATCGGTCGGCGAGGCGATGTCGATCGGCCGCAGCTTCGCCGAGTCGGTGCAAAAGGCGCTGCGCTCGATGGAAACCGGGCTCGACGGGTTCGACGAAGTGCAGATCGACGGCGCCGAGACCGGCCCCGAGGCGGTCAAGGCGGCGCTGGCGCGGCCCACCCCCGACCGGCTCCTGCTGATCGCGCAGGCCTATCGCCACGGGCTCTCGACCGCGGAGATTCATGCCGCCTGCCGGTTCGAGCCGTGGTTTCTCGACCGCATCCGCGAGATCGTCGAGGCCGAGGAGACGGTGCGCCGCGCCGGGCTCCCGACCGACCCCACCGCCTTCTTGCGGTTGAAGCAGATGGGCTTTTCCGATGCGCGGCTCGGCAAGGTCGCGGGGCTCCCGGCGGATTCGGTGCGGGCGCGGCGGCGGCGGCTCGGCCTCGCCCCGGTCTACAAGCGCATCGACACCTGCGCCGCCGAATTCGCCTCGGCGACCCCGTATATGTATTCCTGCTACGAGGGCGACGGCCTCTCGCCGCCGGAATGCGAGGCCGACCCCACCGACCGCGACAAGATCGTGATCCTCGGCGGCGGTCCCAACCGGATCGGCCAGGGTATCGAGTTCGATTACTGCTGCGTCCACGCCGCCTACAGCCTTCGCGAGGCCGGCGTCGAGACGATCATGATCAACTGCAATCCGGAGACGGTATCGACCGATTACGACACCTCGGACCGGCTCTATTTCGAGCCGCTGACCGCCGAGGACGTGATCGAGATCGTGCGGGTCGAGCAGTCGAAGGGGCGGGTGCTCGGCGTCATCGTCCAGTTCGGCGGGCAGACCCCGCTCAATCTCGCCGCCGCGCTCGAACGCGAGAAGATCCCGATCCTCGGCACCTCGCCGGACGCGATCGACCTCGCCGAGGACAGGAAGCGCTTTCAGCAGCTCCTGCGGAGCCTCGGCCTCAAGCAGGCCGAGAACGGCACCGCCTATTCCGCCGCCGAGGCCGAGGCGACCGCCCGCGAGATCGGCTATCCGGTGGTGATCCGCCCGAGCTATGTGCTCGGCGGGCGGGCGATGGAGATCGTCCACGATTCCGCGGCGCTCGCCCGTTATATCAGCCGTGCGGTCGTTGTCTCGGGATCGAGCCCGGTGCTCATAGACCGCTATCTGCAGAACGCGATCGAGGTCGATGTCGATGCGGTCGCCGACGGCGCGCAGGTCTACGTAGCCGGCATCATGGAGCACATCGAGGAGGCCGGGATTCACTCCGGCGACAGCGCCTGCTCGCTGCCCCCGTACAGCCTCTCGCCCGAGACCATCGCGGAAATCGAGCGCCAGACCGTCGCACTCGCGCGCGCTCTTAACGTTATTGGGCTGATGAACATCCAGTTCGCGGTCAAGGACGACGACGTTTACGTGCTCGAGGTCAACCCGCGCGCGTCGCGCACCGTGCCGTTTGTCGCCAAGGCGACCGGGGTGCCGATCGCCAAGATCGCGGCGCGGATCATGGCCGGCGACAAGCTGTCGGCCTGGCTTGGCGACGCAAGACGCGCCGGCGCGCAGGCGCATGTCGCGGTCAAGGAGGCGGTCTTGCCCTTCGCCCGGTTCCCCGGCGTCGACCTGATCCTCGGGCCGGAGATGAAGTCGACCGGCGAGGTCATGGGCCTCGATACCGATTTCGGCCGCGCCTTCGCGAAGTCGCAGCTCGGCAGCGGCACGGTGCTGCCGCAAGCGGGCGCCGTGTTCGTGTCGGTACGCGATTCCGACAAGGCGGCGCTGATCGAGCCGTGCCGCGAGCTTGTCGCGATGGGGTTTGCCCTGGTGGCCACCGCCGGCACGGCCGACGCGCTGACCGCCGCCGGACTCGCGGTGACGCGCGTCAACAAGGTGCGCGATGGACGGCCGCACATCGTCGACCGCATGCTCAGCGGCGGGGTGCAGCTGATCTTCAACACAACCGAGGGGGCGCAGGCGATTGCCGACAGCTTTAGCCTCAGGCGGACGGCGCTGACGCACAACATCCCCTACTACACGACCGTGGCCGGCGCGCGCGCGGCGGTCCAGGCGATCGGCGCGCTCCGCAAAGGCAGCCTTGAAGTCGCTCCGCTGCAATCTTATTTTTGAACGTCCCGTTTCCGAAAAATACGGGCGAAATGGATTCAATGAACAGAATTCCTATGACGGGGGAAGGCTACAATCGGCTCCAAGAAGAGCTGAAGCGCCTGAAATCCGTCGATCGCCCGGCCATCATCCGCGCCATCGCCGAGGCGCGCACGCATGGCGACCTGTCGGAAAACGCCGAGTATCACGCCGCCCGCGAGCGCCAGAGCTTTATCGAGGGGCGGGTCATGGAGCTCGAGGACAAGATTTCGCGCGCCGAGGTAATCGACGTGTCGAAGCTGTCGGGCTCGCTCGTCAAGTTCGGCGCGACCGTCACCCTCGCCGACGAGGAAACCGACGAGGAGCAGACCTTTATGATCGTCGGCGAGGACGAGGCCGACATCAAGCAGGGCCGGCTCTCGGTGACCTCGCCCCTGGCCCGGGCGCTGATCGGCAAGTCGAAAGGCGATTCGGTCGAGGTCTCGACGCCGCGCGGCGCCAAATCGTACGAGGTCGTGACCGTCGCCTACGGGTGACCTATTCCTCGAACGGCACGCCCGGCGCGAATTTCGAGACGCGCAGCATCAACGCCGATTTGACGTGGCTGACGTTGGGCGCCGAGGTCAGCTTGGCGCTCAAGAAGCGCTGATAGCTGTCCCAATCGGCGGCGACGATCTTCAACAGGAAATCGGTCTCACCGGCAAGCATGTGCGCCTCGCGCACCTCGGGCCAGGTCGCGACCAGCCGCTCGAAGGCCTGAAGGTCTGTTTCGTTCTGGCTGGCGAGCCCGACCTGGGCGAAGACGGTCACCGCGTAGCCGAGCGCCTCGGACGGCAGGTCGGCGTGGTAGCCGCGGATATAGCCGGCCTCTTCGAGCGCGCGGACCCGCCGCAGACAAGGCGGGGCGGAGATGCCCGCGCGCCGCGCCAGCTCGACATTGGTCATGCGCCCGTCTTCCTGCAGGCAATGAAGGATCGTGCGGTCGATTCGGTCGAGCCGGGCCTGGCGCATGCTCGGATCATATTTAGCGCAACGGCCCCGCGCAATTTTATTGCGCGGCTTGCCGGGCGTCCCGTCATTCCGTAAAGGAACCCCGATGGTCGCGCTTTGGGTCCTGCATGACGGCAAGGCCGGGATGGCAAGCCAGTCGCTCGGCCTCGCCGAAGCGACCGGGTTCGACTTCGTCGAGAAGGTGCTCGATATCGGCCCGCCCTGGGCCTGGCTGCCGCCACGGCTGTGGCCGGCGCCGCTCGCCGCCGCCAAGCTCGCCCCGCCCTGGCCCGACCTGGTGATCGCCTGCGGCCGCAACGCCGCGGCCCCGGCGCTGGCGATCCGCCGGGCGAGCGGCGGCAAATGCCGCGCGGTGCAAATCCAGGACCCGCGGATCGGCCGCGGCGAGTTCGACCTGATGGTCGTGCCCGCGCACGACAGGCTGCGCGGCGAGCGGGTCGAGGTATCGCTCGGCGCGATCCACCGGGTGACCGCCGAAAAGCTCGCCGCCGAACGCGCCCGCTTCCCGCGATTCGAAACCCTGCCCCACCCGGTCGTCACGGTGCTGATCGGCGGGTCCAACCGCGCCTACCGGCTCGACCCGGCACGGCTCGGCACGATTGCCGACAGCATCGCCGGCGCCGTGCGCGACGCGGGCGGCTCGGTGCTGGCGACCGCATCGCGCCGAACCGGACCGGAGGGGCTTGCCCTGTTGCGGGCGCGCTTCGGCCGGCTGCCCGGCGAGGTGTGGGACAATACCGGCGACAACCCGTATTACGCCTATCTCGCCTACGCCGACCATCTGCTGGTGACGGCCGATTCGGTGTCGATGGTCAGCGAGGCCGCGGCAACCGGGAAGCCGGTGCAGGTGATCGGGATCGATGGCGGCGACGGCAAGTTCGCCCGATTTCACGCGGCGATGCGCGAAGCCGGGATCACCCGCCCGTTCGCCGGCGCACTGGAATGCTGGAGCTATTCCCCGCCCGACGATACCGCCCGCGCCGGAGCGGCGGTGCGGGCACTGGTGCTCGGACCATGAAGCTCTTTCTCGCCGCCGTGGCGGGGACCGGGCTGGCGTTTCTGCTGGTTCCCGAAATCGATCTCGCGACGAGCGCGCTTTTCTACGACCCGCGGGCCGGGTTCTGGCTGGCGGATTGGGCGCCGGTCCGGATCGTCGAGAAGAGCGTACCGCTGATCGCGTGGGGGATCGGCGCGATCGTCGTCGCCGGTGCGGTCTCGCTCGCCTGCGGGCGCCAGCTCTGGCGACTCGACGCGCGCGCGCTCGTCTTCGTCGCGCTGGCGACGGCGCTCGGTCCCGGCCTCCTCGTCAATACGGTGCTGAAGGACCATTGGGGCCGCGCCCGGCCGGCGCAGATCGAGCCGTTCGGCGGCGCTGCGAAGTTCACCCCGGCGCCGCTTCCCGCCGACCAGTGCGCACACAATTGCGCCTTTGTCTCCGGTCACGCGGCGCTGGGGTTCTCGCTGGTCGGCTTCGCGTTTCTGCTGCCGGCCGGGCGGCGGCGGCGAGCGGCGGTCGTGACGGCGGTGAGTTTCGGAGCGGCGGTCGGTCTCGCGCGGATCGCCTCCGGCGGCCACTTCCTGTCCGATGTCGCCGATGCGGGCTTCCTCGTCATCGGGCTGAGCTGGCTGCTTTTTCGGGCAATCGTCGTGCGGCGCTGGCTCGACGGATGGGTCGGGGCCGCCGCCGGGTTCGTGCTGTTCGAGACCGCCTCGATGATCTGGCTCGACCGGCCGGCCGCGCTATGGCTGCACGAGCATGCCGGGACCGTGCATCCGTATTTCGATGCGGTGGCTCGGCTCGGCCTCGGCTATCCGTATCTGGTGCTGTTCGCGGTGCTGTTTGCCGTTATGCGCTGGCGCGGCAAGGACGCCACGGCGCCGGCATTCCTTTTCGCGGCGGTCGCGGTTTCGGGGCTGGCGGCCGATCTGATCAAGGTGATCGCCGGACGCACGCGCCCGAAACTG
>DASUIE010000004.1:0-22972 GCA_036273175.1 Allostellaceae bacterium
TCAGCCGCAGGTCGATCGGCCAGGCCAGCCGCAGGATCGCTTCATGCGCAACCATGCCGCGGGTCGCGCCTCAGCCTCCCGCGCCTGCCGTTCCCTCTCCCGGCCGGCGGGGCGAAGGAGCGGGTGAGGGGCGGCGGCGCCTCACGCCGCGGCGAGCGCCTGGGTCAGATCGCCGATGATGTCCTCCTCGTGCTCGAGGCCGATCGACAGGCGGACATACCCGTCGGTGACGCCGGTCTGGAGCTGCTCCTCGGGGGTCAGCTGCGAGTGGGTGGTCGAGGCCGGATGGATCGCGAGCGAGCGCGCGTCGCCGATATTGGCGACATGGTAGAACATCTTGAGCGCGTCGATAAAGCGGCGCCCCGCCTCCATCCCGCCCTTGAGCTCGAAACCGAGCAGCGCGCCATAGCCACCCTTCAGATGCGCATCGGCGCGCTCTCTCGCGGCGCCGGTCATCACGCTCGGGTGGATCACCTTGGCGATCTTGGCGTGGCCCGACAGGAACTTGGCCGCGGCCAGCGCATTGGCGCAGTGCACGCGCATCCTGAGCGGCAGCGTCTCCAGCCCCTGGATATGCAGGAACGAGTTGAGCGGGGCGGCGGCGGCGCCGAGGTCGCGCAGCAAGGTCACCCGCATCTTCAGGATGTAGGCGATCGGGCCGAGCGGCTTGACCGCCTGGGTCCACACCGCGCCGTGATAGGACGGGTCGGGCTGGTTCAAAAGCGGGAAGCGGTCGGCGTGCTTCTCCCAGTCGAAATTGCCGCCATCGACGACGATGCCGCCGATCGAGGTGCCGTGCCCGCCGATATATTTTGTCGTCGAGTGCATGACCACCGCGGCGCCGTGGTCGAGCGGCCGGCAGATCACCGGGGCGGCCGTGTTGTCCATGATCAGCGGCACACCCAATTCGCGGCCGATCTTGCCGACCGGGCCGATCGGGAACACCTCCAGCTTGGGATTGGGCAGGGTCTCGGCGTAATAACAGCGAGTCTTGGCGTCGGTCGCGCGGCGGAAGTTCTCCGGGTCGCTCGGATCGACGAAACGGACCTCGATCCCCATCGTTCGCTGCATCGTATGGAGGAACAGGTTCCAAGTGCCGCCGTAGAGATCGGTCGAGGCGACGAAATTGTCGCCGGCCTGGGCGACGTTGTTGACGCAGAACAGCGAGGCCGCCTGGCCCGAGCCCAGCGCCAGCGCCGCGACCCCGCCCTCGAGCGCCGCGACCCGCTGCTCAAGCGCATCGCTGGTCGGGTTCATGATGCGGGTGTAGATGTTGCCGAGCTCCTTGAGCCCGAACAAATTGGCGGCATGCTCGGCGCTGTTGAATTGGTAGCTGGTGGTTTGATAGATCGGCACGGCGACGGAGTTGGTCGCGGGGTCGCTGCGGTAGCCGGCATGCAGCACGATCGTCTCGGGATGCTTGCTTTCCGTCGGCATCGAGTATCTCCGTTGATGGGGGCCGTGGCGCGGCACTCTGCCATGAGCGGCGGGCGAGGGGAATGACCGGGCGGCGAGCGGTATGGATCGGCGTCGCGATCGCCGCGATCTGCGTCGCCGGGGTCGGCGCGGTCAGCGCCGGGTTCTGGCGCAGCCTCGGCGGCACCGAAATCAGCCTCGCCGGATGGCTGGCGATGGGGCTGGGGGTGCTGTTCAGCCTCGCCGTCGGCATCGGCCTGATGGCGCTGGTATTTTTCAGCAACCGTCACGGGTATGACGACCAGGGCCGCGACGGCCCCGGATAAAAACCGCAAAACCGGCGCCCGCTTTTCCCGCAATGCAGCAAAAGAGGCTTGCGGCGGGGCGATTTCGATGGTACCTGCGGCCCAAATCTTACGGGAATTTAATGTTGGCCAAGTCGACGAACCTTAGCGCTCCGCGAAAGTATGGGCGCGGGACCGGCATCCCCGACCCGGTAGATGTACATGTGGGCGGCCGCGTCCGCATGCGGCGCCTATTGCTTGGCATGAACCAGGAAACCCTTGCCGAGGCTTTGGGCCTGACTTTTCAACAGGTTCAGAAATACGAAGGCGGGGCCAACCGGGTCAGCGCCTCGCGTCTGTCGGCGATGGCCGAAATCTTGGGCGTTCCGATCTCATACTTCTTCGGCGACCTGCAGGCCGATGGCGCGCCGGTCGACCCCGCCGACCAGGAGCGGCGCGACCGCTTGCACCGCCCGGAGACAATCGAGCTGATCCGGCTGTATTATGCGATCCCCGATCAACGGATTCGTCACCAATTCCTCGATATGGTGAAGGCGGTGGCGCAATCGTATACGCGCCACGACTGAACGCGCCGGCCGAAGCATCTATCGGACCCGGCGACGATGCGCGGGGTTGCGATGAACGATGCGAGCATGCTGCACCACGACGCGACCGAGCGCCGGCCGCTTGACGAAGCGGTCGATGTCGACGGGCTTGTCGCTCGCTTCCGCGGCCGTACGGCCCGGGTCGGGGTGATCGGCCTCGGCTATGTCGGGTTGCCGCTGGCACGTGCCGCCGCTGAGCGGGGCTTTCACGCGCTCGGTGTCGATATCGACCGCAGCAAGGTCGAACTCTTGAACGCCGGCGGCTCCTATATCAGCCATATCGCGCCGAAGAGCATCGCCGCGATGCGCAAGGCCGGGCGTCTCGAAGCGACCGACGATTTCGCCCGGCTGCGCGAGTGCGATGCAATAATCCTCTGCGTGCCGACGCCGCTGACCAGGCAGCGCGAGCCGGACCTGACGTTTGTCGAGCGCACGACCGAGGCCATCGCGCCGCACCTACGGCGCGGCCAGCTCGTCGTGCTGGAATCGACGACCTATCCGGGGACGACGCGGGAGGTCATGCGGCCCATTCTCGAACGCAGCGGGCTGGTTTCGGGCCGCGACTTCTTTCTCGCCTATTCTCCCGAGCGCGAGGATCCCGGCAATGCCGAGTTCGGCACCAACGACATCCCGAAGGTCGTCGGCGGCCAGGGCCCGGACGCGGTCCGCCTCGCGGTCGCGCTCTACGACCAGATCGTCGCTCGGACCGTGCCCGTGTCCTCGCTGGAGGCGGCCGAGGCGGTCAAGCTGACCGAAAACATCTTCCGCTCGGTCAACATCGCTCTCGTCAACGAGCTGAAGATCGTGTTCGAGGCGATGGGCATCGATGTCTGGGAGGTGATCGAGGCGGCGAAGACCAAGCCCTTCGGCTACATGCCGTTTTATCCGGGGCCGGGGCTCGGCGGCCACTGCATCCCGATCGACCCGTTCTACCTGACCTGGAAGGCGCGCGAGTTCGACATCGCCACGCGCTTTATCGAGCTGGCCGGCGAGATCAACACGGCGATGCCGCGCCATGTCGTCGACAAGACCGTCGCCGCGCTCAGCGAGCGGTCGGGGCGGGCGCTTCATGGCGCGCGGGTGCTGATCCTCGGTGTCGCCTACAAAAAGAACGTCGACGACACGCGCGAGAGCCCGGCCTTCAAGGTGATGGAGCTGCTGGAGCAGCGCGGCGCCGTGGTCAAATTCCACGACCCCTATCTCGCTGCGATCCAGCCGACCCGCGAGCATGCGCAATTCGCCGGGCGGCGCTCCTCGCCGCTGAACGCAGCCCTCCTCGCCGAAACCGACGTCGCGATCATCTGCACCGACCACGATTCGGTGGATTACGACCTCCTCGCCGAGCACGCGCGGCTGATCGTCGATACCCGCAACGCCTGCGCCAAGCGCGGCCTCGGCGGGAAGCACATCGTCAAGGCTTAGCCTCCGGTACCGTGGAACTCGCGGTACCAGGCAGCGAAGCGGGCTAGGCCCTCGCCGATCGGGGTTTTCGGGTCGAAGCCCAGGTCGCGGCGGGACGAGTCGATATCGGCATAGGTCGTGGTCACGTCGCCGGGCTGCATCGGGGCGAGCTCGCGCTTGGCCTTCTTGCCGAGCGCGCGCTCCAGCGCGGCGATGAAGTCGAGCAACGATTCCGGCTTGTGGTTGCCGAGGTTGTAGATGCGGTGCTGCCCGGGCTCGCCGCGGCGAGGGCCGGCGGCAGCGGCGATCGCCGGGAGGATGTCGTCGATATAGGTGAAGTCGCGCTGCATCCGGCCTTCGTTGAATAGCTTGATCGGCCGGCCGGCGAGGATCGCGTCGGTAAACAGGTAATAGGCCATGTCCGGCCGCCCCCAAGGGCCGTAGACCGTAAAAAAGCGCAGGCCGGTGCAGGGCAGGCCGTAGAGCCGGCAATAGGTCTCGGTGACCAGCTCGCCGGCGCGCTTGGTCGCGGCGTAGAGCGAGACCGGATGGTCGACCCGATCCTCGGTGCTGAACGGCTGCTTTTCGTTGGCGCCATAAACCGAGGAGCTGCTGGCATAGACAAGGCTCTTCAGGCCCTTAAGCTTGCGGGCGGCTTCAAGCAGGATGACCTGACCCTTGACGTTGGTGTCGATGTAGCTGAGCGGGTTGGTCAGCGAATAGCGCACCCCGGCCTGCGCGCCGAGGTGGACGATCGCGTCGATGTCGCCGTGGCGTTCGACGAGCCCATTCATCGCTGCTTCGTCGGTCAGGTCGACCCGTTCGAAGCTAAAGCCGTTGCGCGGTTCGAGGAGGGCAAGCCGCGCCTGTTTCAGCGCGACGTCGTAATAGGCGTTCATATTGTCGATGCCGACGACCCGCTCGCCGCGGTCGAGCAGATAGCGGGCGACATGCGACCCGATAAAGCCGGCGGCGCCGGTGACCAGAGCAGGCATTACCGAATCCTAGCATAAATGCGGTAGGTTCGGCCTGCCCCGTTCGGGTAAGGATTGGCGGAACGGTATGTGCGGGATCGGCGGTTTTTTACTGGCACGGCCCTCGATGCCGCGCGCCGAGATCGAGGCGCGGCTGTGGGGGATGACGGCCGCCGTCAAGCATCGCGGTCCGGACGACCAGGAGGTGTGGACCGACGGGCTTGCGGGTCTCGCGCAGGCGCGGCTAGCGGTCATCGACCTTTCCGCCGCCGCGAACCAGCCGATTGCCAGCCAGGACGGCTCGGTCTGGCTGACCTACAACGGCGAAATCTACAATTTCGCGGAGATTCGCACCGAGCTCGCCGCGCTCGGCTATGTCTTCAGGAGCCGCGGCGACGCGGAGGTGATCGCCAATGGCTGGCACGCCTGGGGGCCGCGGGTTTTCGACCGGATGCGCGGCATGTTCGCGGTGGCGCTGTGGGACCGCCGTACCCGCCGCCTGATCCTGGCGCGCGACCGGCTCGGCAAGAAGCCGCTCTATTACGCGGCGACGCCGACCGCGTTTCTGTTCGGCTCGGAGATCAAGGCGCTGCTGGCGGCCGGCGACCTGCCGCGCGAACCGAACCTGACGGCGATCGACCATTATCTGGCTTTGCAATACGTGCCCGCGCCGGAGACCGCGTTCGCCGGGATCGCGCGCCTGCCGGCGGCGCATTACCTGATCGTCGAAAGCGACCCGCAGGGCGGGTGGCGCATATCGCCGGCCGAGCGCTACTGGGCGCTTCCCGAGCCGCGGGCGGCGCAGACCGCACGGAAGCCTGAGGATTTGCAGCGGGAGCTCGTCGCCCATCTCGACGAGGCGGTGCGGCTCCGTCTGATCGCCGACGTCCCCCTTGGGGCGTTTCTGTCGGGCGGGGTCGACTCGGCCAGCGTCGTCGCGACGATGGCCCGGGTCGGCGGCGGGCGGGTCAAGACCTTCTCGATCGGGTTCGCCGAAAAGGAATATGACGAGACCCGCTATGCCCGGATGGTCGCCGAGCGCTACGGCACCGAGCACGAGGAGCTGGTGGTCGAGCCGGACGCGGTCGCGGTGCTGCCGCGGCTCGTGTGGCATTATGGCGAGCCGTTCGCCGACCCGTCGGCGGTCCCGACCTATTACGTCTCCGAGATGGCTCGGCGCCACGTCACGGTCGCGCTCAACGGCGATGGCGGCGACGAGGCGTTTCTCGGCTATCGGCGCTACCAGGCGATGCGGCACCTCGCCCGGCTCGACCGCCTGCCCGGCTGGAGCCGCGAGGGGTTCGCAAGGCTGTCGGAGTTCGCGCCTTCCGGGGTCCAGCGCGCGCTGCGCCTTCCGCAAATCCGCGACATCCTACGGGCTTCGGCACAGCGGCCGGAGCGGCGCTACGCCGGCACGATCGTCTTCTTCGGCGACCGCGACAAGGAAGCCGGCTACGGCGAGGCGCTGCGCCAGCGGCTCGGCCACTCCACGGCCGACCTGCTCGCGCCGTACTTTGCCGCGGCCGATGGCGGACTGGTCGCGGGGGCGAACTGGGCGGATCTGCACACGTATCTGCCCGACGATCTGATGGTGAAGGTCGATGTCGCGAGCATGGCGCACGGGCTCGAAACCCGCTCGCCGCTGCTCGACCACGTGCTGCTCGAATGGGCCGCCAGCATCCCTGCGGATGTGCGGATGGCCGGCGGGACGACCAAGGCGCTGCTCAAGGCGGCGATGGCGCCCTATCTGCCGCGCCAGATCCTGCACCGCAAGAAAATGGGCTTCGGCTGCCCGATCGACCGCTGGCTGCGCGCAGAGTTGAAGCCGATGGCCTATGACACGCTGCTGTCGCAATCGGCCCGGGAGCGCGGGCTGTTCCGGCCCGACTATGTCCGCCGGCTTCTCGACGAGCATTGCGGCGGCGCGCGCGACCACCACACGCGGCTCTGGGCGCTGCTGATGCTCGAATTGTGGTTCCGCATGTGGATCGACGCGGCGGCCGACCCCGTCGCGGCGCGGCCCGCCGCTGCCTGAGCGACGCGTCCTCGTCCTCGTCAACCCCGACGCCGGGCGGGCCGGTGCGCGCCGCCGGCAGCTCGGCCGCGTCGTCGCCGCGCTGAGGGGAAAAGGCTGCGCCGTCACGGTGCGCGAGGCCCTGTCGCCGGGCGACGCGGAACGCCTCGCCCGCGACGCCGAACCCGAGTTCGACACGATCGTGGCGGCGGGCGGCGACGGTACCGTCGCGGCGGTCGCCAACGGCATCGCCGCGGCGCCGCGGCCGCTGGCGATCCTGCCGCTCGGCACTGCGAACGTGCTCGCCGCCGAGATCGGCGTGCCGCGCGGCGCGGCGGGGCGCGCCGCCATGATCGCCGAGGGGCCGGCGCGGCAAGCCTGGCCGGGGAAAATCGGCGGGAGGCTGTTTCTGACCTCCGCGGGGGTTGGGTTCGACGCCGATGTCGTCGCCGCGGTCGATCCTCGGCTCAAGCGGCGAGGCGGGCGATTCGCCTTCGTCTGGGCGGCGTTGGGGGAGCTATGGCGCTTTCGGCCGACCTCGATGACCGTAATCGCCGACGGCATCGGGCATCGTGTCGGCGAGCTGATCGTGACGACCGGCCGCCTTTATGCCGGAGGGTTCGCGGTGGCGCCCCAGGCCCGGCTCGACGAGCCCGTGCTGCACCTCGCGCTCTTTGAAGACCGCGGCCGAATCGGGGTTTTGCGCCGCTGGGCGGCGTTGCTCTTCGGCTGCTCAGCCCGGGCCGCCGGCGCCACGATCGTAGTGGCGCGCAAGGTAGAGATAGCGGACCCCGTAGGCGCGCCGGTACAGGCCGACGGAGACATCGTCGCGGCGCTGCCGGTGACGATCGAGATCGCCCCGCGGCCAATCCCGCTGGTAAGGCCGAATAAAATGTAAGATTCTTGCAACACGGGAACGGTCTGCGCGTTGCGCGGCGCAACAATTCCCTTTGGTTCGGGATCGGGGTTTTGTAGCTTGCCGGCGGCCATCGCAAAGCGTCGGGGGAGGCGCGAGGTGCTCATGCACATTGGCAGGATGTTGGCGATAGGTGCGGCGGCGGCATTCGTGCTGCTGGCGCCGTCGCGCGGCCACGCCCAGAACATCACCTATAGCGAGGTCTATCTCGGCGTCCTGGCGCATGACGTGCACTTCCTGGGCGGGAAAGAGCACGGCATCGATATCAACCCGGAATTCATCTTCGCCTCGCCGATCGACGACGCGACGATGATGAGCGTGCCGGAGATTTTCCGTTGGATGGTCCAGCCGCGTCCGACGATCGGCGCGATCGCCAACACGTCGGGATATACCGACCAGGCCTATCTGGGCGCGACCTGGACCTGGCAGCTCGCCCACGGGATGTTCAAACCCGATGACGGGCTGACCTTCGGCATTTTCTTCGGGCCGGGGTTCAACGACGGCAAGCTTCACTCGAACCAGGACGACCGCAAGAACCTGGGCTCGCATATCCTGTTCCGCGAGTCTTTCGAGCTTGGCTACAAGTTCAACCCGACCTGGACGATCTCCGCCTACCTCGACCACATCTCGAATGGCGGTCTGGCCAAGTACAATCAGAGCATCAACAATTTTGGCGGCCGGATCGGCTTCCGGTTCTAACAGCCCTCCGCTAGTCGCTGGCGAGAACGCGGGCGAGCTGGCTCAGCGCCTCCTGGTGGCGCTCGTTTGGGATATGCGCGAAGTTACGGGCCAGCTCCAGGCACATGCGCTCGCGCGTGCCGATCGGCTGCCCGTCATCCTCCTCCAGCCCCTCGAAGAAGTACCCGACCGGCACGCCAAGCACTTGCGACACCTCGTAGAGGCGTCCGGCCGAGACGCGATTGATGCCGCGCTCGTATTTGTGGGCCTGCTGATAGGTAACGCCGAGGAGATCGGCCAGCTGCTGCTGGGTGAGGCCCATCATGATGCGCCGCTCGCGAACCCGCGCGCCGACATGGCGATCGACATCCTGGGTCTTGGTGCTGGCCCGCCGCGTCCCCGGAGCGCGGGTCCTGACCTGTTCCTCGAGCATCGCCAACTCCCCTGCTCGGGTCCGCAACCCCGCGCAACCCCTTGGTTTCGGCGCGATTGAAGCGACGCCCTGTGTCAAATTTGAGGCAGGAATGGGGCGCTTTCGCTAACGCATAGCGGGTTTGTCCGGGCGCAACCTGTTCCTGTTTGACACAATCCCTCCCGCGATGATACCGACGCCAAGCTCATTCATTCGGCATATCTATGGCGCGCATCCCGGTCGGCGACGGCTCGATCCATTACGAGCGGCAAGGTCACGGCTTCCCGGTGTTGTTCATCTCCGGGCTGGCCGGCGCCGCGTCGTTCTGGCGCGACCAGGTGCCGGTCTTTGCCAAGAAGTTCGATGTCGTCACCCACGATCACCGCGGCATCGGCCAAAGCGACCCGAGCCTGAGCGGCTATACCGTCGACCGCATGGCGGCGGACGTGATCGGGCTGATGGATGCGCTCGAGATCAAACGGGCGCATGTGGTGGGCCATTCGACCGGCGGCGCGATCGCGCAGACGATGGCGGTCGAGTATCCGAACCGGCTCGCCAGCATGGTTCTCTCGGCGACCTGGACAAAGCCCGACGCCTATTTCCGGCGTTTCTTCGGGCTGCGGAAAGACATTCTGCTGCGCCTGGGTCCCAGCGCGTACGTCGCGGCCAATTCGCTGTTCCTGTATCCGGGCGCCTATGTCGCCAAGAACAACGAGAAGCTGAGGCAGGCGGAAGCGCAGGCGCTGGCGGTATTCCCGGCGACCGAGATCGCGGCAAGCCGCATCGACGCCGTCCTCGCCTTCGACCGCACCGAGCAGCTCCACCGCGTCAAGACCCCGACCCTGGTCGTCGGCTCCGAGGACGACCTTGTGACCCCGGCCTATTTTTCCGAAGAGCTGGCCCGGCGGATCCCTGGCGCCGAGGTAAAGCTGTTCCCCAACGGCGGACACGCCATCCCCCATGTGCGGGCGCGCGAGTTCAACCAGGCGGTGTTGCCGTTCCTGACCTCGCACACGCCGAACAGCTAGCCGCTTAAGGGTTCCTCAATCGGCAACGGGCATTGTCGCCATCGTTTTGCGCGTCAAGGCGATGGTGGATGCCGGTTCTGGCGGTAGAGGAAGCATTGCAGGCGGCGGGCGACGCCGCCTATGTCTGGAACCTCGAAGACGACCTCATCGACTGGTCCGGGCGGCTCGCCGCGGCGGGCGGCGCGCTTCCGACGGCCTTCGCCACCGGCCGCGCCTTTGCCGGGCGCATTCATCCCGACGACGTGACGCCGCGCCAGCGCCGGCTCGCCCTGCATCTCGACGGCGCCGGGCCGTTCGACTGCGAATATCGGTTGCAAACCCCGGATGGCGGGTTCGCCTGGCTTCACGAGCGAGGCCAGGCCGAGCGCGACGCCGAGGGGCGGGTGCGGCGGATGCTGGGCGTGATCCGCGCCGTTGACGACCGGCAGGCCCTGCAGGTGCGCGCCGAGCAGCGCGCCAGCTATGACGAGGTGACCGGCCACTACAACGCGACCCGGCTGCGCGAGGCCGTCGACCGCATCATCATCGACAGCCAGCGCGGCGCCCGTGCCGCCACGTTTCTGGTCGTCGGCGTCAACGGGATGCCCGCGATCAACGAGCGCTATGGGGCGGAGGGCGCGGATACGGTGTTGATCGAAATCGGCAGGCGGCTCGATTCCTGCCTGCGCGTCAGCGATCAGATCGGGCGTCTGGGCGGCGACCGCTTTGGCGTGATCCTCCCGCACTGCGCCGCAGAGCATATCGGCGGGGCCGCCGGCAAAATCCTGGCCGCGGTCGGCGCCCACCCGGTCGCGACCTCGGCCGGACCGGTCTCGGCGACCGTTTCGATCGGAAGCACGCTGTTCCCCGACCAAGGGACGACCTCATACCAGGTCATTACCCGCGCCGAGACCGCGCTTGCCGAGGCGATGCGCGCGGGACCGGATTGCCACATGCATTTCCCGGTCGAGCCGGCCGAGCTCGAACGGCAGCGGCTGACCGCGATCGGCGAGACGGTGCGCAAGGCCCTGCGCGACGAAACGCTGGTCTTCGCGTTCCAGCCGGTCGTGGCGGCGCGGGGAGGCGGCGTCGAGTATTACGAAAGCCTGATCCACCTGCGCGGCGAGGGCGGGCGCATGAGCGGGGCCGGCGAGTTCATCCCCGCGGTCGAGCAGCTCGGGATGATCCGGCTGGTCGACCGCTATGTGCTCGAGCGCATGACCGCGATGCTGTCCGCCCATCCGCGGCTTGTTCTGGGGTTCAACATTTCCGGACTGACCGCCGCCGACCGGCCGTGGCTGCGGGCACTGACGGCCCGTCTGCGCCGCGACCCGGGCCTCGCCAGCCGCCTCGTCATCGAGATCACCGAGACCGCCGCACTTTACGACATCGAGGAGTCAATCCGCTTTGTCGCCGCGCTGCGCCAGGCCGGCTGTCGCGTCGCCCTCGACGATTTCGGCGCCGGTCACGCCTCGCTGCGGCACCTGCAGAGCCTTCCGGTCGACACGGTCAAGATAGACGGGGCGCTCATCCGAGACGTGGCGTGCAATCCGGAAAACCGGGTGTTTCTCCGTCACTTGGTCGGGCTGGCCGCGGGGTTCGGCTTCAAGACCGTCGCCGAATGCGTCGAGACCGCGGAGGATGCGGCGATCTTGCGCGAGGAACGGGTGGATTATCTGCAAGGGCATTATTGCGGGCGGCCGCGCTTCGAGCCCGACTGGGAACCGTAAACAGCGGTTTCGTTGTCCGAACCTATTGAAATCGCAAGGATGCGACTTTAGGTGGTATCCCCATTGCAGGTGCGCGGGCGTATCACGGCACCCTGGCTTGTTTGTCAGTGGAGTCGATCATGCGCACTATTCGCGCTTCTCTCCTCGCCGGCGCCGCGGTTATCGGGCTCTCCGGCTTGGCCTATGCCCAATCGCCGCAAAGTCACGTGCTGACCGTTCGGCTTCCGGGTGGCGGCATCGAGCAGATTCGCTATTCAGGGAATACCCCGCCGCAGGTCGCGATCGAGCCCGCCGCCGATCCGATCTTCGCCTCATTCGATCGCATCGCGGCGATGATGGACCGGCAGGCGGAGGCTATGTTCCAGGAGGCGGCGGCGCTTCCGGCCGGCAGCAATTTCTGCGAGCGAAGCATGCGGGTCACGGTGACCGGCAACGGCCCGCCGCGGATCGAGCGCCACACCAGCGGGAATTGCGGGCCCGCCGGCGGCTCGACCGGTTCCGTCAGTCTTCCGGCCGCGCGCCCGGCTCCGCACCGGCCGAACGCGGTGATGACCCGGTATGAGGGGGCGAGGCCCTTTGTCAGGCTCGCCTCGGAGCAGCGCTAGGCTTTCTTGCCGAGGGCGTCGAGCTGGCGGCGCAGCGCCTCGATCTGCGCCTCCAGCCGCTTGAGATTGGGATCGCCGGCCTCGGGCGCGGAGGCGTCGGCAGGCTTCGCCGCCTCGCTCGCAGCCTGCGGCGCGAACATCTTCATCGCCCGCTCGAACATTGCCAGGTTCTGCTTCCCCATCTCCTCGAACTGGCCAAACGGGAACATGCCGAACGTGGCGCGCAGATTGTCCCGCATCTGCTCCTGATTGCGGGCGAAGGAAACCATCGCCTGCTCGAGATAGCCCGGCAGCAGAAACTGCATGCTGTCGCCGTAGAATGAGATCACCTGGCGAAGAAAGCTGATCGGCAGCAGGTTTTGCCCCTTTTGCTCCTGCTCGACGATGATCTGGGTCAGGACCGAGCGGGTGATGTCCTCCCCGGTCTTGGCGTCGTGGACGATGAAGTCGCCGCCGTCCTTGATCAGCTTGGCGAGGTCGTCGAGGGTCACATAGCTGCTGGTCGCCGTGTTGTAGAGGCGCCGGTTGGCGTATTTTTTGACGACGATCGGTTTCGTTTCGCCCGGCTGACCGGCGCTGGATGTGCTCATGAACTCGTAGCCCCGCCGTGAGGGGTATGCTGCTCTGCAACAATACAGCGGTATTGCGACTCTGTCGTATCAAAGATGCACGAAGCCTCCGTTCTCGCGTGAAACGCGAATGCGGCGCGGCTTCTGGACTTCCGCTATCCGCCGCTTTTAGAGTCGCGGCCCCGCCCCATATTCGTCTTCAGGACCCCGAGGAGAGCTTTTATGACCGAGATCGTCATCGCCGGCGCCGCCCGTACCCCCGTGGGAACCTTTGGCGGCGGACTGGCGAGCCTGGCCGCGCACAAACTGGGCGAGGTCGCCATCGTCGAGGCGCTCAAGCGTGCCGGTGTCGATGCGAGCGAGGTGAGCGAGGTCATACTGGGCCAGATCCTCGCGGCCGGAGAAGGGCAGAATCCGGCGCGGCAGGCTGCTATCGCAGCGGGCATCCCGTATGAAACGACCGCATACGGGGTCAATCAACTCTGCGGCTCGGGCCTCAGAACGGTGGCGCTCGGCTATCAGGCGATCCGCAACGGCGACAGCGATATCGTCGTCGCCGGCGGGCAGGAGAGCATGAGCCAGGCGCCGCACTGCATCCATCTGAGGAACGGCGTCAAGATGGGGCCGGGCGAGCTCGTCGATACGATGCTCAAGGATGGGCTGTGGGACGCCTTCAACGGCTACCACATGGGCAATACCGCCGAAAACGTGGCCCAGCGCTGGCAGATCACCCGCGAGCAGCAGGACGAATTCGCCGCGGCGTCCCAGGCAAAGGCCGAGGCGGCGCAGAAATCGGGCCGGTTCAAGGACGAAATCGTGCCGGTCACAGTGGCCTCGCGGCGCGGCGATACGGTTGTCGACAGCGACGAGCACCCGAAGCACGGCACCACGGTCGAGGTGCTCGCCAAGCTGCGTCCGGCCTTCGACAAAAACGGCACGGTCACCGCGGGCAATGCCTCCGGGATCAATGACGGTGCCGCCGCCGTTGTGCTGATGACGGCCGATGCCGCGGCAAAGCGCGGAGTGAAGCCGTTGGCGCGGATCGTCTCGTGGGCGACGGCCGGGGTGGACCCGGCGATCATGGGCACCGGGCCGATCCCGGCGAGCCGCCTGGCGCTGAAGCGGGCCGGCTGGTCGGCCGATGAGCTCGACCTGATCGAAGCCAATGAGGCGTTCGCGGCTCAGGCCTGCGCGGTCAACAAAGACCTCGGCTGGGATACCGGCCGGGTCAACGTCAATGGCGGCGCGATCGCGCTCGGCCACCCGATCGGCGCCTCCGGGGCGCGCGTGCTGGTGACCTTGCTCTACGAGATGCAGAAGCGCGACGCGAAAAAGGCCCTGGCGACGCTGTGCATCGGCGGCGGCATGGGAATTGCGATGTGCTTGGCGCGCGATTAGCACGCCAAGCACTTGAAAGACCGCTGAGCTAGGGACAGACCTGGCGGACGCGCAATAAACGGGAGGGAGCGATGGCCAGAGTGGCGGTGGTGACCGGCGGCACGCGCGGCATCGGCCGGGCGATCGTCGTCGCGCTGAAGGCGGCGGGCAACAAGGTGGCGGCCAATTACGGCCGCGACGATGCCAAGGCCAAGGAGTTCAGCGACGAGACCGGCATTCCAGTCTACAGATTCGATGTCGGCAACTATGAGGCCTGCGCCGATGGCGTGCGGGCGATCGAGGCCGAGCTGGGGCCGATCGAGATCCTCGTCAACAATGCCGGGATCACCCGCGACGCCACCCTGCAACGGATGAGTTTCGAGCATTGGCAGGAGGTTATCAAAACCAATCTGTCGTCTTGCTTTAATATGTCACGCGCGGTGATCGAGGGCATGCGCGACCGCCGCTTTGGCCGCATCGTCAATATCGGCTCGATCAACGGCCAGGCCGGGCAGTACGGCCAGGTCAACTACGCGGCGGCGAAATCGGGCATCCACGGCTTCACCAAGGCGCTGGCGCAGGAATGCGCGAGCCGCGGGATCACCGTCAATGCGGTCGCGCCCGGCTATGTCGATACCGAGATGGTGCGCGCGGTTCCGGCCGACGTCTTGGAAAAGATCGTCGCCCGCATTCCGGTCGGCCGCCTCGGCAAGGCGGAGGACATCGCCCGCACCGTGATGTTCCTTGTCGCTGACGAGGCCGATTTCATCACCGGCTCGACCCTGTCGGTCAATGGCGGGCAGCATATGTATTGAGGACACCAGCGAGGAGCTCGCATGTCCGACGAAGTGATTTTCTATACCAACCCGCAGTCCCGCGGCCGGATCGTCCGCTGGATGCTTGAGGAGGTCGGCGAGCCGTACCGCACCGAACTGCTCGACTACGACACCACGATGAAGGCCCAGGCCTATCTCGCGGTCAATCCGATGGGCAAGGTGCCGGCGATCAAGCACGGCGATACGGTGGTCACCGAGGCCGCCGCCATTTGCGCCTATCTCGCCGACGCGTTCCCGCAAGCCGGGCTTGCGCCGGCCTTGGGCGACCGCCTGCGCGGACCCTATTACCGCTGGCTCTTCTTCGCCGCCGGTCCGCTGGAGGCGGCGGCAAGCAACCACGCGATGGGGTTTGTGGTCCCGAAGGAGCGGGCGCGGATGATGGGCTACGGTACCTACGGCGACGTGATGAACGCGCTTGAAGGTGCGGTGTCGCGAGGCGACTACATCGCCGGCGACCGGTTTACCGCGGCCGATGTGTATGTCGGGTCCCATATCGGTTTCGGCCTGCAGTTCGGCACGATCGAGAAACGGCCGGCATTCGAGCGCTATGTCGCCCGGATCGCGGCCCGGCCGGCGGCTCTTCGCGCCAAGAAGATCGACGACGATCTCGCGGCCGCGGGCTGAATGGTCATCCACACCATCGGCCACTCGACCCGGACGGCGGAGGAGCTGATCGCGCTGCTGCGCGAGGCGGGGGTGGATCTGCTGGTCGATGTGCGCACGGTTCCGCGCTCGCGCTTCAATCCGCAGTTCAACACGGACGCCCTGCCAGGACCGCTCGCCGAGGCGGGTGTCGGGTATCGGCATCTGGCCTCGCTCGGCGGGCTGAGGCACCGGCCGAAAGGGGCGGGGCCGTCGCCGAACGGGGCGTGGCGAAACGAGGCGTTTCAGGCCTATGCCGATTACGCGCTGACCCCGGCCTTCCGGGCCGGGCTCGACGAGCTGCTGGCGCTGTCCCATGAGCATCGGCCGGCGGTGATGTGCGCCGAGGCGGTGTGGTGGCGGTGCCATCGCCGAATCGTCGCCGACTACCTGCTCGTCCGCGGCGTCGAGGTGCGGCACATCATGGGGCCGGGGCATATCGATGCGGCGACGCTGACCCCGGGCGCGGAGCCGCGGCCGGACGCGACGATCCTCTACCCCGCGGCGCAGGGCACGCTGATCTGATCAGCCGGCGGGCGGCTTGGTCGCCTGCATCGAGGGGAGGGCCTCGACTCCCTTGTACCACTCCGCGAGCTTCGGGTGGCGGGTGCGCCAGCCGTCGTTCGGGAAGCGGAAATCGAGGTAGCCGAGGGTGCAGCCGGCGGTGATCGCGCCGATCGTCCGGGGGCCGGAAAGGTCCTCGCGTTCGAGCGCGGCGAGGCCTTGGTGCGCCTTTCGCATCTGCCCGTCGGTCCAGCCGGCGTGGCGCTTCTCCTCCGGGCGGGCGGCGATCTCGTAGCGGCACAGGATCAGCGCGTCGAGGATGCCGTCGCCGAGAGCCTGCTGGCGCAGCGCCGTCCAGCGGGCCTTGCCGGAGGCGGGGAAGACCTTATCGCCGCCGGCGAGGCTGTCGAGGAACTCGCAGATCACCGGCGAGTCGAACAGCACCTGTCCGTCATCGGTGGTCAGCGCCGGAATCTTCATCAGCGGGTTTTCGGCGGCGAGGGTCGCGTTGGTCTCGACCGGGCTGACCGCCGTCGACAGCAGCTCGATCCGGCCGGCGAGGCCGAGCTCGTGCGCGACCACCATGACCTTGCGCACATAAGGCGAGGCGGGGTTGTGGCGGAGCTTCATGATGTGTGTCTCCTCTCGTCGCTATTCGATCTTGACCGTCAGGCGGTAGTCGGAATCGCTCTTCGCGTTGTCGACCACGATCAGATAGGCGCCGCCATCTTGCACGGCGTCGGACCAAGACCGGGTCTCGTCGTCGCTCAGGATGTCGCCCGCCAGCTCGCAATCGCCGGCAGGGTCGCATTTTGCGGTCCAGCCGGGTGCGTAGAGCGCGAACGCCGCATCGCCGGTCTCGCTGTCGAGCGACACGGTCAGGACCCGATCGCCACGTACCGCGACCTGATAGCAATCGCTGGTGCCGGTCGGCTCGCCGCTGGCGATCGTCGCCGAACTGGCGCCGGGCGCTAAGGCGATCGGCGCGGGCCGGTTGCAGTCGGCCGCCATCGCCGCCGCCGGCGCCAGGATCAGCGCCGCCGCCAAGCTGCCTATGCGCATGGGACCGCCCTATTTCAGCGTGCGGCCCCACATCGCGAACATCTTGTCCCAGGTCTCCTCGGCAGCGAGCGTGTCGTAGATCGCGCGCTCGGGGAAAGCGAAGCCGTGCTCGGTGCCGGGGAAGGTCTTGATCTCGTGCTTGACGTTGGTCTTGCTGAGGAGCTTGGCGAGGTCGCCCGGGATGTTCGGCGGCACGCTGCGATCGGTCTCGGCGAAGGCGTAGTAGAGCTCGCCCTTGATGCGGTCGAGGAGGAGGTGCGGCGAATCCTCCTTGTCGGTGATGATGCCGACGCCATAGAGCGAGGCGGCCGAGGCGATGCGGTGGGGGTAGGTCGCGGCGGCGGCGGTGATGTACTGGCCGCTCATGCAATAGCCGAGGCAGCCGACCGGGCCGGGCTTGCACTTGTCCTGCGCGTCGAGCCAGGCGAGGACACCGCCGGTATCGTCCATCACCAGCTTGTTGTTGATGCTGCGCATCGCGGCGAGGAAAACCTGCGCCTGAGCCTCGTCGCGGCGGGCGACGTCGAAGCGCAGCGTGCCGAGCCGGTAGTACATGTCGGGGAGGATCGCCATGTAGCCGGCGCGGGCGATGCGCCGGGTCATGTTGCGCAGCTCTTCGCGAATGCCGGGCGCGTCCATGTAGAAGATGACGCCGGGGAAGGAGCCGGGGCCCTCGGGACAGGCTACAAAGCTGGGCATCGGGCCGTATTTGGTCGTGACGATCACTTCTTTTTCATACATGGGGCTCTCCCTGGAATGGCGGCGAGAGGGTCGCGCGAACGGCCCCTGTTTGTCACGCGGTTTCAGGCCCACATGGCCCGCAGCCGCGTGCCGATTTCGGCGGCGCTGACGGGAGCGGCGAGGGGCGCGTCCTCCGGCACCGGCGCCAGCGCGTCGCGGCGCTCGAAGAGGTGCAGAATGTCGTCGGAGAGGAAGCGCGAGCGCGGCGCCATCATGTGGCTCGCGCCCATGCGGTGCTGCTGGGTGCGGAAAAAGCGCAGCGGGTGGACCAGCTCCAGACGGTCGCGGGCGCGGGTCATCGCGACGTAGAGGAGGCGGCGCTCCTCGTCGATCTGCGCCGGCTTGCCGGTCGACATGTCCGAGGGGATGCAGCCGTCGACGAGGTTGAGCACAAAGACCGCATCCCATTCCTGGCCCTTGGCGGAATGGATCGTCGACAGGATCAAGTAGTCCTCGTCGAGACCGGGCGCGCCCGACTCGATGCCGCTCGCCTCGGGCGGGTCGAGGGTCAGGTCGGTCAGGAAGCGCTCGCGCGTTCGGTGCGTCGCGGCGATCTGCTCGAGCTGGTCGAGGTCGCCGGCGCGTGCCCCGGCATGGTCGTAGAGCCGTTCGAGATGCGGCTCGTACCATTGCCGCACCAGCCCGACCTGGCCGGCCCATTCGGTCGCGCGCTCGCGCAGCCGGGCCAGCATCCGGCAGAAGCCCGGCCAGGCCAGCGCGGCGGCGGCGGGCGGGGTGAAGCCGGAAAGATCCGCGCCGTGGTCGAGCGCCTTGCGCGCGGTCGCGGGGCCGATCCCGGGGAGGAGCTGCAGCGTGCGGAAGGCGGCGATCGCGTCGCGCGGGTTTTCGGCCCAGCGCAGGACCGCCAGCATGTCCTTGACGTGGGCGGCCTCGACGAATTTGAGCCCGCCATATTTGACGAACGGGATGTTGCGGCGGGCGAGCTCGATCTCCAACAGCGCGCTGTGGTGCGAGGTGCGGAAAAGAACCGCCTGGCGGCGCAGGTCGATCCCGGCCTCGCGGTTGTCGAGGACGCGATCGGCGATGTAGTCGGCCTGGGCGGTCTCGTCGGCGGCGGCGACGAGAAGCGGCAGCTCGGCCGAGGCGCGCGATGACACGAGGGTCTTGGCGATGCCCTCGCCGGCGCGGGCGATCACGGCGTTGGCGGCGGCGAGGATCGGCTGGGTCGAGCGGTAGTTCGTCTCCAGCGCGATCAACGCGGCCCGCGGCGTAAACAGGCCGGGAAAATCGAGGATGTTGCGCACCGTCGCGGCGCGGAAGCCATAGATGGACTGGGCGTCGTCGCCGACCACGGTGAGGCCGGCGCCGGCGGGCGCCAGAGCCATCAGGATCGCGGCCTGGATTGCGTTGGTGTCCTGGTACTCGTCGACGAGAATGTGGTCGAAAAGGCCGCGCATCCGCCCCGCGACCCCAGGCGAAGCCAAGGCCTCGCGCCAGTACAGCAGGAGGTCGTCGTAATCGAAGACCGAATCGCGCTGCTTTGCCGCGACATAGGCGCCGAACAGGCGCTTCAGCTCATCCTCCCAATCGGAGCACCACGGGAAGCCGCGTTCGAGGGTCTCGGAGAGCGCGCAGCCTGCATTGACCGTGTAGGAATAGATCGACAGGCAGGTGCCTTTTTTCGGGAAACGCGATTTGGTGCGCGACAAGCCCTGGTCGTGCCGCACGAGGTCGAGCAGGTCGGCGGCATCGGCGCGGTCGAGCACGGTGAAGTTCGGGTCGAGACCGAGCGCGTCGGCGTGCAGCCGCAGCAGCCGGTTGCCGATCGCATGGAACGTACCGGACCAGGGAAGGAACGCGCCCTCGACCTTGCCCGGCGCGGCGGACAGCGCGGCCTGCGCCCGCCGGGTCATCTCGAAGGCGGCGCGGCGGCTGAAGGTGAGGAGCAGGATGCGGCGCGGATCGGCGCCGTCGAGGATCAGCCGGGCGACGCGATGGGTCAGCGTCTTGGTCTTGCCGGTGCCGGCGCCGGCCGCGATCAGCAGCGGCGCGTTAGCGGGATAATCGACGGCGCGCCGCTGGGCCGGGTTCAGCTCGTCAAACGGCGAGGGTACAAGACGCCCATTGTTCCGTATCCGTTCCATGCCTCGACGATAGCAGCGGCGGGTGGCCGGGCAATCGGGCGCGCCGAGGCGAGGCTGGCGGCGGCGTTTCCCGCGTCAGGGCGCTTGCGGCGGAGCCGGTGTCGGGCGAATCATGGGTGAACCAGGGAGGCCGCCATGCAGTCGCGCAACCGGGGCGAATACGAGCTGTCGCATCGCGAGCTGGTCGCGGAGGGGGCGGATTTGCGGGTCCAAGTCCTGACCCTGGCGGCTGGGCAGTCGATCCCGTGGCACTACCACAGCGAGATCACCGATCAGATGGTTTGCCTCGACGGGCCGATGGAGATCGAGACGCGGGCGCCGCGCCGCCTGCACCGGCTCGAAAAGGGCGACCGCTGCGCGGTGCCGCCCAAGACCGCGCATTACGTCCACGGCGTCGATGGCGGCCCGTGCCGGTTCATGATCATCCAGGGGGTCGGAGTCTACGATTTCGTCCCCGTCGGGTGAGCGTCAATCGACCTTGATCAGCGTGTGGGCGACGGCGACGGTGCCCTTCTTGGCGCCGCGGAAGGTCGTTGACAGATCGGTGGCGATGGCCCGGGTGGTCGAGCCCAGATCGACGGCCTGCCGGGTGAATGGCCAAGCCGTCGCGTCGGTCGCCGCAAGAAACTCGAACAGCTCGATCCCGCCCTTGCCGGCCGGAACCGAGGTCTGAACCCGGCCATCGGTCGAGCGGGCGACAATTTTGGTCTCGCCGCCGCGCGCGACACGAAAGACGGCGATCGCCGCGGGCCTGTTGGTGCCGGCGGAGATTTCGATCTTGTCGCCGCGCTGCACGGCCTCGCCGGTGACGGTCAGGTCCGCCGGCGTGCCGGTGCCGGCGAATTTGAGGTCGACGATGGCCTGCTGCGCGTCGTTGGGGTCGGGCGGGCCGAGGATGGCGCAGCCCGCCGCCGCCAGCGCCAACGCGACCGCGAGCGCGAGGCGTCTCACCGCAGCGGCGCGGCGATGGCCGGACGCCGCTTGTGGAACTCGGTCGCCTGCTCGAAGGCGTGGCCGACCCGAAGCACCGCCGCCTCGGCAAACGGCTTGCCGGCAACCTGGAAGGCGAGCGGAAGGTCGTTCGTGAAGCCGATCGGCACCGACAAGGCCGGCAAGCCGGTCAGGTTGTAGGGCGCGGTATAGGAGGCGCGGTTGAACGTGCTCCAGGTGCCGACCTGGTCGATGCGGGGCGCCGGGCCGGTCGCGTTGGCTGAAACGACCGCGTCGACCTCTTGCGTCGCGACGGCGAACTCGGCGCAGAGCTCGCGGCGCTGGCGGGTCGCCTCGACGTAATCCGCCGCCGAGAGGAAGGCGCCGAGCCCGATCCGCGCGAACATGTGGCGGCCGAAAATCTGCGGGCGCTGGCGGAAATCCGCCTCGTGCAGCGCGTAAGCCTCGCTGATCATGATGATCCGGTTGGCGTCGGCGAAATCGATCAGCGGCGAGACCGTGAGGTCGGTGACCTTGGCGCCCAGGCTTTCGAGGGTGCGGCAGGCGGCGTCGAAAGCGGCGATGTAGGCTGGCGACGGCGCGTTCTCGGGGCCGAACCCGGCGACCGCGTCCGTCTCGTGCCAATGGTGGATCACGCCGATGCGCATCCCGTCGAGGCGCGAGGTCAGCGCGGCGGCGTAGTCGGGAACCGGCACGTCGACCGAGGCCGGATCGAGCGGGTCGTGGCCGGCGAGGACCTGCATCATCAGCGCGCAATCCTCGACCGTGCGGGTCAGCGGGCCGCAATGGTCGAGGGTGTAGCTGAGCGGAAAGACGCCGCGCCGGCTGACGCGGCCATAGGTCGGCTTGAGCCCGGCGAGGCCGCAATAGGCGGCCGGGCCGCGGATCGAGCCGCCGGTGTCCGACCCCATCGCCGCGGCGCAAAGATGCGCGCCGACCGCCGCGGCCGAACCGCTCGACGAACCGGCCGGGTAATGCGCGGTGTTCCACGGGTTGCGCGCGGGCGGAAAGGGCAGGGTGAAATCGGGGCCGCCGATCGCGAATTCGTGCGTCTCCTGCTTGCCGAGCAGGATCGCGCCGGCATTGCGTAAGCGCACCCAGGTCTCGGCGTCCTCGCTTGGCACATGGGTCTCGTAGACGCGGCTGCCGGCGGTCGTGCGGATGCCCTTGGTCTTGTAAATGTCCTTGAGACCGATCGGGATGCCGTGCAGCGGGCCGAGGCGACGCCCGGCCTTGATCTCGGCCTCGGCCTCGCGCGCGGCGGCGAGCGCGGCGTCGGGAAGGGTCAGGAGATAGGAATGCAACTCGCCGTCGAGCGCGGCGATGCGTTCGAGATAGCCCTGGGTCAGCTCGACCGGCGACAGCTTGCCGGCGGCCATCGCGCGGCTGGCATCGCCTAGAGAGAGTTGGGTCGGGTCGGCCATGACTGCCCTCCGTCAATGGTGCTGCGCGGCCCGGAACCGGCGCCCGGCCCCCGCGTTGCCCAGACATGAAAATCGTGTTCGCGACGCTGATGCTGCTGCTTGGCGCGGCCGTGCCGGCAGCAGCGCAGGGCGGCCCGGCGCCGGGCAATCTGGGCGGCGGGCAGGTCGGCGCCGGCGCGGTCGAGCTGCCGCGCCTGCCGTCCTCGGGGTCGCCGAACGCGGCGGGCGCGGGTTCCAATGCGGCGACGGCGGCGACGACGGGCTCGGCGGCGAGTGGGTCGGGTTCGAATTCGATCGCGCCGGCGGCTGCGGGTTCAGGTTCGGGTGGGCGCGGAGGTGGATCGGGCGGGATGCTGCAGACGCTGTGCCTACCGGCGACGGGGTCGGTGTCGACCGCCCGGCCGGAATTCGGTCTGTCCTGCCCGCAATAGCGGCCATGCCGTGCGGCTCACCCTTTTGGGTGGACGAAGATATGGGCGGGTTCGGCGGCCCTGTCGCGCGGGCGGCGCACGGTGCGGCGAACGCGGTCGAGAAAGGCCGTGCCCTGGCGCAGCTCCTCGAAGCGCCCGGGGTCGTGGCGCGGGTCGAGGCCCGCGTCCTTCAGCATCTCGGCGAATTTCGCTTGTGAGACCGGTTCGCTCATTCGGCGGCCTCCGCGACCGGGTGAAAGTTGCGCGGCAGGCCGGCCTTGGCGATCGCCCCGTACAGGGTTACCGCCG
>DASUIE010000005.1:0-7399 GCA_036273175.1 Allostellaceae bacterium
GCCGGCACCTCGCCGGTCGCGAAGTAGTTGGCGGCGAGGAAGGCCAGGAGGCTGACGAGCCCGCTGTTAAGGCTGGCGCCGACGCGTTCGCCGGCCCCGGTATTGCCGCGCCTGACCAGCGCCGCGCAAACCCCGAGCGCGCCGTAAAGCCCGGCGACGAGATCGGCGATCGGCGGCCCGGCGCGCATCGGAGCGCCGCCAGCCTCGCCGGTCACCGCCATGAACCCGCTCATCGCCTGGGCGATGAAGTCGAAGGAGGGCCGGTCGCGGTAGGGCCCGCCATCGCCGAACCCGCTCAGGCCGCAGACGACGAGGTCGGGCCTTAGCGCCTTCAGCCGCGCCGTGTCGAACCCCATCGCCGCGAGGACGCCCGGCCGGTAGTTCTCGACCAGAACGTCGGCGGTGCGGATCAGCCGCGCCAGCGCTTCCCGCCCTTCGTCGCGGCGCAGGTTCAGCGTCACCGATTTCTTGTTGCGGTTGAACGAGGCGAAGTACCAGGAGAGGCCGTCGCGGATCGCCCCCTGCCCGCGCAGCGGGTCGCCCTGACCCGGCGTCTCGACCTTGATGACCTCGGCCCCCATGTCGGCGAGCATCGCCGTGCAGAACGGACCCGCGAGGATGCGCGTCAGGTCGACGACGCGGAGGCCGGCGAGCGGGCCGCTCATCCCACGGGAATCTCGGCTGTCGCCGGGCAAGACATGAAGTTACGTTGTCATTCCCGGCCAAGAGACGCAATCTCTCCCGGATGACCGACTTCGCGCTGCCTCGGCATGTTTCGGCTCGGCGCCCGCCACCCTCGTGGCATCGGCACCTGCACGGCTCGGAGCTGGGCTGGGCGATCGCGTTTGTCGTGCCGTACCTGGCGGTGTTCGTGGCGCTCGTCCTCTATCCGATGGCCTACGGGCTGTGGATGGGCGCGAACCCCGCGCTCTACGCCGAGCTGGCGGAAGACCCGAATTACTGGAAGGCCCTGCTCAACACGCTGGTCTTCGTCGGCGTCGCGGTGAACGTCAAGATGCTGGCGGCGCTGTTGCTGTCCGGCTTCTTCATGCGCAAGCGGCGCTGGATCAAGGCGCTGCTCGTCATCTACATCCTGCCCTGGGTCCTGCCGGCGGTGCCCTCGTACCTGTCGTTCCATTGGATGTTCGTCAGCGAGCAGGGGCTGATCGATACGCTCCTGCTAAACCTGTTCGGCATCGACGGGCCGATGTGGTTCGCCTCGCATTGGCTGGCCCTCGTCTGCAACATGATCAGCTACGTCTGGAAATGGATGCCGCTGTGGACCCTGATCTTCCTCGCCGGGCGCATGGCGATCCCGGAGGAATTGTATGACGCGGCCAGGGTCGACGGCGCCGGGCCGCTCGACCTCTTCCGCCGCATCACGGTCCCGCTTTTGGCGAATTTGTACCTGATCAGCACCCTGATCTCGACGATCTGGACGGTCAGCGACTTCACCGTCACCCATTTCGTCAGCGACGGCGGCCCGGCGCAATCGACGGACGTTCTGGCGACGCAGGGGATGATCTATGCGCTGGAGCTCGCCAAGCCGCATCTCAGCGTCGCCGCCGGGCTGTCGATCGTGCCGGTGATGATCGCGGTCGTGGTTCTGTTGATGCGGAAATTGCGGACCGCGGAGGTGCAGTTGTGAGCGTCCTCGCCGTGCCCGGCCGGAGTGGGCGTCCCGCGCGCCGCCCCAACTACCGCCTGCGCAAGGTGCTGATCGAGGCCGGGTCGATCCTGCTCGGGATCGTCGTCGCCGTGTGGTCGCTGATCCCCGTCTACAACATGCTGTTCATCGCGTTCAACCCAAACGGCTACGACGAGTTCTCCGGGTTGCTGTGGCCCGAGCACGCCACGCTCGACGCCTTCATCGGCTTGTGGAACGGCGGGGTCGACGACGTCGAGTTTTTCTGGCAGCAGCTCGGGTACAGCACCTATATCGGTCTGGCCGTGATGGTGCTGACGGTCTTGGTCGGCTCGCTCGCCAGCTTCGCCGTCAGCCGCCTGCGGCTGACCCGGGAGTGGATGCTGAACGACATCGCGCTCCTCACCTATGTGATCCCGTCGTCGACGCTGGTGATCCCGTTCTACCGGATCATGCACCAGTACGGGCTGATGGAGAACCCCTGGTCGGTGATCACGGCCGAGGTCGCTTTCGCGACGCCCTACGCGATCCTGGTGCTGCAGCAGGCCGGCAAGCTGATCCCGATCGAGCTCGACGAGGCGGCGCGGATCGACGGCGCTTCGGTCTGGCAGGTCTACGTGAAGATTTATGTGCCGCTGATGGCGCCGGCGCTGGCGGCGGTCGGCACCTATGCGCTGCTCTTCGCGTGGAACGACTATCTCTACCAGTACCTGTTCCTGGCCGCGGGCGAGCACACCACCGTGGCGGTCGGGCTCGAGCAAATCTTCGACGACGACGACTCGCCGTACAACTACATGATGGCGATGTCGGTCGTGTATTCGATCCCGCCGGTCGTGATCTTCTACGCCCTGCGGCGCTACATGGCCTCGGGGCTGACCCGCGGCGGGGTCAAGGGCTAGGGAGGGGCGATGCGCGACGGAACGCTCGGCACGCTGACGATCGGCCAGGCGCCGCGGCCCGATGTCGTGCCGATCATCGACCGGCACGTGCCCGACGGCGTGCGGCGCATCCATCGCGGCATCCTCGACGGGCTCAGCCACGCCGAGATCGACGACCGCTATCTCGCCCGGGGCGGCGAGGCGGCGCTCGTCACCCGCCTCAAGGACGGCCGCGTCGTCGAGCTGTCGCGCGACCGGATGCGCGACGGGGCGGAGGCGGCGCTCAAGGGCCTCGAAGGCGAAGGCTGCGACGTGATCCTGATCCTGTGCACCGGCACCTTCGAGGGGCTGCATTGCGACAAGGCCTGGCTGGTGGAGCCCGACCACATCATCCCGGCGACCGTCGCGGGGCTTGTCGAGAAGCGGCAGCTCGGCGTGATCGTGCCGATCGCCTCGCAGATCGACAGCGAGCGCGACAAGTGGCGACCGCTCGCGAAGCCGCCGATCTTCACCTCGGTCAGCCCCTATAACGACGGCCCGGAGACGATGCTCGCCACCGGCAGGAAGCTGCGCGACGAGGGCGCCGAGGCGGTGCTGCTCGACTGCATCGGCTTTACCGAGCGGCACCGCGACATGCTCGCCGGGATCGAGCTGCCGGTGATCCTGTCGAACGCGGTCGTCGCCAAGGCGGTCGGCGAGCTGTTCGGGGGCTGAGGCGGCGATGGCCGAGACCAGCGTCATCGGCGGGGCGATGCTGCCCCACGCGCCGCAATTCTTCACGATGCCCGAGACCGAGGACCGCGCCACCGTCGAGCGGGTGCGCACGGTGGCGAAGGAGATCGGCGGCCGGCTCAAGGCGCTCAAGCCCGATCTGTGGATCATCTTCGGCAACGACCACGCCGAGCAGTATTTCCATAGCGTGTGCCCGGCCTTCACCGTGCATGTCGGCGGGAGCGCGCGGGGCAGCTTCGCCGGCCGCGAGTTCGACTGGCGGGTGCCGGGCGAGACCGGGATCGCGATCGTGCGCGCGCTGTACCGCCAGGGCTTCGACCCGGCCTTTACCAGCACCGGCAAGATCGACTACGCGATGGGCATCCCGCTGACCCATCTCGGCATCGACGACCCGGTGCTGCCGATCTCGGTCAACGCCTACCTGCCGCCGCAGCCGACGATCGAGCGCTGCTATGCGTTTGGCGAGGCGCTGGCGCGGGTGGTCACGGCGCTCGGGCTGCGCACGGTCGCGCTGGCGAGCGGCGGCATGTCGCATTTTCCCGGCACCGAACGCTATGCCGAGCCCGACCTCGCCTGGGACGAGGCGGCGCTGGCGCGGCTCGCCGCGGGCAACCTCAAATCGCTGATCGGCTACAGCGAGGAGGAGCTCGACCGCGCCGGCAATATCGAGCTGCGGTGCTGGGCCGCCGCGGCCGGGATGCTCGGCGAGCGCAAGCCGGATGTCGTGAGCCTGGACCCGAGCTGGCACCACAACTACGCCTCGCTCGGCTGGTGGGGCGGGCCGCCGGCGCCGGCCGAACTGCACTACCCGTCGATCAAGCCCGAGCTGGTGAGCCTGATCGACGCGCTGCACGGCATCACCCACGACGCCGACCGGCGCGCCGAATACCTCGCCGACCGTGCCGCCTATGCCGCCCGCTTCGCGCTGACGCCGGAGCAGCGCGCCGCCCTCGTCGCGCTCGACCACAAGGCCATCGTCGCGATGGGGACGCATCCGCTGCTGCCGTTCCTGGCGCGGATGCAGGTCGAGCGGGCGGGACGGTGACCCCGCGCGAAATCACCCTCGACGACATCGAGTCGCTCGCGGTCGGGGCCTGGATCCTCGGCACCGGCGGAGGCGGCAGCCCGTATCTGGGCCTCCTCAACATGCGGCGGCTTTACGCCGAGGGACACCGGGTCAGCCTGATCTCGCCGCTCGACCTCGCCGACGACGACAAGGTCGCGGTGGTCTCCAACATGGGGGCGCCGCTCGTGGGCCAGGAGCGCCTCGCCGACAGCCGCAACATCGCCCGCGCGGTGCGGATGCAGGAGGAGTTCGGCGGCTGGAGGTTCCGCGCCGTGATGTCGCTGGAGATCGGCGGCAACAACTCGATCCAGCCGCTGATGGCGGCGGCGCATCTCGGCCTCCCGGTGGTCGATGCCGACACGATGGGCCGCGCCTATCCCGAGGCGCAGATGACCTCGGTCGCGGTCGGCGACCTGACCCCCTATCCCTGCGCGCTTTACGACCCGCGCGGCATCGAGTCGATCGTCGCCAAGGTGCCGAGCTGGAAGTGGATGGAGCGGGCGAGCCGCAAAATCTGCACCGAGATGGGGTCGATCGCCTCGACCTGCAAAGCCCCCCGCACCGGCCGCGAGGTCAAGGACTGGGGCATCCATTTCACCACCTCGAAGGCGATCGGCATCGGCCGCCGGGTGCGCGAGGCGCGGCAGGCGCACGCCGACCCGATCGCGGCGGTGCTCGACGAGGCCGGCGGCAAGGTGCTGTTCCGCGGCAAGGTCGTCGATGTCGCCCGCCGCACGACCGAGGGGTTTCTGCGCGGCACCGCGAAAATCGAGGGGCTCGACGAGGACCGCGGCGCCGGCCTCGAACTCGCCTTCCAGAACGAATGGGTGGTGGCCTGGCGCAATGGCAAGGCGGTCGCGATGTCACCCGACCTCATCTGCGTGCTCGACACGGTGAGCGGCAACGCCTTCGGCACCGAGACGATCCGCTACGGGATGCGGGTGACGGCGATCGCCCTGCCCGCGCCGGCGGTGTTCCTGACGCCGAAGGGCCTGAGCCATGTCGGCCCCCGCGCCTTCGGCTACGACATCGAGTTCAAGTCCGTGTTCGCATGAGGCGGATCGGGATCGATGTCGGCGGCACCAATACGGACGCGGTGCTGCTCGACGGCGCGCGCATCGTCCACGCGGTCAAGGCGCCGACCACGGCCGACGTCACCGGCGGCATCGTCGCCGCCCTCGCCGCACTGACCCGCCACCCCGCGGTCAAGGGCCGCGCCGACGCCGTGGTGATCGGCACGACGCATTTCATCAACGCGGTGGTGCAGCGCCGGAGCCTCTCGCGGGTCGCGGCGATCCGCATCGGCCTGCCGGCAAGCGCCTCGCTGCCGCCGTTCTGCGACTGGCCGGCGGATCTCGCCGAGCTGGTGCGCGCCGAAATGTTCATGCTCGAAGGCGGGCACGATGTCGACGGCCGCGAGATCATGCCGTTCGACGAGGCGGCGATGCGGGAAGCCGCCCGCGCGATCCGCGCCAAGGGCATCGCCGCGGTCGGGGTGTCGTCGATCTTCTCGCCGCTCGACGCGTCGCACGAGGAGCGCGCCGGCCAAATCCTCGCCGAGGAATGCCCGGGCGCGGCGGTGACGCTGTCGCACCGGCTCGGCCGCATCGGGCTGCTCGAACGCGAGAACGCGGCGCTGCTCAACGCCGCGCTCGCCGGTCTCGCCCGCGACACGATCGCCGGGTTCCGCGAGGCGGTCGCCAAGATCGACGCGCCGCTCTACATCACCCAGAACGACGGGACGGTGATGTCGGCCGAGGCGGCGGTGGCGCTGCCGGTGATGAGCTTTGCCTCGGGCGCGACCAATTCGATGCGCGGCGCGGCGTTTCTCTCCGGGATCGCGGAGGCGATGGTCGTCGATGTCGGCGGCACCTCGACCGATATCGGCCAGCTCCGCCGCGGCTTTCCGCGCGAGGCCAATTCGGTGGTCGAGATCGGCGAGGTGCGCACCCTCTTCCGCATGCCCGACCTGTTCTCGCTGGGGCTCGGCGGCGGCAGCATCGTCCGGGAGGCGCCGCTCGCGGTCGGCCCGCAAAGCGTCGGGTACCGGCTGGTCGAGGAGGCGCAGGTTTTCGGCGGCGGCACCGTCACCGCGACCGACGCCGCGGTTGCCGCCGGGATCGCGGCGATCGGCGACAGACCGCCGCGGATCGACCGCCGGACCGCCGAGGCGGTGCTCGCCCTCGCCCGCGCGACGATCGAGGACGCGGTCGACCGGATGAAGACCGAGGCCGGCGAGGTGACGCTGATCGCGGTCGGCGGCGGGGCCTTCCTGGTGCCCGACCGGCTCGCCGGGGTCGCCGAGGTGATCCGCGTGCCGCATGGCGACTGCGCCAACGCGGTCGGCGCCGCGACCGCGCAGATCAGCGGCGAGACCGACCAGGTCTACCGCGACATGCCGCGCGCCGAAGCCATCGCCGCCGCCGAAGCCCAGGCCGTGGCGCGCGCGACCGAGGCGGGCGCAGACCCGGCGACGATCCAGACGATCGAAGTCGAGGACATGCCGCTCGCCTACCTGCCGGGCAACGCGTTGCGCGTGAGGGTGCGGGTCGCCGGGGAGATGGGGGCGATTCCCCGATAACGGGATGAAGGGGCCGCGCCTCGATCAGCACTTTTGGCGTCGCCGCATGAGGATAGGCGACCCGACTCGCACCCCTCGCGCGCCGCGGCAAACATCCGGCCGCAACCGGAGGGCGGGTCGCATGGGTTCCAATGGAGGCGAGGGCCGGCGCCCGGATTGGCTCGCCAACCTCCTTGCCGCGGTCGTCGTGCTCGGCATCGTCGGTTCGGGTGTGCTGGCGATGTCGTCGCAGCTGTCCCAGTTCCGCTGGGAACACGCGGCGCGGGCGGCGTTCGACGCCCGGTCCGGCGCACCCGCCGCGGTAAGACCGGGTTCCGGCCCTCCCCCGTCGGAAACTCACACGCTGGACAGGGTCGCCGGCGCGCTCATCGTGGCGGCGGTCCTGATCGCGCGCCGGCGCCGGCGCCGGCAGCGCGCCGTCGTCGAGCACGTCAAATGGGTCGGCAGGTCGCAGCGGGATGCGGCGGAGCGCCTCTCGGCGATCATCCAGGCCGACC
>DASUIE010000006.1:0-20823 GCA_036273175.1 Allostellaceae bacterium
ACGAGACGCAGCTCGTCCTCGATCTCGCCATTGCTGGTCGAGAGCAGCAGGGCGCCGAGCACCTCCTTGTAGCGCTGCACCGGCACCGCGACGCCGATCACCAGACCGCCGTTGCTCGGATCGCTGCGCACGAACGAGCCGGTCTCGCCGTGCAGCGCGCGCATGACCTCGGGATAATGCTCGGCGGTGCCGTCCTCGCTCTCGTGATAGACCGGGTAGTGACGGCCGCGGGCCAGGAGCTCGCCGACCCAGTCGTAGACGCGGTCGAAAAACCGGCCGATCGCCCCCTCGTTGGTGAGCGGCGGCAACTCGGTCACTTGGACCGCGTCGCCGGCGCCGCGCAGCAGCCGGCTGTCGGCGATTGGCTTGCCGTTGAGGGCGAAGAGACGGGCGCGGGTGCGGGTCGGCTCGGCGAGACGGCGCATCATGTCGCGCGAGAGGGCCGGCACGAGGATCTGGCCCTCGTCGGCCGAATCGAGCACCGCGCCCTCGCCGAGGGCGGCCGAAAAGATTTCGCCCTGGGTCTTGAGCGATTCGATCTGCTGGCCGATGAGACTCTGCTCGAACTTGCCGAGATAGAGAAAGCCGACCGCGAGCAGCGCCAGCGGCAGCAGGTTGACCGCGACGATCCGCCGGGTCAGCGGCGACAGCCGCCGCCGAGCGCGGGCGCGGGCCTCGCCTACCGGACGCGGATCGCGCGCCGGCGCGACGGCGGCGGGTTCCGGCTCGACCAGCCGCGGCGGCGCCGGCGGATTAGCGGTCGCGGTATCGGTAACCAACGCCATAGAGGGTTTCGATCTGGGCGAATTCGTTGTCGACGGCCTTGAATTTTTTGCGCAAGCGCTTGATGTGGCTGTCGATCGTGCGGTCGTCGACATAGATGTGCTCGCCATAGGCCGCGTCCATCAGCTGGTCGCGGTTTTTGACGTGGCCGAGCCGCTGGGCGAGCGATTTGAGGATCAGAAACTCGGTTACGGTCAGCTCGACGTGGTCGCCCCGCCAGGTGCACAGATGGCGGGCCGGATCGAGCACGAGCTGGCCGCGCACGATAACCGGCTCGCCCTGCCCCTCCTCGCCGCGGTCGCGCGCCAGCTCCTCGCGGCGGATCAGGGCGCGGATACGCTCGATCAAGAGGCGCTGCGAGAACGGCTTTCTGATGTAGTCGTCGGCGCCCATCCTGAGGCCGAGCAGCTCATCGACCTCATCGTCCTTGGAGGTCAGGAAGATCACCGGGATCGGGCTGTTGCGGCGCAGCTGGGACAGGAGCTCCATCCCGTCCATGCGCGGCATCTTGATGTCGAGCACGGCGAGGTCGACCGGCTGGGCCGTCACCCCGCGCAACGCCTCGGCGCCGTCGGCATAGCAGCGCACCGAAAACCCCTCGGCCTCGAGCGCCATCGACACGGAGGTCAGGATGTTGCGGTCGTCGTCGACGAGGGCAATCGTATTGCTCACAGGGGTCCCCCTTCATTCACTCGCCACCGGCGCCGAGGCGCGGGACGAGGATCGCTTGGCGAATAGATAAGTCGCCTTTCGGCCAAGACAAAGGCGACCCCGCAGAATGCCGCCGGTTAGGCTATGCTGCGGCATGACGATTCTAGGCAAGGATGCGGCGACCGATCCCTCGCTCGTGGCGCGGCGGCTCATTCGCGGACGCGGACACGCGGCGCTGGCGACGAGCCTGGGCGGCGCCCCCTATGCCTCGCTCGTCGCGACGGCCTGCGACATCGCCGGCAATCCGCTGTTGCTGCTGTCGGACCTCGCGCAGCACAGCGCCAACCTTCGCGCCGACCCGCGCCTCTCGCTGCTGTTCGAGGACACCGAGGGCCATGCCGATCCGCTCGCCGGGCCGCGCCTGTCGGTGATCGGCGAAGCGAGCGCGGTCGACGACGACGCGGCCCGCGCCCGGTTTGTCGCGCGCCACCCGACGGCCGCACGCTATGCGGGGTTCGCCGATTTCCGCCTCTACCGCGTCGCCGCCGCGCGCGGCCATCTCGTCGCCGGGTTCGGCCGGATCACGTGGGTCGACGGCGCCCACCTGCGCGTCGACAGCGAGCTGACCGCGCTCGCCGAGGCCGAGGCGGAGATCGTCGCGCACATGAACACCGACCATGCCGAAGCGGTACGCCTTTTGTCGCCGCCCGGCCGGGGCTGGCGGATGACGGGCATCGACCCCGAGGGGATCGACCTCAGGCGCGGCGCGAAAACCGTCCGCCGGGAGTTCGCCGCGCCGGTTCGCGATCCAAGGGAGGCCCGCGCCGCGCTTATCGCACTGGTCGAGGTAGCCCGCGCCGCTTGCCCAACACCTGGTCGCGGCATTATTTTGCCGCCCCACGCGAACCCTAAAGGCTGAGCGCGACGCCGCTCGGCATCTAACGGAGGAAGCCCTTGGATCAGGCGGTGGATCGAAAGCCTCGCTTCGACCTCGTAAAGCAGGGGATGCGGCATCTCGAGCCGATCCACTGGAACCTGCAAATGCCGTTCCTGTTCGAGCACGCGGTGCGCCGCGGGGAAGGCGAGGTGGGCCTCGGGGGCTCGTTTGTCGTCAATACCGGCAAGCACACCGGACGCAGCCCGCGCGATAAATACATCGTCGACGAGGCCGGGACGCACGACACCGTGGATTGGGGCTCGGTCAACCAGGCGATCAGCCCGGCCCGGTTCGAAAGCCTGCACCAGCGCGTGCTGGCCTATCTGCAGGGCCGCGAGCTGTTCGTGCAGGACCTCTATTGCGGCGCCGACCCGGAGTACCGACTGCCGGTGCGGATGGTGAGCCCGAGCGCCTGGCACAGCCTGTTCGCGCGCAACATGTTCATCCGCCCCGAGGCGAAGGAGCTGGCCGGGTTCGAGCCCTCGTTCACGATCCTGCACGCGCCGGAGTTTCATTCGATCCCCGAGCTCGACGGCATCCGCTCGGAGACCTTTATCTTCGTCAATTTCGCCGAGCGCCTCGTCTTGATCGGCGGCACCCGCTATGCCGGCGAAGTCAAGAAATGCGTCTTCGGCTATCTCAACTTCGTATTGCCGACCAAGGACGTGCTGCCGATGCACTGCTCGGCCAATGTCGGGCCGAACGGCGACAGCGCGATCTTTTTCGGGCTCTCCGGCACCGGCAAGACGACCCTGTCGGCCGATAACTCGCGCACCCTGATCGGCGACGACGAGCACGGCTGGAGCCCCCGGGGCATTTTCAATTTCGAGGGCGGCTGCTACGCCAAGGTGATCAACCTGTCGCCGAAGGCCGAGCCCGAGATTTACGCGACGATCACCCGGTTCGGCACGGTTTTGGAAAACGTCGTGCTCGACCCGCGGACGCGGATGCCCGATGTCGACGACAACCGGCTGACCGAGAACACCCGCGCCTGCTACCCGCTCGATTTCATCCCGAACGCGTCGCCGACCGGGCTCGCGCCGCACCCGACCAACGTGATCATGCTGACCTGCGATGCCTTCGGGGTAATGCCGCCGATCGCGCAGCTCAACGCCGAGCAGGCAATGTACCACTTTCTGTCGGGATACACCGCGCGCGTCGCCGGCACCGAGGTGGGGCTCGGCAGCGAGCCGCAGGCGACGTTCTCGACCTGCTTCGGGGCGCCGTTCATGCCGCGCCGGCCGACCGAATACGCCAAGATGCTCGGCGAGCGGATCACCAAATACGGCGCCAAGTGCTGGCTGGTGAACACCGGCTGGTCGGGCGGCGCCTTTGGCGTCGGGCAGCGGATGGCGATCGGCCATACCCGCGGCCTGTTGCGCGCGGTGCTCGACGGCCGCCTCGCCAACGCGCCGATGCGCAAGGACGCGAATTTCGGGTTCCTGGTGCCGGAAAGCGCCGCCGACGTACCGGCCGAGGTGCTCGACCCGCGCGCGACCTGGGCCGACAAGAAGGCCTACGACACCACCGCGCGCGGCCTGACCCGCGACTTCGAGCAGAACTTCGGCAAGTACGAAGCGACCGTCGATAAGGAGGTCAAAGCCGCCGCGATCCGCGCCGCGGCCTAGCCCCGCCCGATGAAAATCACCGGGCTGGAGGTGCTGCGCGCCGACGCGGGCTGGCGCAACTACTACTTTCTGAAGGCGACGACCGACGACGGCATCGTCGGGTGGAGCGAGTTCGACGAAGGGTTCGGCTCGCCCGGCGTCTCGGCCGTGATCGAGCGCTGCCGGCCGCGCGTCGTCGGGCAAAGCCCGTTCGACCACGAGCGCATCTATGCCGAGCTTTACGCCTCGACCCGCCCGGCGGCGGGCGGCGTCGTCGCCGAGGGGCTGGGCGCGATCGAGAACGCGCTGCTCGACGCCAAGGCCAAGGCGCTCGGCGTGCCGTGCCACGTGCTGCTCGGCGGCAAGATGCGCGACCGTGTCAGGGTCTATTGGTCGCATTGCGGCACCTGGCGGATCAGCCGCCCGGAATTCTATCCGCCGGCGATCACCAATCTCGACGGCGTCAGGGCGCTCGGCGCGGAGGCGCGCGACAAGGGTTTTTCGGCGCTGAAGACCAACGCTTTTATCTATGAAGGCAACACCGCGACCGGCTGGGTCCCCGGCTTTGCCCGGCCCTTTTATCCGGAGCTCAATGTCGAGAAGAAGGTGCTGCGCAACCTCTGCGCCCACCTCGAAGCCTTTCGCGACGGCGCGGGGCCGGACATGGACATCCTTCTCGACCTCAATTTCAACGCCAAGACCGAGGGGTACCTGAAAATCCTCCGCGCGATCGCGCCCTACGACATGTTCTGGGTCGAGATCGACAGCTACAACGCCGAGGCGCTGGCGCATATCCGCAGCCACAGCCCGCACCCGATCAGCTCATGCGAGACCCTGTTGGGGGTGCGCGAGTTCCTGCCCTATTTCCGCGCCCAATCGATGGATGTCGCGATCGTCGACGCGGTGTGGAACGGGGTGTGGCAGGCGATGAAGATCGCCGCGGCGGCCGAGGCGTTCGAGGTCAACATCGCGCCGCATAATTTCTACGGCCACCTCGCCTCGTTTATGAACCTCCATTTCGCTGCCGCGGCGCCAAACCTCCGCATCATGGAGATCGACGTCGACCGCCTCGCCTGGGACAAGGAGCTGTTCACCCACGAGCCGGTGTTCGAGAACGGCACCCTCGCGGTGCCCGACCGGCCGGGCTGGGGCTGCGAGCCGGTCGAGGACGCGATCCGCGCGCACCCGCCGCGGTAGGGTGATCCACCACGCGTGCTCCGCGTCTCCGTGGTTCAACTTGTGGAACCTCGGTTCAGATCAGCAGCCGAGCCGTGTGGCCAAATCCTCGAAGCTCTCCGCGATGTAGGTGAAATCGTGCTCGGCCTTGAAGTCGCGGCTCTGCTTGGTGCCGTGCTCGTAGGGGCGGTTGACGTAGGCCGTCTTCATCCCGTGCTTGGATGCGGCGACGAGGTCGTTGTTGTGCGCCGCCGTCATCATCACCGCGCCGGGATCGCCCGACCCCAGGAACTCGATCGCCGACTGGTACATCGCGGCGTCAGGCTTGTAGGCCTTGACGAGGTCGGAGCCGAGCACCGTGTCCCACGGCAGGCCGCAATGCTTGGCCATGTCGGTCAAGAGCCGCACCGTGCCGTTCGACAGCGTGGCGATGATGAATTTCTTTTTGATTCGCGTCAGGCCAGGCACCGAGTCGGGCCAGGGCTGGAGCCGGTGCCAGGTCAGGTTGAACCAGGTTTTGTCCTCCTCGGTGAGCCCCTTGATGCCGAATTTCTCGATCAGCAGGTCGAGCGCCATCCGGTGCAGCGCGTCGAGATTGGTCCAGGGCAATTCGCCGGTGCGCACCTTGTTCATCGACGGCGCGTAAAGGCCGCGCCATTCATCCGCCACTTGCTGCCAATCGACACCGGTGATCCCGCGCCGCTTGCCGAGCGCCTCGCCATCCGCGGTTACCGCCGCGCGCCAATCGACCACCGTGCCGAAAACATCGTGTACCAGCGCCTTGATCTCGGTCATGCGTCGCTCCTTGTCTTCCCGTGGCGCGGCATCTTTTCTCGCAAATGCGAACGGCAACCCGTAAACTGACGGCTTCGCAAATCCTTACGAAACCGCGTGCCGCCATGCCCGAAGAATTCTATCGCATCAAACGCCTGCCGCCCTACGTGTTTGCGGAAGTGAACGCGCTGAAGGCTACGGCGCGCGCCGCCGGGCGCGATGTGATCGATCTCGGCATGGGCAACCCCGACGGGCCAACCCCGCCGCATATCGTCGCCAAGCTGATCGAGGCGGTGCAGAACCCGAAGGCGCACGGCTATTCGTCGTCGCGCGGAATTCCGGGGCTGCGCCGGGCCTATGCCGCCTATTACGCGCGGCGCTTCAATGTCGAGCTCGACCCGGAGCGCGAGATCATCGTGACATTGGGCTCGAAGGAGGGGTTCGCCAATCTCGCGCAGGCGATCACCGCGCCGGGCGATGTGATCCTGGTGCCGAACCCGAGCTATCCGATTCATTCCTTCGGCTTCATCATGGCCGGCGCCTCGGTGCGCAACGTGCCGATCGGGCCGGGGATCGATTTCCTCGACGAGCTGAAAAAGGCTGTCAAGCACTCGATCCCGGCGCCGCTGGCGATCGTGCTGAACTTTCCCGCGAACCCGACGGCGATGACCGTCGACCTCGACTTCTATGGCGAGATCGTCGATTTCTGCCGGCACCACAATATTTTCGTGCTGTCGGATTTGGCCTATGCCGAAATCTATTTCGACGGCAAGCCGCCGCCCTCGATCTTCGAGGTGCCGGGGGCGAAGGAGATCGCGGTCGAGTTTACCTCGCTCAGCAAGACCTATTCGATGGCCGGGTGGCGGATGGGGTTCGCGGTCGGCAACGAGCGGCTGATCGCGGCGCTTACCCGAGTGAAATCGTATCTCGATTACGGCGCCTTCACGCCGATCCAGGTCGCCGCGACCGCCGCGCTGAACGGGCCGCAGGACTGCATCGAGGAGGTCCGCCAGCGCTACAGGGCGCGGCGCGACGTGCTGGTCGACGGTCTCCGGCAGGCCGGGTGGGAGATCCCCTCGCCCGCCGCGTCGATGTTCGCCTGGGCGCCGATCCCCGAGGAATACAAGACGCTCGGTACCCTCGCCTTCTCCAAGCTGCTGCTGGAACGCGCGAACGTCGCGGTATCGCCGGGGGTCGGGTTCGGCGAATACGGCGAGGGCTTCGTTCGCATCGCGCTGGTCGAGAACCGCCAGCGCCTGCGCCAGGCCACCCGCAACATCAAAACCTTCCTCTCCGGCCGCAACGACACCGCCGAGGCGCGCCGGGCCGAGCGGCAGGTGGTCGAGGCGGCGAAGTAGGGCTCAGGCGCCGAGCGCCCTAATTCCCAGCTGCATCGCGCCGGCGATCAACGCCCGATCGAGCGAGGCAAGCGGCAGCGCGTTGCGCTGGGCCGACTCCAGATAGGCCGCGTCGTAAGTGGTCAATCCAAATCGGTCGGCCAAATGCAGCGTGGCGTTCCACGCGTTTGCGCCGGTCGAGTCGTCGATCGCAATATCGAGAATGAGAAAGTCGGCGAGCGCTTTCGCGCGAAGTTCGGTTGGAATCCTCCGGCGACGCACAGCGAGCGTGAGACCGTTGGCAACCTCCAATTTCGACATCCAGTATACAGGCCGGAGCCGTACACCGTCACCGGGTCCCGCATTGACTTCGCGCCCCGCGCTCCCTATCTTCCGCGCGCCCCGAAGGACCCGTCCTATGAAGATCGTCAATTCGCTCAAGACCTTGAAAAAGCGCGACGTCAATTGCCGCATCGTGCGACGCAAGGGGCGGGTCTATGTGATCAACAAGACCAACCCGCGCTATAAGGCCCGCCAGGGCTGACCGCCGCGCGGTCGCGCCCGGCTTGAGGGATCGCGGCCATGGACATGCCGATACCGGATGCGGGGGTCGTCGCCCGCCGCGAGGAGATCGCCGAGGCGCTGCGCCGCATCGTGCCCGGCGAGGGCGTCATCGTGTCGGAGCCCGAGCGCCGCGCGTTCGAAAGCGATGGGCTGACGGCGTACCGCCAGCCGCCGCTGGTCGTCGTGCTGCCCGAGACCGTCGCGCAGGTGTCGGCCGTCCTGCGCTATTGCAAGGAAGCGGGGATCAAGGTGGTGCCGCGCGGCGCCGGCACCTCGCTCTCCGGCGGGGCGCTGCCGCTCGCCGACGGCGTCCTGCTCGGCATGGGCAAGTTCAACCGCGTGATCGAGATCGACTACGCCAACCGCTGCGTCACCGTGCAGCCCGGCGTCACCAATCTCGGCGTCAGCCACGCCGTCGAGGCGGCCGGCTTCTATTACGCGCCCGATCCGTCGAGCCAGATCGCCTGCACGATCGGCGGCAACATCGCCGAGAATTCGGGTGGCGTGCATTGCCTCAAATACGGCCTCACCACCAACAACGTGCTCGGCCTCGAAATGGTGCTGATCGACGGCGAGGTGATCCGCCTCGGCGGCAAGCACCTCGACGCGGCGGGCTACGATCTGATGGGGGTGGTGACGGGGTCGGAAGGGCTGCTCGGCGTCGTCACCGAGGTGACGCTGCGCATCCTCAGAAAGCCGAGCATGGCGCGGGCGCTGCTGATCGGCTTCCCGACCACCGAGGATGCCGGCAACTGCGTCGCCGCGATCATCGGCGCCGGCATCATCCCCGGCGGGATGGAGATGATGGACCGGCCGGCGATCCATGCCGCCGAGGCCTTTGTCAATGCCGGGTACCCACTCGATGTCGAGGCGCTGTTGATCGTCGAGCTCGACGGGCCGCAGGCCGAGGTCGACTATCTGATCGCGACGGTCGACCGCCTCGCGCGTGACAACCGCGCCGCCTCGATCCGCATCAGCGAGAACGAGGACGAGCGCCTCGCCTTCTGGGCCGGGCGCAAGGCGGCGTTCCCCGCGGTCGGACGCATCTCCCCGGATTATTACTGCATGGACGGGACGATCCCGCGCGGTCGGCTCGCCGAGGTGCTGGTGCGGATCGGCGGGCTGTCGCGGGAGCACGGGCTGGCGGTCGCCAATGTGTTTCACGCCGGCGACGGCAATCTGCACCCGCTGATCCTTTACGACGCCAACGCGCCGGGCGAGATCGAGCGCGCCGAGGCGTTCGGCGCCGACATTCTCAAGCTCTGCGTCGCGGTCGGCGGCGTGCTGACGGGCGAGCACGGGGTCGGCGTCGAAAAGCGCGATCTGATGCCGGCGATGTTCGACGAGACCGACCTCGCCCAGCAGCAGCGGCTCAAATGCGCCTTCGACCCGGACGGGCTGCTCAACCCCGGCAAGGTCTTCCCGACGCTGCACCGCTGCGCCGAGCTCGGCCGGCTGCACGTCCATCGAGGCCAGGTGCCGCACCCGGACCTGCCGCGGTATTGAGTGTAAGGTTGCACTTAACATGTGTTAGGCGATACCTTACATTTTCCGGTGATCGAGAGCTTTCGACATCGCGGCCTGAGAGAGCTTTTCGAGACCGGAAAAACAGCGAGGGTCCGACCGGATTTGCTACGGCGGGCGCTGGTCCGTCTCGACGCGCTGGATGCGGCACGAACGCTCGAAGTTTTGCGGCAGCCCGGCTTCGATTTTCATCCGGTGAACGGGCGACCGCAGCGCTACTCCGTTCATGTCAACGGTCCCTGGTGCATTACTTTTGAGTGGGAAGAAGGGCGCGCGCTGCGGGTCGACTTGGAGCAATATCATTAGAGGTGTACCGATGCCCGACTTACCCGTCACGCGTCCGCTTGCCCGAGCTCCGACCCATCCCGGCGAATTGATGCGGGAGATTCTCGACGAACATCTGCAATTGCCGATCGCGGAGGCGGCTCGGCGCATGAAGGTGTCCCGCCCAGCGCTCTACGCGGTGTTGAACGGGACGAGCTCGGTGACCGCCGACATGGCCCTTCGCTTCGGACGGCTCGCCGGCGCCAACCCCGATCTCTACCTCAACATGCAGACTGCGCGCGATTTGTGGATGGCCGAGCAGCGGTTGCGTGACACGCTCGTCGAGATCGAACCGGTCGCCTGATCGCGCATGACCCGATTTTCCCCGGCGACGCTTGACGAATTGCGCGAGGCGGTGGCGACGGCGCTCGCCGCCGAGGAGCCGGTCGAGCTGGTCGCCGGCGGGTCGAAGCGCGGGCTCGGGCGGCCGTTGCAGACACCGCACGTGCTCGACCTCGGCGCGCTCTCGGGGGTGCGCGAATACGAGCCCGCCGAACTGGTCCTGACCGCCGGGGCGGCGACGCCGCTCGACGAGATCGAGGCGCTGCTTGAGGAGCACGGGCAGATGCTGGCGTTCGAGCCGCCGGATTGGCGGGAGCTGCTGGGGAGCCGGGACGCGCGGCCGACGCTCGGCGGCGCGCTCGCCTGCAATTTGAGCGGTTCGCGGCGGGTCAAGGCCGGGGCGGCGCGCGACCATTTTCTCGGGTTTCGCGGGGTCAGCGGGCGCGGCGAAATCTTCAAGGCCGGCGGCAAGGTGGTCAAGAACGTCACCGGCTACGATTTGTGCAAGCTGATGGCGGGGTCTTACGGGACGCTCGCCGCGATCGAGGAGGTGTCGGTCAAGGTGCTGCCGCGGCCCGAGGCGGTGGCGACGGTGCTGTTCCGGGACGTGCCGCCGGCCCTCGCCGCGCCGGTGATGGCGGGAGTCCTGGGGTCGCCGCACGAGGTTTCCGGCGCCGCCTATCTGCCGACCGGGCTGGCGCTGCCGTCCGGGGTCGCGGTCAGGGTCGAGGGGCCGGCGCCGTCGGTCGCCTATCGCCGCGACGCCCTCATCCGCGAATTCGGCGATGCGGGGGCCGCGGAGATCATCGACGACCCGCAATTCTGGCGCGGCATCGGCGCCGCCGCGCCGCTCGCCGGGCTGCGGGGACGGGCGGTGTGGCGCGTCTCGGTCGCGCCGAGCCGGGGCGCCGAGATCGCCGAGTCTGTCGCGCGCCGAATCGATGCCGCGTGGTTTCTCGATTGGGGCGGCGGGCTCGTCTGGCTCGCGGTGCCGGAGGCCGGCGACGGCGGCGCCGCGATCATCCGCGCGGCGGTCGGCGGACAGGGCCACGCGACGCTGATCGCCGGCAGCCCGAGCCTGCGCCGCGACGTGCCGGTATTCGAGCCGCAGCCGCCAGCGCTGGCGGCGGTGACGCGGCGGGTCAAGGACGGGTTCGACCCGCGCCATATCCTCAATCCCGGCCGCATGGCCGACGGAGCCTGAAGCCGGTGCAGACCGATTTCACCCCGGAGCAGCTTCTCGATTCCGATACGGCGCAGACCGAGAAAATCCTGCGCGCCTGCGTCCATTGCGGGTTCTGCACGGCGACCTGCCCGACTTATGTGCTGCTCGGCGACGAGCTCGACAGCCCGCGCGGGCGCATCTACCTGGTCAAGAACATGCTGGAGGCCGGCGCCGCCCCGCCGCCCGAGACCGTCAAGCACATCGACCGCTGCCTCTCGTGCCTGGGCTGCATGACGACCTGCCCGTCGGGCGTCAACTACATGCACCTGATCGACCACGGGCGGAAATGGATCGAGGAGAAATACCGCCGGCCCCTCCTCGACCGCGCCGCGCGCCGGATGCTGGGGACCGTGCTGAGCCGCCCGGCGCTGTTCCGCCTCGCGCTGAGAGCGGCGGCGCTGGCGAAGCCGCTGGCGCCGATGCTGCCGGCGCGGCTCAGGGCGATGCTGGAGCTGGCGCCGCGCTCGGTGCCGAACCCGTCGCCGGTCGACCGCGCGCAAATCTTTCCGGCCGATGGCGAGCGGCGGATGCGGATAGCGCTGCTTCCCGGCTGCGCCCAGCAGGTGCTGCGGCCGGAGATCAACGCGGCGACGATCCGGCTCTTGACCCGGCACGGCTGCGAGGTCGTCGTCGCCGCCGGCAGCGGTTGCTGCGGTTCGCTCAACCACCATCTCGGCCAGGAAGACGCGGCGCTCGCCTTTGCCCGTGCCAATATCGATGCGTGGGACGGAGCGGGGTTCGACGCGATCGTCGCCAATGCCTCGGGCTGCGGCACGACGGTCAAGGATTATGGGTTTCTGTTCCGCGACGACCCGGCCTATGCCAAGAAGGCGGCGCGGGTGTCGGCGCTGGCGCGGGATGTTAGCGAGGTGGTGGCGGCGCTCGGCCTCAAGCCGGGGCATGGAGCTGGGCGCGTCGCCTATCACTCGGCCTGCTCGCTGCAGCACGGGCAGAAAATCCATCGCGAGCCGAAGGCGCTGCTCGCGGAGGCCGGGTTCGACCCGGTCGAGATCCCCGAGGGGCACCTGTGCTGCGGCTCGGCCGGCACCTACAATTTGCTGCAGCCGGCGCTGGCGGGGAAGCTGCGGGCGCGCAAGCTCGCCAATATCGCCGGAACAAAAGCCGATTTCGTCGCCGCCGGCAATATCGGCTGCATGACGCAGCTCGCCGGCGACACGCTGCCGGTCGTGCACACCGTCGAGCTGCTCGACTGGGCGACCGGCGGGCCTAAACCTCCGGCGCTGGCCGCCGCCGGGCGATAAGCGGGATCGCCAGCGACAGCGCGAGCGCCGCGGCGCCGATCGCGGTCGGCACCAGCCACCCGCCGGCGCCGAGCATCGCGCGCTCGCCGGCGGCGCCGAGATCGGCATAGGCGATCGTCAGCGGCAGCTGGCCGAGCAGCGAGCCGAGGGCGTAGGGCGCGAGCTTGAGCCGGGTCAGCCCGAGCGCGTAATTGGTCAGGCTGTGCGGGATGACCGGGATCAGCCGGATTGTCGCGACGGCCCGCCAGCCACCGCGCTCGACCCGGCCGAGGAGCCCCGAAAGCCGCGCCCAGCTCGCCGCGTCGACGACCCCGGCATTGATGTAGCGCGCGACGAGAAACCCGGCCGCCGCTCCGATCACGCTGCCGAGCGCCGCCCAGAGCGTGCCCCACCACATGCCGAAGACGAGCCCGGCGACGATCGCGAGCAGGGTTCTGGGCACGAACAGGAGGCTCGCGGCGACATGCAGCGCCAGGAACACGAGCGGCGCCGCCGGCGACGAGCTTAGCCGCGGTCCGAGCATCGCCGGGTCGAACGCGCCGCGCCAGTGCCAGGCCGCGACGATGCCGGCGGCAAGCAACGCCACGAGCGAGATCCGGCCCGCCCGGCGCAGGCGCGAGACCGCGGTCATTCGCTGACCACCGGCAGCGAGGATCGGCGGCGCAGCCACATTACCCCGAACAGGTCGGTGATGCCGACCGCGAGACGGTCGAGCGTGCCGTATTTCGAGGCGCCGCGCTCGCGCGGGCGGTGGTTGACCGGCACCGACCGCACCGCGCCGCCGGCACGCAGCACCAGCGCCGGCAGAAAGCGGTGCATGTGGTCGAAATACGGCAGGTCGAGAAAGAGCGCGCGCGGGAACAGCTTGAGCCCGCAGCCGGTATCGGGCGTGTCGTCGCGCAGCATGCGGCGGCGCACCCCGTTGGCGACGCGCGAGGACAGCCGCTTCGACCAGGTGTCGCGGCGCTTCGCGCGATGCCCGGCGATCAGGAGCGGCGGGATCGGCGGCGCGGCGCGGGCGAGCCGCCACAGCGCCGGGATATCGGCCGGGTCGTTCTGCCCGTCGCCGTCGAGGGTCGCGATCCACCCGCCGCGCGCCGCCCGGATTCCGGTGCGCACCGCCGCGCTCTGCCCGCAGCTCGCCGCGTGGCGGATGAGGCGCAAGCGCGGATGAGCTTGTTGCAAGGCGCGGATTTCGGCGGCGGTCGCATCGGTGCTGCCGTCATCGACATAGACGATCTCGTAATCGGCGAGGCCGTCGAGCGCGGCGGCGATCTCGCCGACCAGCGGCGCGATGTTGCCGGCCTCGTTCTTGACCGGAATGACGACGGAGAGCTCCACGCCCGGCGCAATAGAAGACGCCGGATGCGGGGTCAAGCCCGGGTAGTCAATCCGATCTGGGCGCTACTCGGCGGCGAGACCCTGGGCGAGCGCCGCGTGGATGCTCTTGTGATAGTGCTGGAGCGCCGGCTCGTTGCGGCCGAAGACGATCGCGTCCTGGGCGCCGGACTTGAACCCGCGCTGCATCCCCTCGCAGGTCGGGAAGTCCTCCATCTCCACCGTCGCCATTAGCAGGTTGAAATTGCGGTCCCAATGCTCCTTGGACTTCGGGTTGTCGACCGGGACCGGGATGTAGAGCGAGACGTACATCACGGTCTCGTCAACCGTCTCGCCCGGGAACATGTGCCAGGTCTCGACATGGTCGCGCTGGAAGGTGAAGACCGTGTTCGGGAACAAGACGCAGATGACCGCCGTGTGGTCGAACAAATCCCACTTCGCCTCGGGCAGCTTGCGCAAATCGTCGAAGCTCTTGCGCGCCAGGATCATGCGGTGGTTGAGCCCGAACGGATCGAAGGTGCAGCGGTTGCTGTAGAACAGCGGATCGACCGTGTTCGGGTGTAGATGCTGCAGGTGATAGCTCTCGCCGAAAGTATCGACGGCAAGCTTCCAGTTCATCTTCCGCCGCAGCACGCGGGTCTCGTAATGGTGATAGGCGTCGAGCCCGTAGGCTTCCATGTCGACATCGAGGCCGCTGAGCAGCGTGTCGACATCGATCCGCGCATCCGGCGACGGCGACACCCAGATCATCCCGTATTTCTCGGCGACCGGCAGCGCGCGCAACCCATGCGTGGCGCGGTCTGCATCGGCGAAGGAGCGCTCGTCGGGCCGGGCGATCAGCGACCCGTCGAGCCCGTAGCACCAGCCGTGATAGGGGCAGCGAAAATCCTTCTCGCCGCTGCCGCTGCCCTCGGCGACGCGCGCGCCGCGGTGCCGGCAGACATTGAGAAAGGCGCCGAGCGTCCCATCGCCGCGGCGGACCAGAAGGATCGGCACCCCGGTATAGTCGTGGGTCATCCAGTCGCCCGGCTTCGGCAACAGGCAGGAGAGGCCGACATTGATCACGCCCTTGCGGAAAAACAGGTCATGCTCGCGCGCCGCCTGCTCCGCCGAGATGTAGTCGGTGACCGGGTTCCGATAGACGCTATCGGCCATCGCGGTGGTACGCCCGTCGAGGTGGGCGAGCAGCTTCCGCGCTTCGGCGATCTGGTCCTCACGGCGCATGTATGGCTCCATCGGCCTCAATTCGTCGCCCTAGGATGCCTTAAAACCGCATCCGGTAATAGGCCGAGCCGAGCATTTCGTGAAAGGCGATATAGCTGTCGACCAGCCCGTCGATGCTCGGCAGCAGATCGTCGAGCCGCTCGATCTGCGCGGTGTCGCGCGGGGCGGCCGGCCACGGCAGCGCCTTCAGCCCGACATGCTCGAACGCCCAAAGCGCCCGCGGCTGGTGCCAGGAGTGGGTGACGACGACGACCGTATCGATATTGGCGGCCTTCATCAGCCGCTCGGTATTGACCGCGTTCTCGTAGGTCGTGCGGGACTGGTCCTCGAGCCAGGCCACCGGCACCTGGAACTCCGTGTCGAGCGCGGCCTTCATCAGCCATGCCTCGGGCTCGCGCTCGCCATGCACCTGACCGCCGGCGGCGGCGACCGGCAGGTGCAGCTTGCGATAGGCATCGGCGGCCATCGCCACCCGTTCCCACGACAGCGGATTGAGCGAGTCCTTGGCCTCGCCATGACCCCGCCGCGTGCCGGCGCCGAGCACGACGATCGCCTGCGCCTTCGACAAATCGACATTGACCGGGATCTTGGCCTCGATCCGCTCGAGCAGAAACCGGCCGACCAGCGGCATCGACAGGGCGTAGAGGCACAGCGCGCCGACGACAACCACCGTCATCCCGAGCGGCGCCCGCGACAGCGACAGCCACGACCCGATCAGCACCAGCCAGATGAAGATCGCGGGCGGCGTCAAGAACCCGTAAGAGACGAAGCTCGACAGAGACTCAGCCGCCGCGCCTATAGGCCTTGCAGACGATGCGGAGATGGTCGCGGAAATGCGGCCGCAGCTTGCGCGTCCACTCGCTGTCGGCGGCGCTCTTCCAAGCCGGGGTCGCCTGCACTTCGGGCGTTTCGAGGTGGTAGAGCGCGACGTATTTGCGGTTGGCGCTGGTGGCGCGGAAGCGGCGGGCGCAGACGACGCCGGGCACCGCCGACAGCTGCGGGATGTGCTCCGTGTTGTACCACTCGTTGAACTCGGCCTCGTGCTCGGGAACGACGTTCATCGCGTTGACCAGGAAGCCCCCCGCGCCCTTCGGAGCGATCTTGTCGCCGGGCAGGACCTGATCGCCCTCGAACCGCATCAGCCGCTCGACCTGGCTCGTCACCCGCTTCGACCACGGCGACAGATTGACCCCGCCGATCGCCTGGTAGCCGGGGCTTTTCAGCACGTCGATCGTATCGAGGTCGTAAATCGCGACCGAAACCTTGGGGTCGGCGGCGCCGATCCAGCGCTGGCATTCGATAAAGCCGGGGCACGCGACACGCTCGGGCAGATGCTCGGTGTCGTACCAATCGTGAAACTCGTCCTCGGCCGCGTTGGCGATGTTCATCGCCGCGATCAGGATGCCTTTCGCCATCGTCTCCTCCCTCGGGAATCAGGTGGTCACAATACGAGAGGGAGAAAGTTTCCGCCATAATGCCGGCTGCGTATTGACGCCGTGGATACAACAAAGCATATCCCTCTTATGCCGAAGGGGCGTTCGTCATTTCGGGAAGAGCGCGAAGCCGAGACCCTTGCTGTCGCGGACCGCCGCTCCGCGACCGCCGCGAAGGGAAGCATCAACCTTCGCATCGAGGCCAACACGCGCCGACTCATCGACGATGCCGCAACGATTCTCGGCAAAACGCGAACAGAGTTCATGATCGAGAGCGCGCGGCGGCACGCTATCGAGGTGTTGCTCGACCAGCGCCTCTTCGTGCTCGATCCCCAGCATTACGACACCTTCACGCGCGCGCTCGACAATCCTCCCGCGCCGGGACCGAAACTGCGGGCGCTGCTGCGCCGGGTTCCGGCATGGCAGAAGTAGAGGACGACCCGAAGCGCCGCAAAGCTCCCCTGTCGGCGCCTGTTCCGCTGACTGCCGAGCACGACCTGTCGGGCTTCGACTGCGGCGAACCGGCGTTGAACGACTGGCTGCGGCAACGTGCGCTGAAAAATGAAAGCCGCTTTTCGCGCACCTATGTCGTGTGCGAGGGCAATAGCGTGGTTGCCTATTTCTGCATCTCGGCCGGAGCCGTGGAGCGTACCGCGGCGCCGGGCAGGCTACGGCGCAACGCGCCCGACGCGATTCCGGTCTCGGTCATTGGGCGCCTGGCCGTCACCCGCGGCCACGCAGGCAGCGGGCTCGGGTCGGATATCCTCTCGGATGCGCTGCGGCGCATTGCTATTGCATCGCGGAATATCGGGATCGGAGCGGTGCTGGTCCACGCCAAGGACGATGCCGCGAAACGCTTCTATATGAACTGCGCCGAATTCATCGAATACCCGCCGGACAGCCGAACCTTGTTTCTTCCGATCGAAACCGTGATCGCGGCCCTTCCGGATCACGACCCGCCGTAGACCGGCACAACGGCGCCGCGGGTGACTTTGTTGTCGGGCGAGGCGAGGAAGGCGATTACCTGGGCGATCGCATCGGGGTGGACCCAGCGCTCATGCGGCGCGTCCGGCATCGCCGCGCGGTTGGCCGGGGTGTCGAGGATCGACGGGGCGACGGCGTTGACCCAGATATTCTCGCCGACCAGCTCCTCGCCCATCGCCTGGGTCAACGCCGCGACGGCGGCTTTCGAGGCGGCGTAATGGGTCATCCCGGCGCCGGAGCGCGGCTCCAGAGCGGGGCGCGCGGCGACGTTGACGATGCGCCCGCCGTTTTGCCCGTTGCGGCGGATCGCCCGCACCGCGGCGGCCGAGCACAGAAAGCAGGACAGCGCGTTCATGCGGAACTGCGCCTCAAAATCCGCCCCCGAAATGTCGGCGATCGGCGCCATCGCGAAGCCGCCGGCGAGATGCACCGAGGCCCAGAGCGGCGGCAGCCCCTCGTAGAAGCGGCGCACCGCCGCCTCGTCGGCGAGATCGACACCGGTCGCGACATGCACCTTGGGGTCGTCGCGGAAGGCATAGCGGTCGAGCTCGGCGGCGACGAAATTGGTCACGTGGCACTCGGCGCCGGCCGCGCGCAAGGCGCCGACCACCGCCGTGCCGAGCGCCCCGGTGCCGCCGGTGACGACCACATGCAAGCCGGCAAACGCGACCATATCCTGCCTCCCCAACCTCGGCCGCCTGTCATCGCGTGGACGGCGAAGCGGGCCAGATTGCCGCGTCGCCGCGCGGCCCGCAATGACGGCGCCTAGGCGAACGTGCCCTCGGACACGCGGATGTCATCGGCGCGGGCGGCGGCGACGTCGAGAATGATGCCGATGCCGCGGGCGATATCGGCGAGCGCCATCGACGGCGCGCCGGGATGCCGCGCCGCCTGCTCGGGCAGGTAGGGCACGTGCAGAAAGCCGCCGCGGAATTTCTCCCCCACGGCCAGATGCATCAGCCCGTAGAAGACGTGGTTGCAGACAAAGGTTCCGGCGGTGTTCGACACCGCGGCGGGCAGCCCGGCGCGGCGCAGCTCCGCCACCGCCGCCTTGATCGGCAAACTGGAGAAATAGGCCGGCGGTCCGTCGGCGGCGATCGCCGCGTCGATCGGGCGGTTGCCGCCGTTATCGGCGATGCGGGCGTCGTCGATATTGATCGCGACCCGCTCCAGCGACAACTCCGCCCGCCCGCCGGCGAGGCCGACGCAGAGCACGATATCCGGTCGCGCCTCTAACACCGCCTCGCGGAGAGCGGTCAACGCCTCGCCGAAGACGCAGGGCAGCGTGCGCGTCGCGATCTCGGGCGCGAGCAGCGGCAGCACCGCCGAGGACGGGTTGACCGGGTCGCCGTCGAACGGCTCGAACCCGGTGACGAGCCTCCGGGTCACGCCGCCGCCCGCGCGTCTTCGAGGATCATGTCGGCGGCCTTCTCGGCGATCATGATCGTCGGGGCGTTGGTGTTGCCGGCGGGAACGGCGGGCATCACCGAGGCGTCGACGACGCGCAGATGCCCGACCCCGTTGACGCGGAGGCGCGGGTCGAGGACGGCGTGCTCGTCGGGTCCCATGCGGCAGGTGCCGACCGGGTGCAGGTTGGACAGCGCGTAGGTGCGGATCGCCGCCTCGAATTCCTCGTCGGTCTGGACCTCGGCGCCGGGCAGGATCTCGCTGTGCACCAAGGGCGCGATCGCCGGCTGCTGGGTGATCTTGCGGGCGAGGCGCATCCCGGCGGTCAGCGCGTCGAGGTCGGATTTGGTCTTGAGGAAATTGAACTGGATCGCCGGCGGCGCGGCCGGGTCCGGGCTCTTGATCAGTACCGTGCCGCGCGCGTCGGGCCGCAGATGCACCGCGCTGACCGAAAAGCCGGGGAACGGGTGCGGATAGACCCCCTTGGCGTCGCGGTGGGAGAAGCTCCAGGTGCTGAAATTGAGCTGGATGTCGGGCCGGTCCATGCGCGGGTCGCTGCGCGCGAAGCCGCCGGCGCAGATGCCGTTGCTGGCGAGCGGGCCGGAACGGAAGAGGCCGTACTGGATGCCGGCGACGGCGCGCCGCCACATCGAGTTGCCGACCTCGTTGAGGGTGATCGGCCGGGTGCAGCGAAACGCCAGCCGCACGTAGAAATGATCCTGGAGCCGGTTGCCGACATCGCGGCTGTCGGCGACGACGCCGATGCCATGCTTGCGCAACAGCTCGCCCGGGCCGACGCCGGAAAGCTGGAGGAGCTGCGGCGAGTTGTAGACGCCGCCGCAGACGACGATTTCGCCGCGCGCCCGCGCCTCCTTCGCGACGCCGCGCTGGGTATAGGCGACACCGACCGCGCGCCCGCCTTCGAACAGCACCTTGGTCGCCAGCGCCTCGGTCGCGACATCGAGGTTCGGACGGTTGCGCGCCGGGCGGAGATAGGCGGCGGCGGTCGACCAGCGCCGCGCCCGGTTCATCGTGTTTTGAAAGTGCCCGGCGCCGTCCTGCTCGCCGTTGTTGAAATCGCCGTTGGGCGCGAGCCCGGCCTCGACCGCGGCCTTGATCCAATGCTCGGCCAGCTCCCACTTGACCGGGTGGTCGCAGACATTGAGCGGGCCGCCGACGCCGTGATGCTCGCTGGCGCCGCGCTCCTGGTTTTGCGCCTTCTTGAAATAGGGGAGGATGCTGTCCCAGTCCCAGCCGCGGCAGCCCATCTGCGCCCACCCGTCGTAATCGCCGGGGTGGCCGCGCATATAGACCATGCCGTTGATCGAGCTGGTGCCGCCCAGTACCTTGCCGCGCGGCTGGTACATCGAGCGATTGTTGAGCTCGGGCTCGGGCTCGCTCTCGTACATCCAGTTGAGCTGCGGGTTGGCGAACAGCTTGGCGTAGCCCATCGGCATGTGAATCCAGGGGCTCTTGTCCTCGGGGCCGGCCTCGAGCAGCAGCACCTTGTGCCTGCCGCTCTCGCTGAGCCGCGCCGCGACGCAGCACCCAGCCGACCCGGCGCCGGCGACGATGTAATCGTATTCGGCCATTCGAACCCCCAAGATTCGCTGGACCGAGCCTAGGGGCGCGGCTGCCGCGCCGTCAACGCCGCGACGATGCCGAGCGCGGCCAGCACCGCGAAGCATTCGAGCGCCCGGTCGTAGGTGCCGGTCCAGTCCCGCAGCGCGCCGGAGAGCAGCGGCCCGACGGCCTGCGCCGCCACCTGGGCCGAGAGGGCGATGCCGCGGATCGAGCCGTAATGGGCGCGGCCGAAATAATCGGCCCAGGCGATGGGCAAGAGCGTCAGGATACCGCCGACCCCGAACCCGAACAGCGCGGCGCCGAGAAACGCCTCGAGCGGGGTGTGGATCGCCAGCATGATCAGCGTGCTGGCGGCAAGGCAGGCGGCGATCGCGGCGAGCGGGTAGCGGATCGGCAGCCGCCGCGGC
>DASUIE010000007.1:0-3582 GCA_036273175.1 Allostellaceae bacterium
CCTTGACTTCTGGGGCTACATTCCCAACATGGGCGTGTACGAAGTGCCTTCCCGCAGACGGTCCAACAAACTGCGCGGGGACCACAAAACCGGCCGAGGTGTGCACCACACACGCCTCGGCCTTTTTCGTGGCCGAAATCCAGTCGAGTCCGATGTAGGAACGACTCGCGCGGGTTGCAAGGGAAGTGGTTAACGCAGCTTTTTGGATTTTGTTCCGGTTCCTGCGTCGCCGTATCATTTTCTGGCGAGCGCGCTGGAAACTTCCCAGCTTGCTTGTCACAAACCGGGCGGATCGCGGGTAACTGCGGTCCGCTTGGTCGTTGAGGCTCTCCGCTAAATTTCACGGCGCGCGATGAGCCGGTCAGCCTGCCACAATTCAATCGCGGCGCACTCCGGCTCACGCCCGCGCAGGTCATCTAGCTGAGCTATCGCGGTCGCGTCATCGGGCGCTTGGAAGATATTTGGGCGCCACCTGATGTGGCCGTCCTCGTCCATAAAGTAGGCTCGGTATTCCATCCCTAGCCCAAGGGTTGTTTCTTAAAAACAATTACGACGGGATAGTGCCGGCGCGGAAGCGGGTCAATGCCGCGATGTAATCTGTTGATCCTTTACGCCATAATACCGGAAATAGGCGCCGAGCTCGGCGAAATCCTCGACGTAGCGGAGCATCGTGCGCACGCTCGCGCCGTAGACGCGGGCGATAAAGATCACGTTCTCGCGTCCCGACAGCGCCCCATGAAAGGTGCCGCCGAAGCCGAGCGGAAACGACACCCGGGCCTGCCGACGCACCATGCCGCGGTCAGGCTGCTCGGTGCCCGCGAGGAGCCGGATCAGCGTCGACTTGCCGGCCCCGTTGGCGCCGAGAATGCCGAAGTTGTGGCCGGCATCGAACACAACGCTGGCATTGTCGAGAACGATCTTGCGGCCGACGGGCGTCCGGTAGCTTTTGCAGACGCCGTCCAGCGCGATCATAGCGGTTCGCCGAGCCGGCGCCGCAGCGCGCGTTCGAGGCCGATGCCGGTGAGCACGCAGAGGATCGCGACGCTCGCCAGATACGCGCGGTCGAGCCAATGCGGCTCGTATGAGGAAAAGCAGGCGCTGCGGAACCAGTCGATCGCCTGGAGCACCGGGTTCCACGCCAGGATTTGGCGCACCCAGGTCGGCATCATGTCGGGCACGTAGAAAATGCCCGACGCGAAATAGAGGATGCGCGTCGCCTGAACCCAGATCTTGTCCCAGGAGCGAAAGCGCATCCCGATCACCGCGTTGATGAAGCCGGCGCCGCAGCCAAGCCCGGCGACCGCGGCAAGCGCCAAGCAGGCGTTCCAGATGTCGTCCGGCGCGCCCGCGAACCCCAGCGCGCAAAACCCCACGAGCAGGATCAGCGCCACCAGCAGGTCGGTGATGAATTCGAGAATGCCGCGCGCCAGCACGACGTCGAATTTGGTGACCAGCGGCAATTGCAGCAGCGATCCGTTGCCGGGGATCGCATGGGTCATCCCGCTGCTGACGTGAACAAAGATGTGGTAGGGCAACAATCCGGTGAAATAGAACACGAAAAAACTTCGTCCGAGCGGCGGTTGGCCATGCATGAGCAGGGCGAACATCGCCCACAGCACGGTGATGTGCAGCACCGGCTCGATCAGCGCCCAGCCGTAGCCGAGCCGCGCTTCGCCAAAGCGGGTGCGGGTCTCGCGGATGATCAGCGCATGCAGCACGCGGCACTGGCAGCGCAGCCCGTCGAGGAGCCGCGGTTGCCGGGGCAGGGGCCGTGACCGTCGTTCGGCCGGCATCACCGCGTCCGCGTCGAGCGAGCCGAGCCGGCGGTTCAGCAGGTCGAGCACGGCCGAGGCCGCCTCTTCGTCGTCCGGGAACTGCCGCAGGAGCTGGCCGCCGAGCGCTGTCGCCTCGCTAAGCTGCCCGCCGGCGAGGAACGCGGCGAGCTGGCCGCGCTTGGCCTCACGCGAGTTGTCGTCAAGCTCGGCCGCGGTGCCGAACGCGGCGGCCGCCTCATCCGGCCGGGCGAGCCGGTAGAGGACATGCCCGCGATGCAGGTGGAATTCCGCGTGATCGGGCATCGCGTCGATCGCCGTGTCGATCGCGTCGAGTGCGGCCGACGCGCGGTCGCGTTCGACCTCGACACCGGAGAGGACGCGCAGCGCGATCGGATTGCCGGACCGGGCCGCGGGCTCGACCGCCGCGGCGGCGGCGGCGACCCGCTCGCACCGCATCAGAAGCTCGCAAGCATGGATCGCGGTTGCCGGATCGTCGGGCTGCAGCGCGGCCGCGCGCAGCGCCAAATCGAGCGCCTCGTCACGGCGGTCCATCGCGAACAGCGCCGCGGATAGGCCGCGCAACGCGGGATTGTCGTCGGGGTCCGCGGCGAGCGCGCGCCGCAGATAGCGTATTGCGTCGCCCGGCCGTCCCGCGTCCAGCAGCAGACAGCCGGCATGCAACGCGAACTCGCCCTCTCCCGGCGCGAGGTCGCTCGCTGCCACGGCGTGCGGGATCGCCCGGTCGATCTCTCCGCTCGCGGCGAGCGAGCCGCTGGCGTGGCGGTGTCCCTCGACCCAGCCGGGATTGAGATCGAGCAGCCGCTCGTAGACCAGCGCCGCCTCGTCATGGCAGGCACAATTGCTGAACAGCCAGGCGCAGAACCGGGCGGTCTCGGTGTCGTCCGCGGCAGCAAAGGCGAGAGCGCGGCGGCCGCATTCCAGAGCGTCGTCGCGCCGACCGCGGTGAAACAGGATTTCCGCCAGCCGGCAGTTTTGTGCGACGCCGTCCGATCCAGGCTCGTCGTCGCGCCGCAGCAGCGCCAGGCAAGTATCCAAATCCCCGACGTCGAGCGCCCGGTAGAAGGCTCTCGGGGGTGCAACCAAATTTGAGGTCTGGTCGGTACTATACAACTGGAACGTGCTAGTGGGGGATACTACTAAAGTGATAGTCGGACGATAACCCCTTTGTCGCCGATCAAGCAACTTTATGGTGAATGCGATCTATTTTTTTTGCTGATTCGGCGGAATGGCGCGCCGACCCTAGGCCGCGTTCTCAAGCGTTCTTGACTCGCCTTGGCGTGCGAACCTCCCTAAGCTGACAACCCGATAAAGCTGCAACCCAGGCGAGCGGTGGACGGAGGACCGGGATGTCATTCGAATTCGGCATGTTTCACGAGTTTCAGCGCACCGCCGGGATGAGCGAGGAGCAAGCCTTCTCGATATCGTTCGAGCAGGTCGACGCCGCGGAGCGGTTCGGCCTCGATGCGATGTGGCTCGCCGAAATTCACGTCGCGCCCGAGCGCTCGGTGTGCTCGGCGCCGCTCACCCTCGCCAGCGCCATCGCGGCGCGCACCAAGCGGATGAAGATCGGCACCGGCGTGCAGGTCCTGCCGCTGTGCCACCCGCTGCGCCTCGCCGAGGAGGCCGCGACCGTCGACCAGATCAGCCACGGCCGGCTGATCTTCGGTGTCGGCCGCAGCGGCTTCCCGCGCACCTACGAAGCCTATGGCGTGCCCTATGGCGAAAGCCGCGAGCGCTTTGCCGAGACGCTTGAAATCCTCAAGAAGGCTTGGACCGAGGAGCGGTT
>DASUIE010000008.1:0-17675 GCA_036273175.1 Allostellaceae bacterium
CCGGCGAACCCCTCCCACAGCAGCCCGACCGCGCCCTCGTAGCCGTAATCGGCGACGAGCTCGGCCAGCGTATGGCCGCGCACCCACATGATGCCCTTGGCGCCGTCGCTGTGGCTCAGCACCGTTTCGGCGGCGACGAGGCCGGCCAATCCGCTATCCATGAGGCCCGCTATCCATGGGGCCCGCTATCCATGGGGCCGCTATGCACGGCGTCGGCGCCTATTCGGCGGCGAGCGGGGCGGCCTCGCCGCGCCCGATGCCGGAGGCGGCGATCGCCGCGCGCAGCCGCGCGATCTCGGCTTCGGGCAGCTTGACCAGCGGCGGGCGCACCACCGCCGGCGGCAGCTTGCCGGTCAGCGCCAGCACCTCCTTCATGCGGTTGTGCATGTCGAGGAAGGGCGGCGCGTAAAAGGCCTGGGCGAGCGGATAGATGCGGTCGTTGACCGCCCGCGCGGTCGTGAGGTCGTTGGCCTGGACCGCCCGGAACAGCGCCACCTGCAGCGCCGCGATGACGCTCCCGGCGCCGGAGAGCAGCCCGCCGCACCCCATCACCAGCGAGCTCAACAGCCACGACGAATGCGTCGTCAGCACCGTCACCGGGCGCGGCAGGCTTTGCAGGACGCGGATATTGCGCTCATGCGTCATCGGGTCGCCCGACCAGTCCTTGACCGCGCGGATCGACGGCACCGCCTCGGCCAGCTTGAGCAGCGTCTCGTGCGGATAGCCGAGCGGGCCGGCCAGCGTGTAGTTGAAGCAGATCAGCGGCAGGCTCGTCGCCGCGGCGATGGTTGAAAAATGGGCGACCGCCATCTCCGGCCTGAGCTGCCCGCCCATGCTCATGCTCTGCGGCGGGAAGACCAGGAGGCAGGAGGCGCCCTCCGCCTCGCACATCCGCGCGATCCGCGCCGCCTCGAGGCTGCCGTCGGCATAGACCCCGGCGACGATCGGCAGGCGGTCGCCGATCTCCGCCAGGGTCAGCCGCAGCACCTCGCGCTGCTCGTCGAGGGTGCAGGCATGCACTTCGCTCGAATGGCCGTTGACGGTCAGCGCCGAGATCCCGTCGACCCCGCCGACATCGCGCAGGTGCCGGCGATAGGACGCCGCGTCGATCGAATAGTCGGCGTGAAACGGCAGCAGCACTGCCGGGATGACGCCGTGCGGCGTCCAGTCTCGAAAACGCGTCATCCTCTTCTCCCGACCCCGCCGACCGCGCACCGCCGGAGCATAGCACCGGTCCGCGCAGCCGGTCAGCGGCGCGTTTCCGCCGAAGCCTGGTGACGATACCGCGCCTGCTGCTTGTCGTGCCAGGCGCTCCGCTCGGCCCGGTCGATCGCGCCGTCATGGTTGGTGTCGATCAGCTCGAAGCGGGCCTGGAACATGCGGTCGCGCTGATCCGCCGGCATCGCCGCCTGGCGGTCGTAATAGGATTTCTCGCGGGTCAGCCGGTCGCGGTCGGCCGTCGCCAGCCCGTCCGCCGCGAGCTGCGCGGCGATCTGGCGCTGGCGCTGGGCGATGAAATCGACCCGCCAGTCGCGGTACTGGGCAAAGCTGATCCGATCCTGATCGGGCTCCGCCGCGCGCGCCGGCAGCCACAGGGCGGCGAGAAGCATGGCGGCCAAAACGAGCGTCCTCATCGCGGTGTCTCCCCCGAGGGTTGTAGAAAACGTAACCAGAACACCCGATCCGCAAAAGCGAGTCAAGCGGATTGTTCACGGTTCATTCTAGGTTTAGGCAAACCGCGGTACGGTATGTCGCGGCGCAGCTTGTCGCCGGCCCTCTCCCGGCACCGGGAAGACATGGCTGCGCGGCGCCGTCGCGTCCGGCACCGCGCGGGCGCGCGCGAACCTCCCTCATCGAGACCGGGGCCGTCGAACGGAAACACGTACGTAAAGTGCGCCGCGACATAGGGATGCATCGGGTCGCCGCGCCGGCGGATCGTCTCGATCCGGCGCCGGTCCGCCGCCCCGAGCGCCAGCCGCGAGACGATCGCCAGCAAATCTCCGATTCCCCCGCCGCGCCGTTTCGACGATAGACTGCCGCGGGCTTTCGCGGCAGTCACGGGAACGATGCTGCATTCCGGGTTGGCACAGGCGCTCGCGCGTGGCACAAGCCCCTTGGGGGAGGCCGGTCCGCGCTGGGGGGCGATGCCGGATTTCGCGATCGAGGATGGGTGCGGCGGCGTCGTCTGCGGCGTCGACGAGGCGGGGCGGGGGCCGCTGGCGGGGCCGGTCGTCGCCGCGGCGGTGATCCTCGACCGCGCCAACCTCGCCGCCTTCCTGCATGAGCGGCTCGACGATTCGAAGGCGATGACGGCGCTGGCGCGCGAGCGCTGCTACGAGGCGCTCTTGGCGGGGGCGCGGATCGGCGTCGGCGCGGCCAGCGTCGGCGAGATCGACCGGGTCAATATCCTGCGCGCGAGCCTTGTCGCGATGACGCGGGCGGTGCGCGCGCTCGGCGTCGTCCCCGACATCGCGCTCGTCGACGGCAACCAGGCGCCGGCGCTCGGCTGCGCGGTCAGGACCGTGGTCGGCGGCGACGGCCTGAGCTTTTCGATCGCCGCCGCCTCGGTCGTCGCCAAGGTCACGCGCGACCGGCTGATGACGATGCTCGCCCGCCGCTACCCCGGCTATGGCTGGGAGCGCAATGCCGGCTACGGCACCGCGGCGCATTCGGCGGCGCTGGCGCGGCTCGGCATCACCCCGCATCATCGCCGCTCCTTCGCGCCGGTGCGGCTGCTCTCGCCGGTTGAATAGCATCCGAAAGAATTGACGCCGGGACTCGCGGCGCGCACAGTCGCCGCGATGAAAGTCTCCAATACAGATTCGGCCGAGCTGATCCTAAACGGCGATTGCCTTGAGAAAATGGCCGGTCTGCCCGAGGCTTCGATCGATCTGGTCTTTGCCGACCCGCCCTATAACCTGCAGCTCAGGGGCGAATTGCAGCGCCCCGACCAGAGCCGGGTCGACGGCGTCGACGCCGATTGGGACAAGTTCGCGGGCTTCGCCGAATACGACCGGTTCACCCGCGACTGGCTCGGCGCCGCGCGCCGGTTGTTGAAGCCGGACGGGGCGCTCTGGGTCATCGGCACCTACCACAACGTCTTTCGCATCGGCGCGATCTTGCAGGATCTCGGCTTCTGGATGCTCAACGACGTGGTGTGGCGCAAGTCGAACCCGATGCCCAATTTCCGCGGCCGGCGGTTTACCAACGCGCACGAGACGCTGCTCTGGTGCGCACGCGGCCGGGAGTCGAAATACACCTTCAATTACGAGGCGATGAAGGCGCTGAACGACGAGCTGCAAATGCGCAGCGACTGGTTCATCCCGGTGTGCGGCGGTCCCGAGCGGCTGAAGGGCGGCGACGGCGCCAAGGCGCATCCGACGCAAAAGCCCGAGGCGCTGCTGCACCGCGTGATCCTCGCCTCGACCCGCCCGGGCGACACGGTGCTCGACCCGTTTTTCGGCACCGGCACGACCGGCGCGGTCGCCAAGCGGCTCGGCCGCGGCTTTATCGGGATCGAGCGCGACCCCGATTACGCGGCGCTGGCGCGGCGGCGGATCGCGGCGGTCACCCCGGCCTCGGCCGAGATCGTCTCACTCGAGTCGCGGCGGGAGGCGCCGCGCATCCCGTTCGGCAATCTGGTCGAGCGCGGGCTCCTGCAGCCGGGCGAGGTGCTGTGCGACGAGCGCCGCCGGTTCACCGCCCGCATCCGCGCCGATGGCAGCGTCATCTCGGCGGACCACAAGGGCTCGATCCACACCGTGGCGGCGCAAATCCAGGGCGCGCCGGCCTGCAACGGCTGGGCCTTCTGGCATGTCGAGCGCAATGGCAGCCTGGTGCCGATCGATGTGTTCCGCCAGCAGCTCCGCGCCGAGCTCAGATAGCGTGGCCTACGACCGCGACAACGTCTTTGCCCGCATCCTGCGCGGCGAGATCCCTTGCGCCAAGGTGTTCGAGGACGAGCATGTGCTCGCCTTCCGCGACATCCACCCGCAGGCGCCGACCCATGTGATCCTGATCCCGAAGGGGGAATACGTCTCGGTCGACGATTTCTCGGCGAAGGGCTCGGCGGCCGAGCATGCCGCCTTTCTGCGCGCGATCGGCGAGATCGCCAGGATCGAGGGGGTCGCCGCGGGCGGCTACCGCGTCATCGCCAATCACGGCGAGGCGGCGCACCAGGATGTCCCGCATTTCCACCTGCACATCGTCGGCGGGCGCGACCTCGGACCGATGCTGCGGCGCCCACGGCCTTAGGTATTTAGCGGCATCTCCGCGCGGCAAACGCTCGTCGGCAGATCGGCCGGGTTAAGCGGTCTCGCCGCCTCGCCGCCGGGGCCGAGCGCGGCGATCCGCGCCAGGTATTGGGCGATCCCGTGGTCCTGGCTCGCCTTGTGGAAGAAATCGGCGACGGCCGCGCGCAGATCGGTGCGCAGCGAGCGGAACACGTCGGCCGGGCCGGGCATCCAGTAGCGCCCGTCATCCATCAGCAGCACCGACTCGCCGAGGTGCTGGTACTCGGTCTGCCCCTCGTTGCCGAGATAGGTGCCGCGAAAGATCGAGCTGATCGGGTTGTCGCCGGTCGGCACCAGCGGCACCGGGTCGGCGCAGGCGACGACCCGCACGACATGCCGCGCGAATTCCGGCCAGGACGTGACCCCCTCGTTGTCGAAGACCCGCGGCTGGCCAAAGGTGTAGACGCGCGGCGGCGCCGCCGGCGCCGGGCTGTCGGTATAGAGATAGAGGCCGACGAGCAGCGCCGCCGCGCCGCCCAGCGAGTGCCCGGTGACCGCGATCGGCCGGTCTAGCCGCAGCCGCGGCTTCGCGTCGCGATAGACGGCGTTGGCGTACATGCGAAAGCCGGCATGCACGTGCACGCGCAGCGCGTCGTCCCACACCTTGCCGATTTCCGCGTCGGTATCGGCGTCGTCGCGGTTGGCGGTGCCGCGGATCGCGACGATCTGCTCGCCGGTGCGCCGGTTGACCGCGATGATGTAGCGGCCCTCGTAGCCGGGATGCCGGCCGGCCAGCGGAACCGGTATGCCCGGCGTGACCGTGTAGTCGGCGAGCAGCGCCGGCGGGCATTGCTCCGCGCTCGGGGCGCCGTCATAGGCCATGGCCGACAGGCACGCCATCAGCCGGATCGTGCCGATCCGCCCGCGCAGCGCCGCCTGCATCGCGGCATCCTCGGCGGCGACCGAAACCGGCGGCGCGGGGGGCGGCCCGACCGCCGGCGCGGCGCAACCCAGCAGCCCCGCGACACAAGTCATCGCGGCTGCCCGCACCAGATTCCGGCCGATCCTCGCTCGAACCATCGCGGCGCTCCGGCGAACTCGACGCGCCAGATTAACCCTCCGGTCGAAGGGAGAGCTACCGAAACTCTACAGGATTTGTCTGATCCGCTCGCGCTGCCGCGCGTCGGGGAGGCGCCCGAACCCGGCCTTGGCGTTGTCGGCCATGTGGTCGGGCTTGTCGGTGGCGGGGATCACGCAGGTCACCGCCGGCTCGGCGATCAGGTATTTGAGGAAAAGCTGGGCCCAGCTCGCGCAGTCGAATTCGGCGGCCCAGCCGGGCACCGCCTTGCCGCGAACGCTGCGGAACAAATCGCCGCGCTCGAAGGGCTGGTTGACGATGACGGCCACCTTGCGCTCGCGGCAGGCCGGGAACAGGCGCTGCTCGGCCTCGCGGGTCGCCAGCGAATAGCCGCACTGGACGAAATCGATGCCGGGCTCGGTTTCGAGGATGCGGGCGAGCTCGGGGAGCGACCCGGTCGTGTAATGGGTGATGCCGATATAGCGCACCTGGCCCTTGGCCTTCATCTCGCGCAGCGTCGCGAGCTGGGTGCGCCAATCGACCAGGTTGTGAATCTGGATCAGGTCGAGCGCCGGGCTCTTCATCCGCTCGGCCGAGCGGCCCATCTCGGCGATGCCGCGCTCGCGGCCGCTGGTCCACACCTTGGTCGCGAGGAACACCTTCGGCCGTACCCCCAGCTCGGCGACGAGCTCGCCGCTGACCGCCTCGGCGCGGCCGTACATCGGCGACGAATCGATCATCCGCCCGCCGGCGGCGACCAGCGCCTCGACCACGGCCTTGAGCGGGGCGCGCTCGGCCGGGCTGCCGCCGACATCGAAGACCGGCCAGGTGCCCAGCCCGACCACCGGCATGGCCTCGCCGGTCGACGGGATCGGGCGCGTCAGCATCGGCGTGTCGGCCATCGTGTCGAGACTCCCCAGGACGGGTAGGGCGGCGAGGCCCCGCAACAGGCTGCGACGGCTCGCCGGCCGGATCACAGCCCGAGCATCAAACGGATGTTCTGCACCGCCGCGCCGGATGCGCCCTTGCCGAGATTGTCGAGCCGGGCGACCAGCACCGCCTGGCGCCGCGCCTCGTTGGCGTGGACCCGCAATTCGAGCGCGTCGGTGTCGTTGAGCGCCTGCGGTTCGAGCTTTCCGTCGGCGCTCGGCGGCACGATCTTGACCAGCGCCTGCCCGGCATAGCGCTCGGCGAGCACGGCGTGGAGGTCGCCGCCCGTCGGCTTGCCGTTGAGCGTGTCGAGGTGAAGCGGCACCGAAACCAGCATCCCCTGGCGGAAATGCCCGACCGACGGGACAAAGATCGGGCGCCGCGTCAGCCCGCAATATTTCTCGGTCTCGGGGATGTGCTTGTGTTCGAGGCCGAGCCCGTACAGCTCATAGGCAGGGCCGCCGTCGTTGTCATGCGCCGCGATCATCGACTTGCCGCCGCCGGAATAACCGCTGACCGCGTTGATCGCGATCGGGTAGTCCGTGGGGATGATGCCGGCATCGATGAGCGGGCGGATCAGGCCGATCGCCCCGGTGGGATAGCAGCCGGGGTTGGCGACCCGTCCGGCCGCGGCGATCCGCGCCTCCTGGCCCGGCTCCATCTCGGCGAAGCCATAGGTCCAGTCCGGATCGACCCGGTGCGCGGTGCTGGCGTCGAGCAGCTTGGGCGCGTCGGCGCCGAGCCCGCCGGCGAGCGCCGCCGACTCCTTCGCCGCGTCGTCGGGCAGGCACAGCACGACCAGCTCGACCTCGGCCATGATCTCGCGGCGGGCGGCGGGGTCCTTGCGATGCGCCTCCGGCAGGCTTTTCAGCGCGATCTCGCCCAGCGCTTCGAGGCGCGTGCGGATGCCGAGCCCCGTCGTGCCGGCCTCGCCATCGATGAACACGCTGGGCTTGTTCGTCGCCATCGCCTGATCCTCATGCCGCGGAAAAAAGAAAACCCCACCGGAGATTGCCTGGCGGGGTTCGGGCCGTTGCCGGGTCGCTCTGTCGCTCAGCGATCCGAAAGACGCGCGCCTCTCCCGCCGCCGGTACGGCGTCGTCGCGACAAGGCGGTGTGGCGGGTCGTCGGCATCGGGCGGAGGGTAGGAGGCAGAATGCGCAGCGTCAATATCGTCGTAGCGCGATCCGGGCCGCGGGAGTATGGCTCGCGCAAGCCAAGAAACCGGGGAGGATACGCGGATGTGGCCGACCAACGCGCTGACCGAGCGGCTGAACCTCAAATGGCCGATCCTGCAGGCGCCGATGGGCAGCGCGAGCACGCCGGCGCTGGCCGCCGCGGTGACCAATGCCGGCGGGCTCGGCGGGCTCGGCATGTGGGCGCGAACCGCCGAGCAGGCCGCGCGCCGCATCGCCGGGTTCCGCCAGCAGAGCGGCGGCAGCCTCAACGTCAACTATCCGATCTGGCCCGATCCGGCCGCCGCGCCGGACCAGATCGCGGCGATGCGCCGGCACTTGCAGGCGGAATACGACTCGCACGGCCTGGGCTCGGTGCCCGAGCCGAGCGGCGAGGTCAGCGATGTCGGCCCCGAGCACATCGCCCTGCTGCTCGAGACCAAGCCCGAGGCGGTCAGCTTTCATTTCGGCCTGCCCGAGGCTGAAATCGTCGAGGCGCTCAAGGCGGCCGGCGTGTTCATCCTGGCGAGCGCCACCACGGTCGCCGAGGCGCGGCTGCTCGAACGGCGCGGGTGCGACGCGGTCATCGCGCAGGGCATCGAGGCCGGCGGGCATCGCTCGACCTTCACCGGCGTCGCGATGAGCATGCAGCCGGGGCTGATGGCGCTCTTGCCGCAAGTCGTCGACGCGGTCGCGGTGCCGGTCATCGCCGCGGGCGGGATCGCCGACGGCCGCACCGCGGCGGCGGCCTTCATGCTCGGGGCCAGCGCGGTCCAGGTCGGCACGGCGTTTCTGCGCTGCGAGGAGGCCGAGGTCCGCGATGCCCACCGCGCCGCCCTCGCCACCGCCGGCGATGCCTCGACCGTCGTCACCAATGTGATCAGCGGCCGCGAGTGCCGGTACATCCGCAATACGCTGATCGACGATCTGACGGCCTCCGGGCTGAAGCCGCTCCCGGTCCCGGCGCAGCAGAGCCTCACCCGAAAGCTCGGCGAAATCGGCGACCGGGAATGGATGGGGCTGACCTCCGGGCAATCGGCCGCCCTGACCCGGGCGATGAACGCCGCCGAGCTGGTCGACCGCCTCGCCGAGGAGACGGCGCAGCGCCTCCGCGCTTTCGCGTAAATGGGACGAGAAGCTGATAGTCTGGATCCGTCTGCACTCATCCGATGGGTGAAGCCTAATGCGTCTCCGCATCCTCTCCCTTGCCTTCCTCATTCTGGCCGCGCCGCTCGCCGCCGAGGCGCAGACGGCAAGGAGGATGCCGCGACTATGCTTTCTCACCTTCGATCCGGGAACCGTGCAATCGAATCGATTTACGGCCTTCTTCCAAGGACTTCGCGAGTTGAGTTATGTCGATGGGCAGACCATCGCCGTCGACTATCTCTCTGCCGACGGTCGCGGTGAGCTGTTTCCCGCCCTCGCGGCCGAATGCCTTAGACTCAAGGCGGATATCATCGTCGCCACCACGACCCCGGCGGCTCAAGCCGCCAAAAGCGCGACCCGAACAATCCCGATTGTCATGCTTCCGCTCGGCGACCCCGTCGGAACTGGCCTTGTCGCAAGCCTCGCCCGACCTGGAGGAAATGTCACCGGCCTCACCCTCATGGCGACCGGGATCGCTGCCAAGCGTCTCGAACTGCTGAAGGAAGCCGTGCCAAGCCTGTCCCGAGTGCTCGTGCTCTCGTATCTCGTCGACCCGATCGCCGCGCCCCAGTTAAAGGAGCTGGAGAGCGCGGCTGGCTCGCTCGGGATAAAACTGCTCGTCCATGACATTCAGACCCCGAGCGACCTGCCGGCCGCGTTCGATGCTGGCGTCAAGGACGGCGCTCAAGGGCTTCTTACGACGGCGGAGAGCATTTTCGTTACCGAACGCAAACAGGTCATCGAGCTCGGGGCGCAACATAGGCTGCCGGGGATGTACCCGTACCGGCTGATGGTCGACGCCGGAGGCCTCATGGCCTACGATTCATACACGGGCAAACTTCTCGCTCGCACAGCGACCTACGTTGACAAAATCTTGAAGGGCGCCAACCCGTCCGATCTTCCGGTCGAGCAGCCTACCAGGCTGGAGTTGATCGTTAACGTCAAAACCGCCAAGGCGCTCGGCATCTCCATCCCGACATCGCTGCTTGCCCAGGCCGACGACGTTATCGAATGAGGCTCGGCATCAAGGATTGAGCGCCGCGCGGTAGGCTTTTACCGCCGCCGCGAACCCGATCTCCAGCGCGTCGGCGGTCAGCTCGTGGCCGATCGAGGCCTCGGCGATCGGCGGCATCGCGGCCATGAAGGGCGGCAGGTTTTCGAGGCTCAGATCGTGGCCGACATTGACCGTGAGCCCGGCATCTGTCGCGCGCCGGGCGGTGTCGACGCAATCGGCGAGCGCGCTGGCGATGTCGCCGGCGCGAAAGGCGGCGGCATAGGCGCCGGTGTAAATCTCGATCCCGTCGGCGCCGACCCCGCGGACCCTATCGACCTCGCGGAAGCCCGGATCGGCGAAGAGGATGACGCGGCAGCCCGCCGCCTGCTTGAGCGCCGCGATCGCCGGGCGCAGCAGCGCGCTCTCGGCGTTGCCGAAGCGCCACCCGCTCTCCGAGGTGAAGGCGCCGGGCGCGTCGGGCACCAGCGTGCATTGCTCGGGCCTGGCGGCGCGGACGATGCCGAGCAGCCGCTCGTCGGGGTACCCCTCGATGTTGAGCTCGGTCGCCGGCCGCCACGGCGCCATCAGCCGGGCGAGGGCCGGCACGTCGGTGCCGCGAATGTGCCGCTCGTCGGGGCGCGGATGCACGGTCAAGCCGTCGGCGCCGGCCTCCTTCGCGATTTCGGCGAAGTGGAGCACGTCGGGCACGCCGGTATGGCGGGAGTTGCGGAGCAGCGCGACCTTGTTGAGGTTGACGCTGAGCCGGGTCACTTCTGGCCGAACTCGAAGATCAGGGCGTCGCGCACGGTTTCGAGGTCGAGGTCGTGGGCGGCGATCATCGGCGCGGTCTCGGCGATGATATCGTCGACATCGCGGATCAGCTTGAACTTCTTGAACAGATCCTCGCTGCTGATGCCGAGCCCGTCGCCGAGCAGCTCCATGAAGTTGACGACCTCGTAGCTGCGTCCCTCGCCGGCGTCGCACAGCTCGCGGTGACAGGCGTGATACACGGTCGCGATCGTATCGACGCCGGCATCGACGACCGCCTGCAACTCGCGCTGCACCAGCTTGCGCTTGAACTCGGGGAGCTGCGCGAGGCTGTTGGCCTGGGTCCCGACCCGCGGCACGTCGATATCGACGAATTCGAGGCCGGGAATGATCGACAGCAGCTTCTTCACCGCCGCCATCGTCTCCGGGAAGACCGGCCGCTCGTGCAGGGCGACGCGGCGCTCGACCCGGTGCTTCATCATCGAAGCGAGCTTGTCGGCATGGCTCGCGAGAAACGGCAGATAGGGGTTGAGATCGAACGGCTTCTCGCCGAATTGCCGCTCGTAATTGGGCAGCGACACCTCGCCGATCGAAAGCTGGCAGCTCGGGCACCACGACAGCACGTTCTTCGTGCCGGCCGAGGCGAGGCCGTCGATCGTCGCGTAGGCCATCTTGTTGTTGTTGACGAAATCGCCCTCGCGGAACTGGTACACGCCGCAGCACTGGCCGACCCCGCCCATGACCTCGTAGTCGACGCCGATCAGGTCCAGCATGTCGAGCGCGAGCAGGGCGATATGCGGCGTCTTGACGACGTTGCAGCCGGTATAGAACACCACTTCGGGCGGCGCGGTGCGGCTCGCGGTCTGCGGCTTGAACCGGGCGAGCGCCTCGGGCGGGAGCTGCAGGCGCGACATCACGCGCACGCCCCGGCTCATCGTCTGAAACTGCTTGCGCCAGCGCGTGTTGAGCGGGGCGCCGTCGCGGTTGGCGCGGGCAAAGCCGCGGGCGAGCTGGACCATAAAGCGCGGGTTGATGCCGTGGGTGCAGGCCGGGATGCAGTTGCCGCTGCCGCTGCACACCTCGGCCCAGCGGATCGCGGTCTCGTTGCCGGGACCGCCAGTGATCAGATCGACGATGGCGCCGGCCGTCTCGGTCGCGTCGGCGGCGGCGATGCCGCCCGGCTCGGTCATCGGGCAGGCGCGAAAGCAGTCGCCGCAGCGGGTGCAGGCATCGGCGATCTCGTCGGCGCGCGAGCGGAAGGCGCCCAGCAAATCCTGGGCTGCGTCCGCCTTCGCCGGCAATGTCGCGTCGTTCATCGGTTCCCGTCCCTAGGTAACGGTGTTAACGCGATGATACAGGCAAGCGTCCCGCCGCGACAGCGCGCCATGCAAATACGTCAAAATTGAAGTTTGATTACGGCACGGGAACCAGTTTCGTAACAGCGTGTTCGCATTTCGTTACAGGACGCACGAAAGCAATGGTCAAGCGCAAAAGGGAGCCTAAGCGAGCCGCCATGAAACCAGCGATGTTTTCAGGGTTTGCCGCCCACCGCGACGCAGCCGATACGACGCTCGCGGCGCAGATGCGGAGTTTTCTGGCCGGCTACGACAACGGGTCCCCGCTGTTGCATGCGCTTTACGACCATGTGCTCGACGAGGCGGTGCCGGCGCGGCTGAAGGCGTTGTTGAAGCGATGAGCCGCGTTCCGTTCATCCCGTCCTGCCGCGAAGCCCGGCTGTTCCGGCGCGGGCGGCGAGCGGCCCCGGTCCGGCGTGCCGGCAGTTGCCCCGCTAGCGCGCTGCGACGCCAGCGACGGCGCTGAACAGGGCCTCGACTTCGGTCCTGCCGATATCGCGGGTGATAAAGACCAGGCGCGAGCGGCGGTCGCCGCCGGGCCAGTCCTCCAGCTCGACCGGGCGATGCGCCACGTGCTGAACCGCGTGGACCACGACCGGCCCGTTGCAGCCCTCGACCGCGACCAGCCCCTTGACCCGCAGCAAATCCGCCCCGCGCAGGCCGGTGAGCACCCCCATCGCCTGCTCGACCGCGGCCCAGGCGAGCGGCGTGTCGAAAAACAGGGTAAAGCTGGCGATCCCGTCGGCGTGGTGATGGTGGTCGTCGTGCGCGGCGTGCGCCGGCCGCTCGATCGCGTCGTCGAGCAGGAAATCGGGGGCGATAACCCCGTCCCGCGCGACCTCTATGGGGGCGGCGCTGAACTCGCCCAGCTTTCGGCGTAGGGTCTCGGCCGCCGCCGCGTCGGCAAGGTCGGTCTTGGTCATCACGATGCGGTCGGCAAGCGCGACCTGGTGGCGCGCCTCTTCCATCCGGGCGAGGTTGCCGGCCCCGGCGACCGCATCGACGACCGCGACGAGCGATTGCAGGTGGAACTCGGCGCCGAGCGCCCGGTCGCTGGCAAAGGTCTGCAACACCGGGCCGGGATCGGCGAGGCCGCTCGTCTCGATGATCACCCGGCGAAAGCTCGGCGCCTCGCCGCGGCTGCGCTCGGCGAAGAGGGTGCGCAGCGTTTCCTGCAAATCGCTGCGCATCAGGCAGCAGACGCAGCCGTTGCCGAGCAGCACGGTGGTGTCGGTCGAGCCGCGCAAGAGCGCGTCGTCGATCCCGACCTCGCCGAACTCGTTGACGATGACCGCGGTGTCCGCCCCCTCCGGCGTCGCCAGCAGCGCGCGGATCAGCGTGGTCTTGCCGCTGCCGAGAAAGCCGGTGACGATCGAGACCGGGATGCGCGCGCCCCGGGCCCGCCGTTGCCGCCGCCCGAACGGGCTCGCGCCGGGGCCGGCGAAGATCGCTGCGGGGTTATCGGTCAGAAATCCATCTCCAGCGCGTAGAGCCCGCCGACATGCCGGTCGACGGTAAAGACGATGCCGCGGTCGTCGATGAACACGTCGTTGAGCTGGCACGCGCCGGTCGGCGCGCCTTCGACATGCGGCACGAAATGGGCGACTTCCTTCGGCTGGTACGGGTTGGACATGTCATAGGCACGCAGCCCGCCGTTAAAGAAGGTGCCAAAGACCACGTCTTCCGATTTCCAGCACCCTTCCTTGGGCAGATTTTCCCAGAGATTGTGGGCGCCGAAGCGGCCGCCGCGCTTGCCGAAGCTCTCGACCGGCGGCAGCGGGCAGGTCGAAATCGGCACGGGGTTCTCTTCGTAGCGGTTGTCGACGACCCAGACCAGCTTCGGCCAATCGGCGCCGTCGTTGCGCGTGCTCTCGTCGCTGACGATCAGGAGGTCGCGCGAGAAGAGCGGCAGCACCGTATGGGTAAAGCCCGGGTTGGGCGGGTGGTAGTCCCAGCGCGACACCATGCGGGGATGCGCCTTGTCCGAGATGTCGAGGACGATCATCCCGCCGTCGAGATAGCCCATGTACACGCGGTCGGGCCGCTCGGGGTATACATTGGTGTTGTGCGGGCGGAAGCCGCTGTCGTTGCCTTCCGGGTGGCGCTTCGGCGGCGCCTCGTTGTCGCCCTGCATCTGGCCGGGCAGCCACCAGCGGCCGATCTCCGCCGGCTTCGACGGGTTGCGCACGTCGAAGCTCACGTAAATCTGGTCGTCCTTCGGGTGGGTCGGGGTGAAGTCGGGCAGGCCCGACGACATGTGGATCGTCTCGCCGTCGGTGAACCAGAGCTGGTGCACGCCGCGCGAATGCGGTCCGGACAGATCGGTGAACGAAATCCGCCGCGGGTTTTCCGGGGTCGAGATGTCGAACAGCTCGAACCCGGCCGGCTGCTGCCCCTTCTGCTGGGTCTGGTAGGCGACGGCGAGCACGTCGCCGACCGTCTCCAGCGAGTTCGAGCGCATGTGGCTGGTCGGCAGATCGGCCCGCGCCACGATCTTGAGATTGCGCGGGTCGCTGACATCGACGGCGGTAAAGTTTTTCGGGGCGCTCTCATGCGCCAGCCACAGGATGCGCCGCCCGTCCTTGGCGAGCTGCATCGACATGCCCTCGCCGATGCCGCCAAACCCGTCGAGCGTGTGATGGGCGATCTCTTTGAAATTATAGATCATCGAGCCGGAGCTTTGGGCCAAGGCGCGTCCTCCGTCGTGCGTGTTGGTTTAGAGGCGAGACATAGCCCGCCCGCCGCGTTCGAGTCTACTGGCCGGCGCGGTCAAGTTGCGGATCAGCCCGGCGAGCACGACGGCGGCGGCGAGGGCGAGCACGACCGCCGCCGGGCGGATGCCGGTGACCAGCGACCAGTTCGCCTCGATCACCCGCCAGGTCGGCACGCGCGGGAAGGCGAGATAGAAATAGATCGCCTCGCCAACCCCGGTCAGCACCGTGACCGCGACGCCCAGCGCGGCGATCCACCCCAAGCCCAGCCGCCCGCGCACCGCGAATTTCCAGGCGAGCAGCCGGTACCCCATCAGCCAGCCATAGATGCCGAAAAAGATCGTCGGCTCCCAGACTTCGAGCTTCGATTGCATGAAGTAGTGGATGAGGCCGAGCAGGGCGACGAGGTAGACCAGCCGGTGCAGCGTCTGCCAGCGCCGGCCGAGCCGGCGGACCATCCCGTCGGTCGAGGTCGCGGCCAGGACGCAAAGCCCGACGAGCGCGGTGAACCCGATCGTCAGGTAAATCCGCAGCACGATCTCGCTCGCGACCTTTTTGAGGTCGAAGGACTCGTCGACGACATAAAGGCTGAAATGGATCAGCACATAGGCGCAGGCGGCGACGCCGACCATCCGCCGCGCCAGGATCAGGCGCTGCCATTGCAGGACCGCCTTTAGCGGCGTGATCGCCAGCGCGACGACGATCAGGCGGATCGTCCACAGCCCGATCTGGTGGATCGCCTCGTTGAGCGGACGGGCGCCGAGCGATCCGCTCGCCAGCGCCACGGCCGTCCACAGGCCCGGCGCGAACAGCGCGACGAACACCGTCAGCTTGAGCGGCGACAGGCGGCGGCTGTAATCGTTCCAGGGGTATTTCAACCCGTCTCCTTTGGCGCCGCGCGGACCCTCACATCGGCGGCTTGACGCCGTTCTTTTCGGCGTAGAGCCGGGCGGCCGTCAAGCTCCCGTCCGCCTGCTTGCGGGCGATCACAAAGACCGCGGCGCCGGGCTTCAACAGGCTCGGGTCGCCGTCGCCGCGCGTCAGCACCGCGGTATCGGGGTCGACGACGAAATCCGACGTCGTGCCCTTGTAGCTGACCGTGAGCATCGTGCCGTTCGCAACCTTCGCGGTGCCGGTCACGGTCGCGTTGGTCATCATGCTGTCGGGCTTGAGGTCCCACGCAGATTGTCCTTCGCCGGCGCCGCGCATCGATTCGGGAAAGATGCGCACCTCGACCGCGTGGAGCTTGCCGTCGGTGCCCTTGACCCCGGTCGAGGCGACATAATCGCCGGATTTGATGTCGGCGAGCGAGGCCTTGACCAGCGTCGCGACCTTGTAGTCGCTGGCGAGCGCGATCGAAACGGTCGGTCCTTCGCGCGTCTTCACCGTCAGCGTGTTGCCGTCGAGCTTCTCGACCGTGCCGCGGATGTGGGCGGGGGTGCCGCTGGGCGCGGGCGCCTGGGCAAAGCTGGGCGCCGCGGCAAACAGCGCCAATACGGCGGCGGCGAGGGCGGGTGCGCGCATTTTGAGGTCCTCCCGGTTTATGGTTGCCGCACAGATACGCCGCCTGCCCCGCCTACGCTTCTCAACTTTCAGTGAGGCGGTGTAACGTCGGCGCGGCCAATGTCGAGGGAGCCCGCCCGTGTTCGCCGCGCCGCCCGTCCTCCAGACCGAGATCTTCGCCCGCGTCCCCGACGCGCTCCGCGTCCACAGCGACCCGCGCCACCAGAGCGGGGTGCCGCGCGACTGCTTTATCGAGGGGCCCAGCTTCGACCGCGAGGGCAACCTCTACATCACCAACATCCCGTACGGGCAGGTCTTCCGCATCTCGCCCTCGGGCGAGTTCGCCGCGGTCGCGACCTATGACGGCGAGCCGAACGGGCTCAAAATCCACCGCGACGGCCGCATCTTCCTCGCCGACCACAAGCAGGGGCTGATGGTCGCCGATCCGAAGACCGGCAGGGTCGAGACGTTTTTCGACCGGCCCCACCGCGAGCGGTTCAAGGGGCTCAACGACCTGATCTTCGATAGCCACGGCAACCTCTATTTCACCGACCAGGGCGAGACCGGGCTGCACGACCCGACCGGGCGGCTCTACCGGCTGCACCCGAACGGCCGGCTCGACCTGCTGCTCGACAACGTGCCGAGCCCGAACGGGCTGGTGCTGACCCCGGACGAGCAGATCCTCTACCTCGCCGTCACCCGCGGCAACGCGGTGTGGCGGGTGCCGCTCAACCCCGACGGGTCGGTCGGGCGGGTCGGCATCTTCATCCAGCTCTCGGGCGGCGCCGGCCCCGACGGGATGGCGATGGACAGCGAGGGCAACCTCGCGGTCTGCCACGTCGGGATGGGCTCGGTGTGGCTCTTCAGCAAATTCGGCCGGCCGCTCTGCGAGCTGCCCTCCTGCGCCGGCCACGGCACCACCAACGCCGCCTATGGCGGCCCGGACGGCAAGACGCTCTACATCACCGAGAGCGAGACCGGCACGGTGCTCAAGGCGCGGATGGAGGTGCCGGGGCTGACGCTGTTTTCGCACAAGTAGGAGCGCCCACCATGGCCCAGCATCAAATACGCTTCCAGGACGGCGCCGCCTATGAGCGGATGATGGGGGCTTGGAGCCGGCTGGTCGGCGCCGAGTTCCTCGATTGGGTGGCGCCGGCTCCGGGTTTGCGCTGGGCCGAGATCGGCTGCGGCAGCGGCGCCTTCACCAGGCTCGTGTGCGAGCGTTGCGCGCCCGCCCATATTCACGGGATCGATCCGTCCGAGGCGCAGCTCGCTTTCGCGCGCACCCGGCCGGGCGTCGAGGCCGCCGAGTTTCGCCAGGGCGACGCCATGGCGCTGCCGTATCCGGAAAACAGCTTCGACGCGGCGGTCATGGCGCTGGTGATCTTCTTCGTGCCCGATCCGGCCAAGGGCGTCGCCGAGATGGCGCGGGTCGTCGCCCCGGGCGGAACGGTGATGGCCTATGCGTGGGATTCGCCGGGCTCGCCGGGGGGCGGCGTACCGAACGAACCGATCCAGGCGGAGTTGCGGGCGATGGGGCTCCGGCCGCCGGTACCGCCCAGCGCCGACGCGTCCCGGATCGAGACGATGCGGGCGCTTTGGTCCGGCGCGGGTCTCCAAGCGGTCGAAACCCGAGAGATCGCCGTCACCCGGACCTTCGCCGATTTCGACGATTTCTGGACGACGACCTCACGGGGGAGCTCGAGCCTGGTCGGGATCCTCGGCGACATGGCTCCGAGCGATCTCGACCGGCTCAAGGAAAGGGTTCGCCTCCGCCTTCCGT
>DASUIE010000009.1:0-5892 GCA_036273175.1 Allostellaceae bacterium
AATAGGGACAAAATGCCTTGGTATAGATTTCGATCGTCAAGCCGCGCGTCCTTCGAGCCTGATACTTAGGCACTGACATCAACGCATCAACTGCGAAGGTTTCACCACCCGCGCCCAGCTGACCAGCTCGACCCGGGCGGCGCCGGCGCGCTTGAGCGCCCGGGCGCAAGCCTCGGCAGTGCTGCCGGTGGTGAGGACGTCGTCGACGAGGACGATCGTCTTTCCGGCGATTGCCGACTTGTCGGTTACGCGGAAGGCGCCGGCCACCGTCTTGCGCCGCTGAAGCGGGCTCATGCCCTTCAATGGCGGAGTCCGTCGGATGCGCCGGAGGAGGAAAGGATCGGCCCTGATCTTCAGCCGCCGCGACAGCTCGCGAGCAACCAGCGCCGACTGGTTGAACCCGCGAGTCCACAGCCGGGTTCGGTGGAGCGGCACGGGAACGAGCAACGCATTCGCATCCGGCTTCACCAGCGGCGCCATATAATGCGCCATGGTTCGGGCGATCGCCACCTTGCGACCGTATTTGAGCCGGATCGCAAGGCTGCGCGACAGTTCGTCGTAGCTGACCGCCGAGCGGATCCGGGCGATCCGCGGCGGCTGCGCGAGGCAGCGCGCGCAGGTTGTCTGCTCGGTCGCCTGCAGCGGCAGGCCGCAGCAGACGCAGCCGCCGTCGCCGAGGAACTCGACCTGCTTCCAGCACTCCGGGCAGAAGCTGTGCACGTCATCGACGATCGTGCCGCAGCCGGCGCAGCGCGGCGGCAGCGCGAAATCGAGCGCCGATCGAGCCAAAGCGCGCGCCATACCGACCAAAGTCCCCATTCCTCCTTGTCGCGCGAGCTGGCGCACCGCACAAGCGACCCGTGCCCGAGCTGTTCGACATGAGGCTGCGCGCGCTTCGGCGCGACCGCGCTGCCCGGATCGGGCCGGAGCTGTTCCTTCTGGAGCGGGTGATCGAGGACTGTCTCGAGCGAATTGCGCTGATCGACCGCCGGTTCAGCCGAGCGTTGTTGATCGGTTGCCCGGACGCATGCTGGCCCGAACGGCTTCGCCCAATCGCCGATGACGTCGACGCTTGCGACCCCGGGCCTAGGTTCGCCGAGGCCGCAGGTGGGGAGCCAATCGTCGAAGATGCGTGGGAGCCACAGGCGCAGACCTATGACCTGATATTGGCGATCGGGACGCTGGACACGGTCAATGATCTTCCGCGCGCGCTTTGGCTGATCCGCCACGCCATGAGTCCCGACGCGCTCTTCATCGGCGCCGTCGCGGGCGGCGACACCCTGCCCCAGCTGCGCTCGGCAATGCGTGCCGCCGATGCGCTTTCCGGTGGGCTAGCCTCCCATGTCCATCCACGCATTGAGCCGGCGGCGTTTTCGCATCTGCTCGCCGAAGCTGGGTTCGCAAAGTCCGTTGTCGATGTCGACCGCATCGAGGTCAGTTACCCATCGCTTGCGCGGCTGATCAGCGATCTCCGCGCAATGGCCGCGACCAATGTGCTTCGCTCACGGCCTCCAGCCCTCACGCGTCAGCAGTGGGCGGCCGCCGCGGCGACTTTCGCCGACGCCGGCAATGGCGGCCGGACCGCCGAGCGGTTCGAGATTCTCCACTTTGCCGCCTGGACGCCGACGAACGGATGACGCGGAAATTAACTCTGGAATGGGTGGAAGTTGTTAACCGCGCCTCCATTACACCCGCCCACGTGGACCAAGACCAGAGGAGGGTGGCGTGATCGCTATCCGAACATACTTGCGCATGCTTCGCGCCGACGAGCGCGGGGCGACTGCGATCGAATATGGATTGATTGTCGCCCTGATCGCCGCAGCGGCGATCGGAGGCATGTCGACGCTCGGCGGCGGCTCAAGCGGAATGTGGGGCCGAATCCTGACCGACATGCAGACCTATATGTGAACGACGCTCGTCAGGAGCGCCGCGCACCGTAGACGATCAGCTTCAGCTTCTGGCCGGGCACCAGCCTGCTGTCGGCTGAAAGCCCGTTCAGCGTAAGGAACCGGTCGAGCTTGAAATCGCGATAGGCCATCCGATCGGCGAGCGACTGCACGGTATCTCCGGGGCCGACCGTCACCACGTGGATGATCCGCGGGCGGATCGCCGCGGCCTCCTCGCTGCTGATCTTGCGCAGCGAATCCACCATCGGCCTGAACGGACCGATGCCGGTTCCGCCGGGGGTCAGCATCACGAAATGATAGACGTGCTGCGGATCCCATTGATAGGCTACGACGCTCACATCGAGCACACCCGAGTTGGTGTTGACTCGCACGGTCGTAAATGCCGCCGGGAGCCCGTTGACGGTGGTCCTGGTCGGCCGCGGCACCTCCAGCTGGCCGCCGCGGGTCAGCTGCTCCAGGACTTTCACGATGTAATTGTCGAGCGAGCCGCTGTAGCGGCCGCCGGTGAACTGCGCCTTCCCTCCCGATCCGGAGATGGTCACCGCATAACTGCCGTTCGACATCAAATAGCCGGTCGGCACCCGGAACTGGATGCGGAGGTCGGGGTGGGTGAAAACCGGGCCGTCGATGATCCCCTGCGCGGGATCGTCGTCGACAGTGATGCCTTCCAGCTCATTGAGAAAGGGGTCGCGGTTGTGCAGCCCGGTGCCGAGGCGGCCGGTCTGGCGCGCCTCGTCGAGCGCCCGCTGCATTCGGTTTTCGCTCAGCGGGTGAGTGCTCGCCCACTCCGGGATTTGCCGATTGGTTCGGCCCTGGACCCGCGCCTGGAGCGCGGTCTCGCGGGCCAGCGATGCCAGGAGCTGAGCTGCTCCAGCCGGATCGTAGCCCGCCTCGATCATGTAGCGGAGCCCGAGCGTATCGGCTTCATATTCCTGCTCGCGCGAGAAGCTCAGCGTCTGCAGCTTGACCGCAAGCAGGTTCCTTAAGGCGATCTGATTGGCGTAGCCGCCCATCATCTGCCCCATCATGATGTAAGGAAGCGCCTGCCAGCTGAGCTCGCGTTCGACCTCCTCGCGCTGATGCTCGTGGTTGGCCGCGATGTGCCCGACCTCGTGGCCGAGCGCGAAGGCGAGCTGGGACTCATCGCCCATGAGGGTCATCAGCTGCCGAGTGATGTAGACGTAGCCGCCGGGGACCGAGAAAGCGTTCTCGACCGCCGAGTTGAGCGTCGTGAAATGCAGCACCTGTCCCGAACTGGCGATGCCAGAAAAGGCGGCGACTCGGCGGCCCACCGAATCGACATAAGCGGCGCGCGGTCCCGTTTCGGCCCCGCCGAGCTCCTGGATGACCTGAGCGTTTTCGCGCTGCGCCTGGGCCACGTCCCGTGGGTCGAGGTAGCGGACTTGCTGCGCCGCGGCCGGCGTGAGCGCGAGCGCGGCGGCAAAAAGCAACAACAGGCGTTTTCGCATTTTCGGCCTGAGCCTCCGTTTCGGGCGGAGAACAAGAGCCCGGCCAATTTTAACGGAGCATGACTGACCCGAGTTCCGCTCAGCCAATGGCGAGATATTTGGCGCGGCGCTGCGCCAGAAGCTCCTTCGGTCCGAGCTCTCCGCAACCGTCCAGCTCCTCGATCAGGGCGCCCTTGAGCGCGCCGATCGCCGCCTCGGGGTCGCGCTGGGCGCCGCCGAGCGGCTCACCGACGATCCGGTCGACGACGCCGAGCCCGTGCAGGTCGGCCGCGGTGATCTTCATCGCCTCGGCGGCTTCGGCCGCCTTGTCCCCGGTGCGCCACAGGATCGAAGCGCAGCCTTCGGGCGAAATTACGGAATAAACGGCATGTTCGAGCATCAACACGCGGTTCGCCGTCGCGATCGCCACCGCTCCGCCCGAGCCGCCCTCCCCGACGATGGTCGCGATCATCGGGACCTTGAGCGCCAGGCACTCTTCGGTCGAGCGGGCGATCGCCTCGGCCTGGCCGCGCTCTTCGGCTTGCACGCCGGGGAAGGCCCCCGGCGTGTCGACCACGGTCACAACGGGAATGCCGAACCGGTCGGCAAGCCGCATCAGCCGGATCGCCTTGCGATATCCCTCGGGCTTGGCCATTCCGAAATTATGCCTGAGGCGCGAGGCGGTGTCGTCGCCCTTCTCATGCCCGATCAGCATCACCCTGCGGCCGTCGATCCGCGCCAGGCCGCCGATGATCGCGGGATCGTCGGCGAAGGCGCGATCGCCAGCGAGCGGCAGGAAATCCTCGGCGAGCCCCGCGACATAATCCTTGAAATGCGGCCGGTCGGGGTGGCGCGCGACCTGCGCCTTCTGCCACGGCGTCAGCTTGGCATAAGTGTCGCGCAGCAGCTTCGTCGACTTGGCTTCGAGGCGGCTGACCTCGGCGTCGATGTCGATATCCTCGGAGCTGTTGGCCGTCTCGCGCAGCTCCGCAACCTTGGTTTCGAGCTCGGCAATCGGCTTTTCGAAGTCGAGGTACGTCAACATCCGTGGCGCGCGTAGGCCGAAGCTGCCGCCAAGGTCAACGAATACGGGTCGCCAGCGGATGGCGCGAATTGACCAGCTCGACGAGGCGGCTGCTGTCGACGTGGGTATAGATTTGGGTGGTGGCGATATCCGCGTGGCCGAGCAGCGACTGAAGCACGCGCAAGTCGGCGCCCCCCGAGAGGAGGTGCGTCGCGAAGGCGTGGCGCAGCACATGGGGGCTGACTCGCTCGGGCGGGATTCCGGCATCGGCGGCCATTGCGCGGACGATCTGGAACAGCCGCACTCGGCTGAGGTGCGACTTGCCGCCGGGGAACAGCCACAGCGCATTTGAAGGCACGTGCTCGACCCATTTGCCGACTGCCGCTTCGGCGCGGGTCGAGATCGGCACCAGCCGCTCCTTGCTCCCCTTTCCCCGCACGATGAGGAAGGGCTGGCCCGGCCGCACCGCGCCGCGAGGAAGGCTCACCAGCTCGCTCGCCCTGAGGCCCGAACCGTAGAGTAGCTCGAGAAGCGCGAGGTTGCGGACAGACCCCGCTTCGCCGCTCGCCGCGCGATCTTCCGCGGCTTCGAACATTCGGCGGACCTCATCCTCGTCGAGGATCCGCGGCAGCGGCCGCTCGAACCGCGGCCGAGGCAGGGCCGACGAGGGATCGTCCCGGCGCAATCCCTCGTCGACGAGGAAGCCGAAAAAGCGCCTGAGCGCCGCCGAGCGCCGGGCGAGGGTCGAGGGCGCGAGATCGGCCCATCCGCTTCCGAGCCCTGAGAGGTCCACAGTCGACGCGGTCCCGAGCGAGCCGAGCGCTTCGGCCGCCCGGTCGAGGTCGTTGCGGTAGGCCGCGAGCGTATGCTTCGACGCGCCCGCTTCGGCAGCCATCATGTCGAGGAACCGGTCGACAAGCGCTCGGTCGTCGGCGATCACGTTCGGGAAAGCGCCTCGGCTGCAATCATCCGTGCGGTGAACTCCTGGCCGGTGCGCTTGAGCGCCGCGATCGCATGATAAAGATGCGCCGCCGGCACCTTGTCCCAATTGGGCGTCTGAAGTCCGGTGCCGGTAAGGACGAGCACGGTCCCCGCCTGCCCGCGCCCGGCGGTCGCATCGATGATCCTGGTCCAGCTCGTCGTCGCGCCGAGGCCGAGCCCGTAGCGGCGGTTGAGCGAATTGGCACTGTCGGTGCTGATCCGGCCCAGCCCCGCCAGACCCGCGACGAGCAATGCGCTGCGGAGCTTGTGCGGGGTCGTGTCGCGGCGAATGAAGGCGCCAAGGCGGCCCGTGCCGACGTCCGCGACGTCGGGCGCGGCGAGCGCCAGCATCGCCCAGCAGCGGTCGCCGTCCGCATCGTCCATCCCGCCGATCGCCGGAGTCCAGCGCGCCGCCGCCCGGTCGTATCCGGCGGCGAGCATCGCGGCGACGAGATCGGGCGCGTCCTTCGCGAGCTTCTTGTCGGGCGCGACCAGAGTCGCTGCGCGCGCGACGAGGGCCCTCGCCGCTTCC
>DASUIE010000010.1:0-5296 GCA_036273175.1 Allostellaceae bacterium
CGAGCGGCGAGTACCGCGTCTTCTCGGCGGAGATGCCGGCGGCGGCGAGACCGCGCAAAGCGGCCTCCCGGTCGCCCTTGACCGCATTGACGCGCAAATCCATCGGGGCCGGCCCGTTGAGGGCCGCCATCTCGGCTTCGAGCGCCAGGCCGTAAAGCGCCGCGAGCCTGGGTTCGAGCCAGCCGGGCAGGTCGTTGGCGACCGCGCGCGGCATCGCCGGGTGGTGCAGGGTGCGTCCGGCGAGGCGCTTTGCCAGAGTCTGCTCGGCCGGAGCCAGGATGGCGGGTCGGAAACGGCCGCCGTCGAAGCTGGCGGCGAGGGACTCCGCGGTGCGCCCTTCGGCGAGGGTCAGGGCCGCGATCACCCGCGCCCTCGTCGCGTCGGCGACGCCGTTCCCCTCGCGCGCGACCCACCAGTCGAGCGCCGAGCGGTGGCGCAGCACGGCATAAATCTGGGCGGAGATCGCGGCGCGGTCCTTGGCGCCGATATAGCGCCGGCGCCGGAAATAGTCCGCGGCGGTGTCGTCAGCCGGCCGCGCGGCGGCATCGATCGCGGTGAGGATGTCGATGGCAGCGGCGATGCGGGCCCCCGGCGTCATATCCCCGCGCGGTCATTGCGATTTCCGGACGGCCGTCCAACGGGCGCACCGGGGAGAAGCAATCTCGTGCCGCGGGAGGCCTCTCCCGTCGAGATTGCCGCGTCGCCTTCGGCTCCTCGCAATGACACCTGGTCCGTCAATCGTGCCGGTAATTCGGTGCCTCGCGGGTGATCGAGACATCGTGGACATGGCTTTCGCGCAGCCCGGCGCTGGTGATCCGGACGAAATTGCAGTTGCGCTGCATCTCGGCGATGGTGCGGTTGCCGGTATAGCCCATCGATGCCTTCAGCCCGCCGATGAGCTGGTGGACGATACTGCCGACCGGCCCCTTGTGCGGCACCCGGCCCTCGACGCCCTCGGGCACGAGCTTCAGCGTGTCGGTGACCTCCTGCTGGAAATAGCGGTCGGCCGAGCCGCGCGCCATCGCCCCGATGGAGCCCATGCCGCGATAGTATTTGTAGCTGCGGCCCTGGTAGAGGAAGACCTCGCCCGGGCTTTCGTCGGTGCCGGCGAAGAGCGAGCCGATCATCGCGCAATCGGCGCCGGCGGCGATCGCCTTGGCGAGGTCGCCGGAGAATTTGATGCCGCCATCGGCGATCACCGGCACGCCGCGATCGCGGCATTCGCCGACGACATCGAGGATCGCGGTGAATTGCGGCACGCCGACCCCGGCGACGACCCGCGTCGTGCAGATCGAGCCCGGGCCGATGCCGACCTTGATCGCGTCGGCGCCGGCCTCGATCAGCGCGCGGGCGCCCGCGGCGGTCGCGACATTGCCGACAATGACCTGGGTATAATTCGACATGCGGCGGATTTCGCTGACCGCCTCGATCACCCGCGACGAATGGCCGTGTGCGGTGTCGACGACCGTGATGTCGACCCCGGCGTCGAACAGCGCCTCGGCGCGTTCGAGCTCGCCCCTGCCGGTGCCCGAGGCGGCGGCGACGCGCAGGCGGCCGTGCTCGTCCTTGCAGGCGTGCGGGTAAAGCTGGGCCTTCTCGATGTCCTTGACCGTGATCAGGCCGATGCAGCGATAGCGCTCGTCGACGACCAGCAGCTTTTCAATGCGGTGCTGGTGGAGGAGGCGCTTGGCGTCCTCGCGGGCCACGTTCTCGCGCACGGTGACCAGCTTGTCCTTGGTCATCAGCTCGGCGACCGGCTGCCGCGGATTGCTGGCAAAGCGAACGTCACGGTTGGTCAGGATGCCGACCAGCTTGCCGCTCGTCTCGACCACCGGGATGCCCGAGATCTTGTGCTCGGCCATCAGCCGCAGCGCCTCGGAAAGCGGCTCGTCGGGGTGGATGGTGACCGGGTTGACCACCATCCCCGCCTCGAATTTCTTGACCTTGCGCACCTCGGCGGCCTGCTGGTCGACCGGCATGTTGCGGTGGATGACGCCGAGCCCGCCGGCCTGGGCCATCGCGATCGCCAGCGACCCCTCGGTCACCGTATCCATCGCCGCCGAAATCAGCGGGATGCCGAGCTCGATCTCGCGAGTGATGCGCGTGCGCGTGTCAGTCTCGCCCGGCAGCACGCTGGATGCGGCCGGAACCAGCATCACGTCGTCGAAGGTAAAGGCTTGTCGGATCTCCATCATGCGTGCCCTACACGAGATTGGACGGAGTTCCCAGTACTATGTGGTCCCGTTTGCGGGGCGGGTCCAGCGCCTTGTGCGCACCGCAGAAATGCGCTGCTAGGCGCGCCCGCGATAGCCCTTGGCGACGACGTAGGTCTCCGCCGATTCGGCGCGGCTCGCCGCCGGCTTGGCGTGGCGAACCTCGGCAAAGCCCCGCTTGAGCGCGGCGAGCAGGCTGCCCTCGGCCCCGCCCTGGAACACCTTGGCGACAAACGCGCCGCCCGGCCGCAGCACGGTCTCGGCGAAGGCAAAGGCTTCCTCGGCCAGGGCGACAACGCGAAGGTGGTCGGTCGGGGCGTGCCCGGTCGCCGGCGCGGCCATGTCGCTGAGTACGAGGTCGGCGGCTCCGCCGAGCGCCGCCGTCACCGCCGCGGCGATCTCGGACTCGCGGAAGTCGCCCTGGATTACGGTGGCGCCGGCCATCGGCTCGGTCGGCGACAGGTCGATGCCGATGACGGTGCGGCCGCGCCCGACCGCGTATTGCGTCCACCCGCCGGGCGCGCAGCCGAGATCGACGATGCGGCTGGCGCCGGCGAAGAGGCGAAACCGCTCATCGAGCTGGATCAGCTTGAAGGCGGCGCGCGAGCGATAGCCGCGCCGCTTGGCCTCGGCGACATAGGGATCGTTGAGCTGGCGCTCAAGCCACTGGGTCGATGACAGACGGCGCTTTTTCGCGGTTTTGACGCGGACCGCCAGGTCGCGGCCGCCCGACACGCCGCCGCGGCGCGCCATCAGCTCAGGTCGTCGAGATCGACGCTAAGCGCTTCAGCGAGCTTTTTCAGCGTCGCGGTCGTGCCTTTGCGGGCTCCGGTCTCGATCTGTGACAGGTAGGAAAAGTTCAATCCGGTCCGGGCGGCGAGCGCTCGCTGGGAAAGGCCGCGATATTCACGCCAAACTTTTACTGGATTTTCGCCGGCGAGCAGGTGGTCGACCATTGCCGCCGGTACGCTTTCCTGGTCGCGTGTGACTTGAAATGCAGCGGTTGCGGCGGCGTCCTGCAGCAGCTCTTCGAGATCGGCCGGCTTCATCACGACTAAATCCGCATGTTCCGCCTCGTCCACTTGCTGCGCGTCGAGAGTGGCAGCAATTGATTGCGCGCTGAGACTGCCTTCCAGCTGCCCGAGAAAGCGGATTTTGATGGCACTCATCGATACGCTCCTCCTCTAGGCGCCACCTCGAAGACGTCAATCGTGCGCGCTTCGCGGTCGATCGTGCATGACACGCGCCAGTCGCCGACCCGGATGCGAAATCCGCCAGTGATGCCTTTTAGTGGCCTAACGTTGTTGTTGGGCGCAAAAGGGTCGGCGGCGATCCGTTCGACCGCGGTGGTGATATCTTCGGCCTTTGCCGGTTGCATGCGCCGCAACGTTTTTACCGCGTCACGGCGGTAGGTAACCTTATGGCGCATGTTGGCGAATCGCCGACATGGGTTTTAGCGGTAGGCCGTTCAAGAGACAACCGGGCTAGGCTTCGGCCCTGTCGCCGTGCATCAGGTCGAACAGTATGCCCTCGCGGATGCCGCGGTCGGCGACGCGCAGGCGGCCGATCGGCCAGGTCGCGCAGATCGCGTCGAGGATCGCGCAGCCGCTCAGCACCAGATCGGCGCGCTCGCGCCCGACGCAGGGATTGGCGGCGCGGCCGTCGATGTCGAGCTCGGCGAGGTGGCGCGAGACGGTCTCGATCTGCGCGAAGGTCAGCGTGCTGCCGTCGACGAGGGCGCGGGTGTAGCGGGGCAGCGCGAGGTGGACACCGGCGAGCGTCGTCACCGTGCCCGAGCTTCCCAGCATCTGCACCCGGTGCGCCGGGATATGGCGGGAGATGCGGTGCTCGGCCTCGAACGGCGCCAGCGCGTCCATCGCCTCGGCGACCATCGCGCGGTAGCAGGCAGGCGGCACGTCGACCCCGCCAAACCGCTCGGTGAAGGTGACGACGCCGAAGGGCAGCGAGGTCGAGCCGAGAATATCGGGCGCGGGGTCGCGGCCGCGGCGCGAGCCCTGGCGCAGCCAGACAATCTCGGTCGAACCGCCGCCGATGTCGAACACGACCGCATAGGGCACGCGCGGATGCAAAAGCGGGGCGCAACCGACGACGACGAGGCGGGCCTCCTCGGCGGTCGAGATGGTCTCGAGCTCGATGCCGAGCGCGTCGCGGACGCGGCCGAGGAACTCGTCGCAATTGGCGGCGCGCCGGCACGCCTCGGTCGCGACAAAGCGGCCGCAGGTCGCGTGGCGGTGCTCGATCTTGTCGGCGCAGACCTTGAGGGCATCGAGAGTGCGGGCCATCGCCGCATCGCCGAGCCGGCCGGTGGCCGACAGCCCTTCGCCGAGCCGGACGATGCGGGAAAACGCATCGACGACGCGAAACCCGCCGGTCCCGCCGGGTCGCGCGATCAGGAGGCGGCAATTATTGGTGCCGAGGTCGAGCGCGGCGTAATTCGGTGCGAGCCGGCGCGGCACGCCGAGCGGCGGGAAGGCACGGAACGCGGTCTTGGCATGAAGCATCGCGGCGCCGCGATCGGAGTCTTTCGCCTCGACCTGGCCGACGCTTTCGATGCCGTTCGCCGCCACCGCCCGCCTTTCTTCGCCTCGCTCCGCCGATGGTAGCGCACCGGAGCGGCAAACCGAAGGGCTCTGCGACGGCGTGCCTCACGGAAGTGCCGCGGGCCTACCCAATGCCGGCCCGCTGTGATATCAGAGCCGCCGCGCCACGGGCATCCCGGTGGGGGATCGTCTAACGGTAGGACAGCGGACTCTGACTCCGCCAGTCTAGGTTCGAATCCTAGTCCCCCAGCCATTTGCGTCCCCCAGCCATTTGCGTATCGGCGGGAAGGCCGCTGCGGCCCGCTTTATACCGAGCACGATCAGCTCTCATTCCGCCGCGTTCTTGCCGCCGTAGCGCCGGACCCTGAGGTCGGCCTGCTCCTTGTGGCCCCAGAAGCGTTCGATCGCGCAGAGGCGGCTGCAATATTCGCCGATCATCGCGCTCGCTTCGGGGGTCTTGACCTCCTGGTAGGTGCAGGTCTTGAGGAACTTGCCGACCCAGAGGCCGCCGGTGTAGCGGGC
>DASUIE010000011.1:0-21966 GCA_036273175.1 Allostellaceae bacterium
CTCGCCCAGATACATGAAGGCGGTGAAGTCCGAGCTGCGCGCCGCCTGCTGCATGTTGTGCGTGACAATGGCGATGCAGTAATCCGATTTCAATTCGGCGATCAGCTCCTCGATCCGCTGGGTCGAGATCGGGTCGAGCGCGGAGGCCGGCTCGTCGAGCAGCAGGATTTCCGGCTCGACGGCGATCGCGCGCGCGATGCACAGCCGCTGCTGCTGCCCGCCCGACAGGCCGAGCCCGCTCTGGCGCAGCTTGTCCTTGACCTCGTCCCACAGCGCGGCCCGCTTCAAGGCCGATTCGACCCGGTCGTCCATCTCGGATTTCGGCACCCGGTGATAGAGCCGAATACCGAAGGCGATATTGTCGTGGATCGACATCGGAAACGGCGTCGGCTTCTGGAACACCATGCCGATCCGGGCGCGTACGAGATTGAGGTCGAAGCCGGGCGCCAGGATGTTCTGTCCATCGACGATCACCTCGCCGGTGGCGGCCTGTTTCGGATACAGCTCGTAAATCCGGTTCAAGACCCGCAGCAGGGTCGACTTGCCGCAGCCCGATGGACCGATAAAGGCGGTCACCCGCCGGTCTTGCAGCGGCAGGGTGATGTTCTTCAACGCCTGGAAGTTGCCGTAGTGAAAGCCGACGTTGCGGATCTCGACCTTCACCGGAAACGGCGTGACCGTCGCGCCGTCGCCGTCTTGGCGCGACGGTTCAAGGCTCGATCGGTTCGGTTCGGCGAGGGATAGGCTCATCGTTCGAAACTGCTCCGGGAAGCGATAAGGCGGGCGCCGATATTGAGCACCAGGATCGCCGCGGTGATCAGCAAGGCGCCACCCCAGGCGAGGCTTTGCCAGTCCGCGTAGGGGCTCATCGAGAACTGGAAGATGACGACCGGCAGATTGGCTATCGGCGCGTTGAGGTTGGCGCTCCAGAACTGGTTGTTGAGCGCGGTGAACAGCAACGGCGCGGTCTCGCCGGAAATGCGCGCGACGGCGAGCAGAACGCCGGTCACCATTCCCTGCATCGCCGCGCGGTAGGTCACGGTCACGACGACGCGCCATTTTGGCGCGCCGAGCGCGGTCGCGGCCTCGCGCAGCGAGTTGGGCACCAGCCGCAGCATGTCCTCGGTGGTGCGGACGACGACCGGAAGCATGATCACGGCCAGCGCCATCGCCCCGGACCACCCCGAGAAGTGGCCCATCGGCACGACCATCACGGCGTAGATGAACAGCCCGACGATGATGGACGGCGCACTCAGCAGGATGTCGTTGATAAACCGCACGATTTCGCCGAACCAGCGGTCCCGCGCGTACTCCGCGAGGAAGGTTCCGGCGAGAATCCCCGTCGGGGTGCCGACGGCGGTCGCGATGGCGGTCATAACCACGCTGCCGAAAATCGCGTTGGCCAGCCCGCCGGCGCTGCCCGGCGGCGGCGTGGTCATGGTGAACAGGCTCGGGCGGATCGCTCCGATGCCGTTTGTCACCAGCGTTCCCAGCACAAAGACCAGGAACAAGAGCCCGAACCCGGTCGCCGCCAGCGACAGCGACATGACGATCCAATTGGCAAGCCGGCGGCGCGTATAAATCCGCATCGCGCTAGGCCGCCCCGACCCGCTCGATGCGATAGCGCAGCAGGCGGGCAATCGCGAGCACGACGAAGGTGATCGCGAACAGGATGAGGCCGAGGGCGATCAGCGACGATTGGTAGAGGTCGCCCACCGCCTCGGTGAATTCGTTGGCCAGGGCGGCGGAGATCGTCGTCCCCGGTTGCAGCAGCGAGGCGTGGATGTGGTGCGAGTTGCCGATCACGAAGGTGATCGCCATCGTCTCGCCGAGCGCGCGGCCCAGCCCCAGCAATATCCCGCCGATCGCGCCGACGCGCGCATAAGGCAATACCACCCGCCACACCACCTCGGCGGTCGTCGCCCCGAGACCGAAGGCGCTTTCCTTCAACACCTGCGGCACCGTCTCGAACACGTCGCGCATGATCGCCGAAATGAACGGAAGCACCATGATCGCGAGGATGAACCCGGCGGTCAGCACCCCGATCCCGAGGGGCGGGCCGGCGAAAAGCAGCCCGATACCGGGAATGTTCCCGAGGGTATCGATCAGCAGCGGCTCGACATGCTCCTGGATGAACGGAGCGAGCACGAAAAGCCCCCAGACGCCGTAGATGATGCTGGGAATCGCGGCGAGCAGCTCGATCATCGTCGCCAGCGGCCGCTTTAGCCATCTCGGGCACAATTCGGTGATGAAAAGCGCGATGCCGAAGGCGACCGGAACCGCGATAAGCATCGCGATCAGGGAGGTGACGAGCGTGCCGTAGATCGGCGCCAGGGCGCCGAAATTCTCGGTGACCGGGTTCCAGACATCGGTGACCAGAAAGCCGAGGCCAAACCGGCTGAGAGCCGGCAAAGCCCCCTCGATCAGCGACAGGATGACGCCGCCGAGGACCGCCAGGACGAGGAGCGCGAAGACAAAGGTGAGTCCCCGGAATATCGCGTCGCCCGTCCCGCTGACGCGGGTGTGGCGGCCCGCCGCCCGGGGAATGCCGGCGAGCTCGGCGGTCACGGCTTGCCGTCCCAGACCGGCTTGCCGTCCGGCCCCTGAACCGACTTCCAGCTCTCCTCGACCATCGTCACGATATTCGCCGGCATCGGCACATAGGCCAGGTCCTCGGCCATCTTGCCGCCGTTGTGGTAGGCCCAGTCGAAGAAGCTGAGAACCGCGTGCGCGGTTTCCGGCTTGGCCTGGGTCTTGTGCATCAGGACAAAGGTCGCGCCGGTGATCGGCCAGCTGTCCTTGCCCGGCTGGTCGGTGAGGAGCAGGTAGAAACCCGCCGCCTTCGACCAGCCGGCGTTCGCGGCGGCGGCCTGAAACGTGGCGATGGTCGGCGGGACGAACGCCCCGTCGCGGTTTTTGAGCAGCGTGTAGTTCATCTTGTTTTGCAGCGCGTAGGCGTATTCGACATAGCCGATCGCGCCGTCGGTGCGGCCGGTGAGCGCCGCCACGCCCTCGTTGCCCTTGCCGCCGAGCCCGCCGGGGAACTCGACCGAGGTGTTCTCGCCGACCTTCGCCTTGAAGCCGGCATCCACCTCCGAGAGGTAGTGCGTGAAGATGAAGTTGGTGCCCGACCCGTCGGACCGGTGAATCGTCGCGATCGCCTTGTTCGGCAGGGTCAGCCCAGGGTTCAGCGCCGTGATCGCGGGGTCGTTCCACTTGGCGATCGTGCCCAGGTACATCCCGGCGACGGTCTTGCCGTCGAGCTTGAGCTGGCCCGGCGCGATGCCCTTGAGATTGATCACGAGCACGACGCCGCCCATGAGCATCGGCCATTGCTGCAGCCCGTTCTTAGCCAAATCCTCGGGCTTCAGCGGCATGTCGGAGGCGCCGAAATCGACGGTCTTGGCGGTGATCTGCTTGATCCCGCCGCCCGATCCGATCGACTGGTAGTTCATGCGGGTGCCGGTCTTGGCCTTATAGGCCTCGGCCCACTTGGCGTAGATCGGATAGGGAAAGGTCGCGCCGGCGCCCGATATGTCGGCGGCGGTGGCGGGCAGCGCGGCGCAGATCGCGGCGAGTGCGCCCGCCAGCAGCGTCAATCGGCGAAAGCTCACGAAGGCCTCCATTGCAGAATGCGGTGGCCGCCTTCTATCCAGCCCGCGATACACTCCTATGACGTTTTCATTGCAGTTCGGTGACAGCCGGATCGGCGGCCCGAAGCCACACGGTGAAGGTCGATCCCTGGCCGAGAACGCTGTCGATCGCCAGGCGTCCCCGATGCCGGTTGAGGATGTGCTTGACCACCGCGAGGCCGAGCCCGGTGCCGCCCATCTCGCGCGACCGGGCCGTATCGACGCGGTAGAAGCGCTCGGTCAGCCGCGGCAGGTGCTCGGGCGGGATGCCCTCCCCCCGGTCGGTCACGGCGATTCGGACGAAGCCGCCTTCATGGCTCCCAGTCACCGCGATCTCGCTCTCGGGCCGGCCGTATTTGATCGCGTTGTCGAGCAGGTTCTGGAACAGCTGGGCGAGCTCGTCGGCATCGCCGAGGACCGCCGGGAGCCCCGCCGGAAGCTCCAGCTCCAGCCGCATGCGGCGATGCGCCGCGCGCAGCTCCAGCGTCGCCGCGATATGCGCGACGACAGGGCCGATCGCAACCCGCCCGGTTGGCGCCACGTGCTCGTTGAGCTCGATCCGCGACAGCGAGAGGAGGTCGTTGACGAGCCGGCCCATGCGCTCGGCCTGCTCCTGCATGATGCCGAGAAAGCGCTCCCGCGCCGCGGCATCGTCGCGCGCCGGGCCGCGCAGCGTTTCGACAAAGCCGCTCAGCGAGGCGAGCGGCGTCTTCAATTCGTGGCCGGCATTGGCGATGAAATCGGCTCGCATCTGCTCGGCCCGCTTCAGCGCCGTGATGTCGTGCAGAGTCAGCGCGGCGACCGCGCCGTCGAGCGGCGGGCCGTCGATCCGCGCGAAGCGGGCGCTCAGCCAACGCTCTACCGGGACCGCCAGCGAGAATTCGACGACCCGCCCCGGCTCGCCGCGCAGCACCGCGTCCGCCGCGGCCAGGACTTGGGGATTGCGCAGCGACGCGGCGAGATCGCGCGCCTCGGGCACCGCGCCGATCAGCTCGGCCGAGGCGGCGTTGGCGCGGACGATGCGACGCTGCCGGTCGAGCAGGATCAGCGGGTCGGGCAGACCCGCGAGCACCGCTTCGGCGGCGGAGAGCCTCGCCCGCGCCTCGTCGCCGCGCGATTCGGCCCCGCGCCAGGCGCGCGCCAGCGCATGGGTCGCCGGGGTCAGCCGGCCGGCCAGCGCGCCCTGGGCGCCGAGCTTGTCGATCGCGTCGCGGACCACCGCCAGCGACAGCGCCGCCGGCGTCGCCGCCAGCGCGGTCAGCGCGATGCAGACAGTCGCGGCGATCCCGGCGGTGGCATCGTCCAGCCGGCCGAGCGTCCAGAGGACCGCGATCACGGCGGCGCCGGGCAGCGACACGGCCGCCACCAGCATCAGCAATCGGCGCCATCCGCGGCCCGTCACCGGACGGCCGCGGAAGGGTCGCGGTCAGCGGATCGCGTCGTGGGCCGCGAGCGCGGCAAGGTTCACAAGTTCCGACACGGTCGCGCCGATATTGACGATCTGCACCGGGCGCGACAGCCCGATCAGGAGGGGCCCGACGACCGTGCCGCCGCCGAGGAGCGGCAGCAGCTTGGCGCTGATATTGGCGCTGTCGAGATCTGGCATGACCAGAATGTTGGCCGGCGCGGAGAGCCGGCAGAACGGATAGAGCTGGCGCCTCAGCCGGTCGTCGAGCGCGACGTCGGCGCTCATCTCGCCATCGTATTCGAAGTCGGCGCCGCGCCCGTCGAGCAGCTTGACCGCCTCGCGCACGCGCTGGCCCTGCTGGCCCGCGGGATTGCCGAAATTCGAATAGGACAGCATCGCCACGCGCGGCTCGAGGCCGAGCGAGCGCGCCTTCGCCGCCGCCTGGGTCGCGATGTCGGCGAGCTGGGCCGGGCTCGGGTTCTCGTTGACCAGCGTGTCCGCGAGCAGCACCGTGCGCTCGCGCGCCAGCAGCACGGTCAGCCCGCACATGACCGCGCCGCTATCGATTTCGACGACACGGGTCACCTCGTCGAGGACGTCGAACGAGTTGCGGGTGACGCCGGTCACCATCGCATCCGCATCGCCGCACTCGACCATGCAGGCGGCGAAGACGTTGCGGTCCTGGTTCACCAGCCGCTGGCAGTCGCGATAGAGCATCCCGTTGCGCTGCTGGCGGGCATAGAGCAGGTCGGTATAGCGCTTGTTGTGATGCGACAGCCGCGCGTTGTGGATTTCCAAGGGCGCGGTCGCGTTGAGCGCCATCGCCGCCATCGTCGTGCGGATGCGCTCCTCGCGCCCGACGAGCACCGGCGTGCCGTAGCCGCTGGCGGCGAATTGGAGCGCGGCGCGGATGGTCTTCTCCTCCTCGCCCTCGGCGAAGACGACGCGCTTGGGATTGGCCTGGACCCTTTCGAAAATCAGGTCGAGCCCCGCGGCGGTCGGGTCGAGCCGGGCGCGCAAGGACCGCTCGTAGCCCGGCATGTCGGCGATCGGCTTGCGCGCAACTCCCGATTCCATCGCCGCCTTCGCCACCGCCGCCGGCACCGCCGAGATGAGCCGCGGATCGAACGGCGCCGGAATGATGTAGTTCGGCCCGTAGCGCATATGCTCGCCGGCATAGGCCGCGGCGACCTCGTCGGGGACGTCCTCGCGCGCCAGACGCGCCAGCGCCTCGGCGGCGGCGATCTTCATCGCGTCGTTGATCGCGGTCGCCCGCACGTCGAGCGCGCCGCGGAAGATGAACGGAAAGCCGAGGACGTTATTGACCTGGTTCGGATAATCCGAGCGCCCGGTGGCGATGATCGCGTCGGAGCGGACGGCGCGCGCCTCCTCCGGCGTGATCTCGGGGTCCGGGTTGGCCATCGCGAAGATGATCGGCTTGTCCGCCATCGAGCGGACCATGTCCTGGGTGACCGCGCCTTTCGCCGAAAGGCCGAAGAACACGTCCGCGCCCCGCATCGCCTCGGCCAGCGTGCGCGCCGGCGTCTCGACCGCATGCGCCGATTTCCACTGGTTCATGCCGTCGGTGCGGCCGCGATAGATGACACCGCGCGTGTCGCACATCGTGACGTTGCCGCCCGGCAGTCCCATCGATTTAAGGAGCTCGACGCAGGCGATCGAGGCGGCGCCGGCGCCGTTCACCACCATCTTGATGTCGGCGAGCTTGCGCCCGGTCAGGTCGAGCGCGTTGATGAGACCGGCCGTGGCGATGATCGCGGTGCCGTGCTGGTCGTCGTGAAACACCGGGATGTCGAGCAGCTCGCGCAGCCGTTCCTCGATGACAAAGCACTCCGGCGCGCGGATGTCCTCGAGATTGATGCCGCCGAATGACGGATGCAGGAAGCGGACGCAATTGACGAATTCGTCGACATCCTTGGTATCGATCTCGAGGTCGATCGAATCGATGTCGGCAAAGCGCTTGAACAGTGCCGCCTTCCCTTCCATCACCGGCTTCGCGGCCAGCGCGCCAAGATCGCCGAGCCCGAGAACGGCGGTGCCGTTCGAGATCACGGCGACGAAATTCCCCTTTGACGTGTAGTCGAACGCGGTGGCCGGGTCGCGCTCGATATGCAGGCACGGATAGGCGACGCCCGGGGAGTAGGCGAGCGACAGGTCGCGCTGGGTGACCAGCGGCTTGTGCGGCGCGATCGACAGCTTGCCGGGGCGTCCGCTCGCGTGAAACTGCAGCGCCTCGTCTTCTGTGGCACGATTGGTGGCGACGGTGTCCATGCTCGGTACGGCTCCTCCCGCGAGCGCGCGAGTTTAGAGAGCGCCCGGCCCGGCGTCAAAGCGGCGCCGAAACCCTAACGCAATTGACAGAAACCGCCTCGTGGCTATATTCCGCGCCGCCGGACGGGGCGAGCCCGCCCGGTCGTTTCGGCGTCGCCGCATCTCCGATATCGGCTGGTAGAATGTTTGCAGTGATCCGCACCGGCGGAAAGCAATACAAGGTCGCCCCGAACGACCTGATCACGGTCGAAAAGCTCGCGGGCGAGCCCGGCTCGACCGTCGAGCTGGACGATGTGTTGATGCTCGGCGATGGCGGCTCGGTGACGACGGGCGCGCCGGTCGTCGACGGCGCGTCGGTCAGCGCGACCCTTGTCGAACACCGGCGGGGCGCCAAGATCATCGTCTTCAAGAAGAAGCGGCGACAGAATTACCGGCGCAAGAACGGTCATCGCCAGCACCAGACCGTGCTGCGCATCACCGAGATCAACGCCCAGCGGAAGACGGCCGCTGCGGCGGGCGGCGAGGAGGACTAGATGGCGCATAAAAAGGCGGGCGGTTCCTCGCGGAACGGCCGCGACAGCCGCGGGCGGCGCCTCGGCGTCAAGAAATTCGGCGGCGAGATCGTCGTGCCCGGCCACATCATCGTGCGCCAGCGCGGCACCAAGTTTCATCCCGGCGACCGGGTCGGCATCGGCCGCGACCACACGCTGTTCGCGCTCGAGGAGGGGTCGGTGCAGTTCCACCGCGGGATTGGTGGCCGCACCTTCATCTCGGTCCTGCCGTTGCCGGAAGCCGCCGAATAGACGCCGTTTCCCGAGCCGGAAGGACCAAAGGGGAGCGGCCCGCGCTCCCCTTTTTCTATTGGCGCCAAACCGATGAAATTTCTCGACCAGTGCAAAATCTACCTGAAGAGCGGCGATGGCGGGCGCGGCGCGATGAGCTTTCGCCGCGAGAAGTTCATCGAGTTCGGCGGCCCTGACGGCGGCGACGGCGGCAAGGGCGGAGACATCGTCGTCGTCGCCCAGGACAATCTCAACACCCTCATCGACTATCGCTACCAGCAGCATTTCCGCGCCCAGAACGGGCGCGGCGGCGCCGGCCGCCAGCGTACCGGCGCAAACGGCGAGGATTTGGTGCTGCGCGTGCCGGTCGGCACCGAAATCCTCGATGACAGCAAGGAGATCGTGCTCGCCGATCTGACCCGTCCGGGCCAGCGCGTCGTATTGCTCGCGGGCGGCGATGGCGGGTTCGGCAACCTCCACTACAAGACCTCGACGAACCAGGCGCCGCGCCGCTTCGGCCCGGGCTGGCCGGGAAAAGAAGCCTGGGTGTGGCTGCGCCTCAAGCTGATCGCCGATGCGGGCCTGGTCGGCCTTCCCAATGCCGGGAAATCGACGCTGCTCTCGCGCCTGTCGCACGCGCGGCCGAAGATCGCAGACTATCCGTTTACGACGCTCCACCCGCAGCTCGGCGTCGTGCCGGTGCATGACAGCGAGTTCGTGCTCGCCGACCTTCCCGGGCTGATCGAGGGCGCGAGCGAAGGAGCGGGCCTCGGCATCCGCTTTCTCGGCCATGTCGAGCGCTGCGCGGTGATCCTTCACCTGATCGACGGCACCGGGGACGATGTCGCCGGCGCCTATCGCGCGATCCGCGCCGAGCTCAAGGCCTATGGCGCCGGTCTCGCCGACAAGCCCGAAATCGTCGGGCTCAACAAAATCGACGCGATCGATCCCGCCGAGGTCGCCCGCAAATGCAAGGCGGTGGCGAAGGCCGCCGGCAGACGCGCGACGGTGCTGCCGCTTTCCGGCGTTTCCGGCGCCGGCCTTCCCGAGCTGCTCGGCGCCGTCCATGCGGCGATCGAGGCCGCCCGCCATCCCGAGCTCGCCGAAGCCTGATGGACCCCGCCTCCGCCCTCGCCCAGGCCAGGCGGCTCGTCGTCAAGATCGGTTCGGCCCTTTTGGTCGCCGCCGATGGGGAAATCCGCCGGAGCTGGCTCGCCGCGCTGATCGAGGATGTCGCCCGCTGCCGCGCTCGCGGACAGGAGCTGATCCTCGTCTCGTCGGGGGCGATCGCCGTGGGCCGCAACCATCTCGGCCTTTCCGGCCGGGTCCTGCGCCTCGAGGAAAAGCAGGCCGCCGCCGCGACCGGGCAAATCCGCCTCGCCCATGCCTACCAGGAGGCCCTCGCCGCGCACGGCATCACCGTCGCGCAAATCCTGCTGACGCTCGACGATACCGAGGAGCGCCGCCGCCACCTCAACGCCCGCGCCACGTTCGAGCAGCTCCTCGCGCTCGGCGCGGTGCCGGTGGTCAACGAGAACGACACGGTCGCGACCGCCGAGATCCGCTTTGGCGACAACGACCGGCTCGCCGCCCGCGTCGCGCAGATGACCAGCGCCGACATGCTGGTGCTGCTGTCGGATATCGACGGGCTCTACACCGCCGACCCTCGCAAGGACCCGAGCGCGACGCATATCCCGGTCGTCGACGAGATCGACCCGGCGACCGAGGCGATGGCCGGGCCGGCCCCGCTCGGCTACAGCTCGGGCGGCATGGTCACCAAGCTCGCCGCCGCGCGGATCGCGATGGGCGCGGGCTGCCGGATGCTGATCGCCAAGGGCCAGGCCGGCAACAAGCGGGGCCCGCTCGCCGCGATCGAGGCCGGCGGCAAGGCGACGCTGTTCGTGCCCCGCGCCGAGCCGCGCTCCGCGCGGAAGGCGTGGATCGCCGGCGCGGTCAGCCCGGCCGGCGCGATCATCGTCGATGACGGCGCCGCGAGCGCGCTGCGCAAGGGAAAGAGCCTCCTGCCGGCGGGCATCGTCGGGGTCGACGGCGCTTTCGACCGGGGCGATTGCGTGGTCGTCAAGACGCGCGCCGGAGCCGAGGCGGCACGCGGGCTTTCAGCCTATGCCAGCGGCGATGTAAGGCTGATCGCCGGGCACAAGAGTGGTGAAATCCCGGCCATCCTCGGCTACCGTGGCCGCGATGTGATCATTCATCGCGACGACCTCGTACTGACCGAAGCCCGATGACGCTGCTCCGCAACGACCTCGCCGCCACGATGGCCCAGCTCGGCCGAAACGCACGCGAGGCCGCCGCTGTGCTGGCGTTGGCCTCCCCCAAGGCAAAGGCCGAGGCGCTGCGCGAGGCGGCGAAGGCGGTGCGGGCGCGCGGCGCGGAAATCCTCGACGCCAACCGCCAGGACACCGAGGCAGCCACGGCGAACGGCATCCGCGGCGCCCTCCTCGACCGGCTCGCGCTCGATCCGAAGCGGCTCGAAGGCGTCGCCAAGGGCCTCGAGGACATCGCCGCTCTCGACGACCCGATCGGCCGCGAGCTGGCGCGCTGGACCCGGCCCAACGGGCTCGACATCGCCCGGGTCTGCGTGCCGCTCGGCGTCGTCGGCATCATCTACGAGAGCCGCCCCAACGTCACCGCCGATGCCGGGGCGATCGCGCTCAAATCGGGCAACGCGGCGATCCTGCGCGGCGGGTCTGAGAGCTTCCAGTCCTCACGCGCGCTGGTCGCGGCCCTCGGCGACGGGCTGCGCGCGGCGGGGCTGCCCGAGGCGGCGATCCAGCTCGTCCCGACCCGCGACCGCGAGGCGGTCGGGATCATGCTCGGCATGGTCGGGGCGATCGACATCATCGTCCCACGAGGGGGCTCCTCTCTGATAGACCGGGTGCAGAAGGAGAGCCGCATCCCGGTCATCGCCCATCTCGAAGGGCTGTGCCACACCTATGTCGACCGCGCCGCCGACCCGGACAAGGCGCGGGCGATCGTGCTCAACGCCAAGATGCGGCGCGTCTCGATCTGCGGCGCGACCGAGACGCTGCTCGTCGACCGCGCCGCCAAGGCGCAGCTTCCGGCGATCCTCGCCGATCTGCGCCAGGCCGGGTGCGAGCTGCGCGGCGATCCCGAGACGATGGCGCTCGATCCCGGCGTCTCCGCGGCGAGCGAAGAGGATTGGCGCACCGAATATCTCGATTCGATCATCGCCGTGCGTCTCGTCGATGGCGTCGCCGGGGCGATCGAGCATATCGAGCGCTACGGCTCGCATCACACCGACGCGATCGTGACCGAGGACGAGGCCACCGCCGAGCGGTTCCTCAAGGAGGTCGACAGCGCGATCGTGCTGGTCAACGCCTCGACCCAGTTCGCCGATGGCGGCGAGTTCGGCATGGGCGCCGAAATCGGCATTTCGACCCAGCGCCTGCCGCCGCGCGGCCCGGTCGGCGCCGCCGAGCTGACCACGTACAAATACCTCGTGCGCGGCACCGGGCAGGTGCGGCCCTGAACGCGCATCGCCGCATCGGGTTGCTTGGCGGTTCGTTCAACCCGGCCCATGGCGGGCACCTGCATATCAGCCTCCTGGCGCTCCGCCACCTCGACCTCGACGAGGTGTGGTGGCTGGTCTCGCCACAGAACCCGCTGAAGGAAGCCGACGGGATGGCGCCGTTCGCGACCCGGTTCGCCTCGGCGCAAGCGGTCGCCAAGGGGCGCCCCCGCATCGCCGTCAGCGATGCCGAGCAGCGGCTCGGCACCGCCTTTACCGCGGACACGCTGGCCGCGCTGCGCCGCCGGCATCCGGGCACGCGCTTTGTCTGGCTGATGGGCAGCGACAACCTCGCGCAGATCCCGCGCTGGCGGCGCTGGACCGAGATTTTCGGCCGCGTCCCGGTCGCCGTGTTCGACCGCGGGGCGACGGCGCGCAAGGCCCTCGCCGGCGCGGCCGCGCTGCGCTACGCCCAGGCCCGCGTCGCGCCGGAGCACGCTCGCGGTCTCGCGGCGATGCCGGCGCCGGCCTGGGTGTTCTTCCCGACCCGGCTCGACCCGCGCTCCTCGACCGAAATCCGCGCCGCCGCCGCAAAGCCTAAGCCCCGCCCGCGCCGCGCCCGTAAAGCCGCCGCCCCGCGCAGCCCGGGTTCGACGCAGGAGCTGCTGCGCCGCATCCTCGCCAGCCTCGACGACAGCAAGGCCGAGGACGTCGTCACCATCGACCTGACCGGCAAGACGGCGATCGCGGATTACATGGTCGTCGCCAGCGGCCGTTCGTCGCGGCAGGTCGCGTCGATGACCGAGCATCTCGCCGAGGCGCTGGCCGGGCGCTTTCGCGTCGCGATCGAGGGCAAGGCGCAGGGCGATTGGGTGCTGATCGACGCCGGCGACGTGATCGTCAATCTGTTCCGGCCCGAGATCCGGCTCTACTACAACCTCGAAAAGATGTGGGGCTCGCCGCCGTCCGAGGCCGAAGCCGCGCGCCAGTAGGCCCGCCATCCGCTATCACATCCTCGCGATTGGCCGCATCCGGCGAGGGCCGCTCGCCGCCGCTCAAGCCGATTACGCCGGCCGCCTCGCCCCACCCCCCGCCATCGTCGAGCTGGAGGAAAAGCGCCCGTTGCCCGAGGCGCAGCTGAAGGCGCGCGAGGCGGCGCTGATCCTCGCGTCGGTACCCCATTCGGCCAGGCTCGTCGCGCTCGACCCGCGCGGCGAGCCGTGGTCGAGCCGCGATCTCGCGAGCCATCTGCGCGACTGGGCCGACCGGGGTATCGGCGCGGCCGCCTTCGCGATCGGCGGGGCGGCCGGTCTCGATGCCTCGATCCTCGCCAAGGCCGACACGGTTTTGTCATTGGGAGCAATGACCTGGCCGCATTTCCTCGCGCGAATCATGCTGTTGGAGCAACTTTACCGCGCTCAGCAAATCCTCGCCGGGCATCCCTATCACCGGGAGTGACCGCGGGAACGCTACCGTGCCCGCCGGAGTTTCGCGTATACATCCCCAAACGGCCACGAACAGGCACTTGCGCCCATGAAACCCCGTCCGCGTCCGCTCCTTCTGTGCATCCTCGACGGCTGGGGAGAACGGTCCGACGGCGCCGACAACGCGATCGCGCGGGCGAAGACGCCGGTCTGGCACCGGCTGGTCGCCCGGTGGCCGCATTCCGAGCTCGAAGCGAGCGAACACTTTGTCGGGCTGCCCGACGGCCAGATGGGCAATTCCGAGGTCGGGCACACCAATATCGGCGCCGGCCGGATCGTCATGCAGGACCTGCCGCGGATCGACGCCGCGGTCGATGACGGCTCGCTGGCGGCGATGCCGGCGCTCAAGGAATTCATCGTCCGGGTCAAGGCCAAGGGCGGCACCGCGCATGTCTTCGGGCTGATCTCCCCCGGCGGCGTGCATTCGCACCAGCGCCAGATCGCCGCGCTCGCCCGCATCCTGCACGAGGCCGAGCTGCCGGTCGCGATCCACGCCGTGCTCGACGGACGCGATACCCCGCCGAAATCGGCGCTCGGCTATCTCAAGCAGTTCCACGCCGATACCGGCGACCTCAACATCGCCACCGTCAGCGGCCGCTATTTCGCGATGGACCGCGACAAGCGCTGGGATCGGGTGACGCGGGCCTACCACGCGATCGCGATGGGCGCCGGCGAGCATGCCGACGACCCGCTCGCGGCGGTCGAGGCCGCCTATGCGCGCGGCGAGACCGACGAGTTCGTGGCGCCGACCGCGATCGGCGGCTATGCCGGGATGGCGGATGGCGACGGCATTCTCTTCGCCAATTTCCGCGCCGACCGCGTGCGCGAGATCGGCGCCGCGCTGGTCGACCCGGACTTTGCCGGCTTCGAGCGCGAGAAGCGGGTGCGTTTCTCCGCCGCCCTCGGCCTCGTCGAGTATTCGGAGGAGCTGAACAAGCACCTTGCGACGCTGTTCCCGCCCTTCGACCTCAGCGACACGATCGGCGAGGTCGTCGCCAAGGCGGGGATGACCCAGCTCCGCATCGCCGAGACCGAGAAATACGCGCATGTGACGTTTTTCTTCAACGGCGGGCGGGAGACCGTGTTCGACGGCGAAGAGCGCATCCTGGTACCGTCGCCGAAGGTCGCGACCTACGATCGGCAGCCGCAAATGTCGGCGGTCGAGGTGACCGACAAGGTTGTCGAGGCGATCCGCGGCGAGAAATTCGACCTGATCGTGCTCAATTACGCGAACACCGACATGGTCGGCCACACCGGCGACCTCGCCGCCGCGACGGCGGCCGTCGAGACCGTCGATACCTGCCTGGGGCGGGTATCGGCGGCGCTGGAGCAGGTCGGCGGCGCCCTCGTCATCACCGCCGATCACGGCAACGCCGAGATGATGCGCGACCCCGAAACCGGCGAGCCGCACACCGCGCATACGCTGAACCCGGTCCCGTTCATCGTCGTCAACGCGGCGGCGGTCCGCCGGGTCGAGAAGGGCCGGCTTTGCGACATCGCGCCGACCCTGCTCGACCTGCTCGGGCTCAAGGTCCCGCCGGAGATGACCGGCCGCTCGCTGATCGCCGGCGACCATGGGCGGCGCGCCGCGGACTGACCTTCGGTGAAGCGGCTCCTCACAGGCGGCCTGGCGCTCGCCGGATTCTGTCTCGCCGCGACCTCCCCGCCGCTCGTCGCCGCACCGGCGCTGAGCCCGGCCGCGCCCGCCTCGGACGCTCAGATCGCCGAGCTCGACAACGCGATCAAGCAAAGCATCTCCACCGCCCACACCGCGCAGGAGCATGAGCGCGCGATCGGCGCTCTCGCGCGCGATGTCGCCGACGCCGAACAGGGCTTGGCCGACAAGCAGCGCGCGCTCGACGAGGCCCGCGTTCGCGCCGCCGCCGTGCTCGCGGCGCTGGAGCGGTTTGTCCACACCCCGCGCACCGCCGCGCTGCTCGCCCCGCAATCGCCGATCGACCGGCTCCGCGGCGGAATGCTGATGGCGGCGGCGGTGCCGGCGCTGAGCACGGCGGCGCACCAGCTGGTCGCCGATATCCATCGGCTATCGGATTTGCGGACGCAGGCCATCGCCAAGCAGGACAGCCTGGCGCGCGACCGCCAAGGCCTCGCCAAAAACCGCGAGCGAATCCAGCAACTCGCCACCAAGCGCGAGGAGCTGCGGCGCCTGCTGCTGCGCGAGGCGGCGGATAGCGACCCGCGCGCCGTCAAACAAGGCACGGTCGCGGCCGACCTGCCCGATCTGATCACCCGGTCGGAGGCCGAGGCCGATATCCGCGACCGCGAGGCGAGGGCGCGGGCCTCCAAAGCCAAGACCGCCCCGGCGCCCGACCCGACCCGGCCGAAGACGCTGCGCGGGTTCGACGGCCACGCGATGGTCATACCGGTGGCCGGCCCGGTCCGCCAGCGCTACGGCCAGACCAACGAGCTCGGGGCGCCGAGCCAGGGCCTCACCCTCGCCTCGATCGCCTCCGCCGAGGTCGTCGCGCCTTTCGATGGGCGGATCGATTACGTCGGCCCGTTCCGCGGTTACGGGCTGATCTTGATCATCAGCCACGGTGGCGGATATCATTCGATGCTCGCCGGTTTGGGGCGGGTCGATGTGAAAATCGGCGAATGGGTCGTGGCCGGCGAGCCGATTGCGATGCTTCCGGCACCCGCCAAGGCCGATGAGAGCGTTACACTTTATTTTGAGCTGCGCCGAGACGGCCATCCGGTCGATCCTCAGCCATCGTTGGCGGATCGGGGCGGATCGGCCGCAGACCACAGGGTGAATGAATGAACCGATTGGGGCTGGCCGCGGCGATCGCGGCAACGGTGTTTGCCGTGACGCTGCGCCAAGACATGGGCGCCGCGAGCGCGGCCACCAACACGCACCCGAACACCGCCGAGACCTACAAGCAGATCAATCTGTTCGGCGACGTGTTCGAGCTGGCGCGGTCCAATTTCGTCGACCAGGTCGGCGACGATACGCTGATCGAGGGCGCCATCAACGGCATGCTGACCTCGCTCGACCCGCATTCGAACTATCTCAACGCCAAGAATTTCGACGATATGAAGGTCCAAACCCGCGGCGAATTCGGCGGGCTCGGGATCGAGGTCTCGATGGAAAACGGCCTCGTCAAGGTGGTCTCGCCGATCGACGACACCCCGGCCGCGCGCGCCGGATTGCGCCCCGGCGACCTGATCACCAACCTCAACGGCGAGGCGGTTCAGGGCCTCACCCTGCCCGAGGCGGTCGAGAAGATGCGCGGGCCGGTCAACAGCGACATCACCCTGACAATCCGCCGCGAAGGGCGCGATCCGTTCGATGTCAAGCTGACCCGCGCCAACATCAAGATTCAGTCGGTGCGCTCGCATTTGCAGGGCGGCGATGTCGGCTATATCCGCATCACCAGCTTTAACGAGCAGACCGATGTCGGCCTCAACGCCGCGATGAAAAACCTGAAGCAGCAGGCCAGCAACAAGCTGAGCGGCATTATCCTCGATCTGCGCAACAATCCGGGCGGCCTGTTGGACCAGGCCGTCGCGGTGTCGGATGCCTTTCTCGACAAGGGCGAAATCGTCTCGACGCGCGGCCGCCGCGCCGAGGATGCCCAGCGCTACGACGCGCGCCAGGGCGACATCGCCAACGGGCTGCCCGTCGTGGTGCTGATCAACGGCGGCTCGGCCTCGGCGAGCGAGATCGTCGCCGGCGCCTTGCAGGACCACCACCGCGCGATCCTGGTCGGCACCAAATCCTTTGGCAAGGGCTCGGTGCAGACGATCATCCCGCTGCCCGGCCACGGCGCGATGCGGCTGACCACGGCGCGCTATTACACGCCGTCGGGCCGCTCGATCCAGGCCAAGGGCATCGACCCCGACATCGTGATCGAAGCCGCGAAGATCGAGAAGCCGCAGACCGACGCCAACGGCAAGCCGGTAGCCGCGAAATCCACCAGTGGTAAGGAGACGCCGGCCGAGCAGAGCACGGTCGATCCGTCGGTGCTGGGCACCGACAGCGACTACCAGCTCGCCCGGGCGACGGACCTTTTGCGCGGGATCGCGCTGTTCAACGGGCGCGTCGTCAACTGATCCCTCTCGCCGACGCCGATCTGCCGTTTTACCGCGCCGGGGTCGGCATCATGCTGCTGAACCCCGCGGGCTCGGTGCTGGTCGCCCGCCGCATCGACATGCCGGAGGGGCTTTCCGCCTGGCAGATGCCGCAAGGCGGGATCGACCCGGGGGAGACGCCGCGCGAGGCCGCGATGCGCGAGCTGGAGGAGGAGATCGGCACGGCCAAGGCCGAGATCGTCGCCGAAAGCACGGTCTGGTATCACTACGATGTTCCGGTCGCGATCGCCGGGACGATGTGGGGCGGGCGATACCGCGGGCAGCGCCAGCGCTGGTTCGCGATGCGGTTTACCGGGACCGACGCCGATATCGACCTCGCCACCGAACACCCCGAGTTCGATGCCTGGCAATGGGTGGCGCCGGACCGCCTCCCCGATCTGATCGTCGGGTTCAAGCGGGCGATCTATACCGGGCTGCTTATCGAGTTCGCGTCGATCTTGCGAGGCTGAGGACGGCGGCATCGGTCGCCGCGCGGTCCGGCATCGCCGGTTGCGCGCCGCGGCCAAGACAGGAAAGCCCCGCCGCGGCGCTGGCCCGCCGCATCGCCGTGTCGATGTCGCCCCCCGCATCGAGCGCCGCGGCCAGCACTCCGACGAACGTGTCGCCGGCGCCGGTCGTATCGACCGGGTCGATCGGCAGAGCGGGCACCGCGATGCGCCCGCCGCCGGGAAGATAGGCCATGGCGCCGTCGCCGCCGAGCGTCACGATCAGCCCCGCCCGCTCGCCGAGACCGGCCGCCTCGTCGCGGTTGGCGACGACCCAATCCACGTCGTCGAGCGCGATCGGCAGCGCCGGCGCCAGGTTGAGCACGGTGCGGGCGCCGAGCCGGCGCGCGCGGCGGAGCAGCGCGGCGGTCTCGGCAACCGGCACCTCCATCTGGCAGACGAGCACCGTCCGCGGGCCGAGGAGGCTATCGGGCACCTGATCCGCCGTGACGGCATGGTTGGCGCCCGAGGCTACGGCGATCAGGTTCTCGCCGCGCTCGCCGACCATGATCGCGGCGCAGCCCGTTGGGCGCTCGGCCGTGCGCACGAGGGCGAGATCGACTCCGTCCCGCCGCAGCAGGTCGAGCGCGACCGCGGCGAACCCGTCCTCTCCGACCGCGCCGGCCATCGCCACCGCGGCACCGGCGCGGCGGGCGGCGAGCGCCTGGTTCGCGCCCTTCCCGCCCGGCAGCAGCGCGTAGTCGCCGCCGAGCACGGTCTCGCCGGGCCGCGGCAATCCCGGCACCGGCACGACGACATCCACGTTGATCGAGCCGAACACGACAATCATGCTAGGGGCTCACGCCGGGCGAAAGGGATGCGGCCGATGCTGGATGACGGGCGGCTCAAGGGCTTTGTCGATCGCTGCTGGGACGCCGACATCGTCCCGACGCTGACCGAATACATCAAGATTCCGAACAAATCGCCCCTGTTCGACCCCGATTGGGCGGCGCACGGCCACATGGAAGCCGCGGTCGCGTTGTTCGAGCGCTGGGCGCGGGAGAAGATCGCCGCGCTGCCCGGCGCGACGCTGGAGGTGGTGCGGCTGCCCGAGCGCACCCCGCTGATCCTGATCGACGTGCCCGGTGCGAGCGGCGACACGGTGCTGCTCTACGGCCATCTCGACAAGCAGCCGGAGATGGTCGGCTGGGCCGAGGGCTACGGTCCTTGGGCGCCCCGCCTCGACGGCGACAAGCTTTACGGCCGCGGCGGCGCCGACGACGGGTACGCGATGTTCGGCGCGCTGACCGCGCTCGCCGCCCTGCGCGACCAGGGTGCGGCCCATGCCCGCTGCGTAATCGTCATCGAGGCCTGCGAGGAAAGCGGCAGCTACGACCTGCCGCATTACGTCGAGCACCTCGCCGCCAGGATCGGCAGCCCGTCGCTGGTCGTGTGCCTCGACTCCGGCTGCGGCAATTACGGCCAGCTCTGGCTCACCACATCGCTGCGCGGCGTTTTCGCCAGCACGCTGACCGTCGAGGTGCTTTCGGAGGGCGTTCATTCGGGTGACGCCTCGGGCGTGGTGCCGTCGAGCTTTCGCATTTTCCGCCGCCTCCTGTCGCGGCTCGAAGACGAGGAGACCGGCGCGATCCGCCCCGAGGCGCTCTACGTGCAGGTGCCGGCCGAGCGGGTCGCGCAGGCGAAGCGGGCCGCCGAGGCGCTGGACAAGGAGATCCACGCCAAATTCCCGTTCGTGCCGGGCATGAAGCCGGCCGACGACGACCTCGCCGAGCTGGTGCTCAACCGCACCTGGCGGCCGCAGCTCGCGGTGACCGGGATCGACGGCCTCCCGACGCCGGGCAATGCCGGCAACGTGCTGCTGCCGTTCACGACCGCGAAGCTGAGCCTGCGCCTGCCGCCGACGCTCGACCCCGACCATGCGGGCCGCCTCGTCCGCGAGCTGTTCGAGAGGGACCCGCCCTATGGCGCGCGCATCGCCTTCGACGCGGCGGTCGCCTCGGCGGGGTGGAACGCGCCGGCGCTGTCGCCGTGGCTCGAAACCTCGCTCGCCGGCGCCTCGCAGGCCGCATTCGGCGCGCCGCCCGCCTATATGGGCGAGGGCGGGTCGATCCCGTTCATGGCGATGCTCGGCGAGAAATTCCCCCAGGCGCAATTCGTTGTGACCGGGGTGCTGGGGCCGCATTCCAACGCGCATGGCCCCAACGAGTTTCTCCACATCCCGACGGGAAAAAAGATCACGCAGGTGATCGCGCGGGTGCTGGCCGACCACCACGCCAAAGGCTGAGACGCAGCCGCAGGGCCCGCCACGCCAGCGCCGCGGCGAATCGGCCGAGCCGCCCGTTCGGCGTGAACCCGACCGCCTTCAGCACCATCGCGACGCCGCGCTCGACATGGCGGCGCCGGTAGAGGGCGAAGGCGCGGCTTCCGTATTCGCGGGCGCAGCGGCGGCGGTCATAGGCCGGCGCCTCGCCGTTGGCCGCGAAATAGGCGTAGGCCAGCTCGTCATCCCCGCTCTCGCCGATGCGGCCCAGCGCGACCCGCAGCCGCGCCCAGCGGCTAAGCGGCTCGCAGCGGCCGAGGTTTTTGTAGAAGAGCCGGTAGTGGCGCAATTCGTCGGCGGCGATGCGGCGGCAGATTTCGGCGAGAACCGGCTCCGCCGCCGCCTCCTTGAGCGCGGTGTAGTAGGAGCTGGTGCCGGTCTCGACAATGCAGCGCGCGACCATCTCGCCCGCCCGCGAGCCGCGGCGCGACCGGTCGCCGTCGAAATCGCAGCGGTAGCCGGCCTGGAAGCGGGCGAAGGCCTCGGCGAAATCGAAGCCCGGGTCGGCGAGCGCGGCCCAGCGCGCCAACGCCTCGCCGTGCTGAATCTCCTCGCGCCCCCAGCGCGCCGCCGCTTTCTGGAATTCGGGGTCGGCCGCGAAGACTCGGCACAAATGCCGCGCATAGGCCGCGCCGTTGTACTCGACAAGGCTCGCCGCCTTGGCGATGCGGATGAGGTCAGGGTCGAGCCGGGAGCGGTCGAAATCCTGCCAGGGGATGTCGTCGAGCGTCCAACTCACTCCCCTTTTATACACCAGGCTGGCGTCAGTGCGCCGCCCGGTCGGCGACCGCCATCAATTTGGCCTGGGCGACCGCTTGGCGCCGCTCAAGGGTCCTGAGCTCGGCGGCGAGGTGCTCGCGCTCGGTGCCCGTCGCGCGCGCGACCTGGTCGCGCAGGCTCGGCAGATTGCCGTGGATCGTCTGCAACTCGGCTTCGAGGGCGGCGCGGTCGAGGCTCTCCGGCGGCATCGCCTCGACGGCCAGCACCGTGCAGCGCTCCGGAATCACCTCGGCGATCCCGCCGGCGATGAAGATGCGCTGCACGACGGCCCGGTTTTCGTAAATCTCGATGATGCCGGGCCGGATCGTCGAGATCAGCGGCGAATGACCGGGCAGCACGCCGAAATTGCCCTCGGTCCCTGGCACCACGACCATCTCGACCATTTCCGAGAGGATCAGGCGCTCGGGCGAAACCAGCTCGAACTGGACGCGGTCTGCCATGTGCTAGGCCGCCTCGGCCGCCATCTTTTGCGCCTTCTCGACCGCCTGCTCGATCGTGCCGACCATGTAGAACGAGGCCTCGGGCATCTCGTCATACTCGCCGGCGACGATGCCCTTGAACCCCTTGATCGTGTCCTCGAGGTTGACGAACACGCCCGGCGAGCCGGTGAACACCTCGGCGACGTGGAAGGGCTGCGACAGGAAGCGCTGGATTTTGCGGGCGCGCGCGACAGTCAGCTTGTCTTCTTCCGACAGCTCGTCCATGCCCAGGATGGCGATGATGTCCTGCAGGCTCTTATAGGTCTGCAGCACGCGCTGCACGTCGCGGGCGACCTGGTAATGCTCGTCGCCGACGACGCGCGGATCGAGCATGCGCGAGGTCGAGTCGAGCGGGTCGACCGCCGGGTAGATGCCAAGCTCGGCAATCTGCCGCGACAGCACCGTCGTCGCGTCGAGATGGGCGAACGAGGTCGCCGGGGCCGGATCGGTCAGGTCGTCGGCGGGCACGTAGATCGCCTGGACCGAGGTGATCGAGCCCTTCTTCGTCGTGGTGATGCGCTCCTGCAAGGCCCCCATATCGGTCGCCAGCGTCGGCTGATAGCCGACCGCCGAGGGGATGCGGCCCAAGAGCGCGGACACCTCCGACCCCGCCTGGGTGAAGCGGAAGATGTTGTCGACGAAGAACAGCACGTCCTGGCCTTCCTCGTCGCGGAAATATTCGGCGAGGGTCAGGCCGGAAAGGCCGACACGCGCGCGCGCGCCGGGCGGCTCGTTCATCT
>DASUIE010000012.1:0-8398 GCA_036273175.1 Allostellaceae bacterium
ATTGCCGATCGTGTTGGTGAGGAGGCCGCTGCCGGCGAGCCGGCCGGTCGGCTCGAACTCGCGGGTGCCGAGCGGATGCATGAAGACCAGCACCCCCAATTCCTCGCACTTGGCCCAGAACGGGTGAAATTTCGGGTCGGCCAATTCCTGACCCGCGACGCTGCCGGCGACGCCGACGCCGCGCATGCCGAGGCTCTTGACCGCGTGCTCGACCTGCTGCGCGGCGAGGTCGGGAAACTGCAGCGACGCGGTCGCGAAGGCGACAAAGCGGTCGGGATGGGTCGAGCAAAACTGCACCAGCGTCTCGTTCTGGATGCGGATCAGCTCGGCCGCGGCGTCGCGCTCGGCGCGGTACCAGAACGGGTTGATGCTGAGCGCCTCGACATCGACGCCCGACACATCCATCTGCGCCAGCCGGTCGCCGATATTCTCCCACAGGAGCCCCGGCGCCTCGAGCGGATGGTTGATGACCTTGGCGGCCTCGGGCACGACGCAATGGGCATGGACGTCGATGGTCTTGATCCGCCGTCCGCTGACGACGACCTCACGGCGGCGATGGGCATGCGCGCCCGAGCCGCCGCCCGGTCCCGCGCTGGCGCCGGCGCTCGCGGTGAGCTCGCAGCCGACAAAGCCGAGGCCCGGCGCGTGGTGGGTATGTCCGGTCATGGTGGTTTCCTCCCGTTTCTTCGGATGGTCAGAGCGCGTCGGCGACCGCGGCGTGGTAGCGCTTCAGCGCGGCGACATGGTCGCTCATCGAGGCGCCGGCGATGCGGTGGTGATGGCGGCGGTGAAAGGTCGTGGTCAGGCACAGATGCGTCGCCCCGGCCGATTTCCAGAACCGCGCCTCGCGCGCCCAATCGGCCTCGCCGCCCGAGCCCATTGAGGTCCAGACCTCGATCCCGACCTCCTTCGGGTCGCGGCCGGCGGCCTCGATGCGGCGGCGCAGATCGGCGAAAATGTCGAGCGCGCCCTGGTCGGGCGGGTAGGCGTTGGGCATCCAGCCGTCGCCCCATTTGGCGATGCGGTCGAGGGTGCGGTCGTGATGTCCGCCGAACCACACCGGCACCCGCCCCGAGGCCGGGCGCGGGTTGATGCCGGCATCGTCGATCGTGTGCCACTTGCCCTTGAAGCTGACATGCGGGTCGGCCCACAGCGCCTGCATCACCTCGACCTGCTCTTCCGAGCGGCGGCCGCGATTGTGGAAGTTCTCGTTGAGCCCGACGAACTCGGTCTCGTTCCAGCCAACCCCGACCCCGAGCCGGAACCGCCCGCCGCACAGCACGTCGAGGCAGGCCGCCTGCTTCGCGACAAGCGCGGCCTGGCGCTGCGCGAGGATCAGCACGCCGGTCGAGAAGCCGAGCTTCGGCGTCACCCCGGACAGGTAGCCGAAGAGGACGAACGGGTCGTGGAAGAGATCGTCGTTGGTGTTGCGGTCCCAGCCCGGCCGGCTCGCCGCGTTGACGCCGAGCACGTGGTCGGGCGCCTCGATGAAGTCATAGCCGTGTTCCTGCGCGGCTTCGGCGTAGTCGCGCATCGTCGCCGCGCCGCCGCCGATATCGCCGAGAGGCAACAGACTGCCGAGTTGCATGGCGTGGCTCCCCCTCAAAAACGCGGGCGCCACCCTACACGGGCGGGGCGCGGCCGACCACCGCGTACATCGGGTCCTGCTCGTCCTCGATGTAGACCGCGAGGCGGTGGGCGGCGATGTCGGTAAAGCCGGCGGCCGTCAGGTAGGTTTCGACGAGTTTCGTGTGGCCCGAATCGTCGAGGGCGCGCCAGACGGCGACGGCTTTCGTCCAGAAGCAGCGGTTCGAGAAGCTGACGATCAGCGGCGCGCCCGGGCGAAGGGCCCGGGCGAGTTCGCGCAGCACCGCGACGGGCCGCTGGAGGTACTGGATCGACACGCAGATCGTCGCCGCGTCGAGGCTGCCGTCTTCGAGCGGCAGCGTCGGATCGGCGTTGAGGTTTTGCACGAACCGGCGCGTGAGACGCGGGTTCGCGGCGAGTTCCTCGGCGTTCATCCCGTGGCCGATCACCGCGCCGTACTCGACCTCCGGCGGCAGGTGACTGACCCAGCTCGACATCAGGTCGAGCACGGCGCCGCCCGCCGGCAGCACCGTGCGGTACAGCGCGGTCAGCGACACCACCGCGTTGTGGTCGATGTGATAGACCAGCCGCGCCGGCTCGTAGAATTCCTCGTCCGCCTCTTCATCGAGACGGGCGAAGGCGCCGGCGGGCAGGCCCAGCGCGTCCTCGTCCGGTGTCGCCACTAATCCGGCGTGCGGGTCGACTGCCAGGCGACCATCTGCCACTTGCCGCCCCTGTTGGCATAGACATCGGTGAAGCGGACGCCAAAAGAGTTCGCCTTGCCACCCGACATCACGCTGATCTTGCATGAGCCGGTGAGGATGACCGTGTCGCCGAGATCCTGCGCCTTGACATCGGATGGGACCACCGAAGTGTACACGGTCGAGCCCGATTCCATGTTTCCGATCAGGCTTTTCTTGGTGTCGAGCCGGGCCGAGGAATGGGTGTAGACGAGATCGTCGGAAATGATGTCGTTGAGAGTCGCGATGTCCTTGTTGGCCATCGCGCTCATGCGCTTCCGGTCGAGGTCGATGACGGTCTGTCCGTTGCCTGCCATGATTTCCTCCTGTGTTAGCGGACTGTCAGTACGAGTTTGCCCTGCAGGTGACGCCCTTCGCTAACGCGGTGCGCTTCGGCCGCGTCGGCGAGCTTGTAGCGGTGGATCGCCGGCGGCCACACCGCGCCGGCGGCGAGCAGCGCCTTCATCCGTTCGAGATGCGGCCGGTCGCGGGCGACGCGCGGGCGCAGCACCTGCACGTCCTTGCGGCCCGGAGTGAAGCCGGCCGGCGCCGCGGCGATCCACACCAGGCGGCCGCCCGGCTTCAGCACGTCGTAGGAGCGTACCTGCACCTCGCCGCCGACAGTGTCGAAGACGACGTCGCAGATCGCCCCGATCCTGGTGAAGTCCTCGGCGTTATAGTCGATGACCCGGTCGGCGCCGAGGCTCTTCACATAGTCGTGGTTGCGCGCGCTGGCGGTGGTGATGACGGTCGCGCCGATATGCTTGGCGAGCTGGATCGCGAACCCGGCGACCCCGCCGGCGCCGCCCTGGATCAGGATCGTCTCGCCCTTTTTGAGCTGCGCGGTGTCCTCGACCGCCCAGATCGCGGTGAGGCTGGTCAGCGCCATCGCCGCCGCCTCGTCGTGGCTCAGCTTGTCCGGCTTTTTGGCGACGATCGCGCCCTTGATCGCGATCTTTTCGGCATAGGCGCCCTCGATCCCGGCGTCGCAGACGCCGAACACCTCGTCGCCAACCTTCAGATCGACGCCCGCGCCGGCGGCGCTGACCACGCCCGAGAAATCGCGGCCGAGGATGTAGGGAAACTTGATCTTCGAATCGTAGCTGCCGAGCCGCACCTTGTAGTCGGCGGCGTTGACGCTGGCGGAATGGATGTCGACGACGATGTCGCCGGGGCCCGCGACCGGGTCCGGGGCGTCGCCGTAATAGAAAACGTCGGTTCCGCCGTGCTTCGAGAGCAGTGCCGCTTTCATGGTGCCTCCGTCTAAGGGAACTGGCAGCTCGGCGTCGAGCGCGAGATCGCCATCTCCTCGTCATTCATGTCGGGCGCGACGTCGGCGAAAAGCGGCGTCGACAGGTAGCGCTCGCCGGTGTCGGGGAGCATGCACAGCACGGTCGAGCCCTGGGGCGCCTCGGCGCAGAGCTTGAGCGCGCCGGCAAAGGTCGCGCCCGAGGTGATGCCGACAAAGATGCCTTCCTTCTGCGCCAGGTCGCGGCTGCATTTGAGCGCGTCCGGGCCGGCGATGCGGATCAGCTTGTGGATCACCTTCATATCGACCGCGTCGCCGGTGAGCTTGGGGATGAAGTCCGGGCTCCAGCCCTGCATCGGGTGCGGTTTCCACGCGGTGTGGCCGGCCGACGGCGTGCCGTCGGGGTTGCGCGGCTGCCCTTCGCCGCTCGACAGCATCGGCGCATCGTCGGGCTCGCAAACGACGATCTTGGTGTCGGGCCGTTCCTTGGCGAGGACCCGCGCTACGCCCTTCAGCGTGCCGCCGGTGCCGAAGCCGGTCACCCAGTAATCGAGCTTTTCGCCTTTGAAATCGTCGACGATCTCGCGCGCGGTGGTGCGCGAGTGCATGTCGGGGTTGGCCTCGTTCTCGAACTGGCGAGTCATGAACCAGCCGTGCTTCGCCGCCAGCTCGTTGGTCTTGTCGAGCATGCCGACCGCGCGCGCCGCCGCCGGGGTCAGCACGACCTTGGCGCCGAGAAACCGCATCAGCCGCCGGCGCTCGACCGAAAAGCTCTCCGCCATCGTCACGACCAGCGGATAGCCCTTGGCCGCGCACACCATCGCGAGGCCGATGCCGGTATTGCCGCTCGTCGCCTCGATCACGGTCTGTCCCGGTTTCAGCTCGCCCGATTTCTCGGCGGCCTCGATGACGCCGAGCGCGAGCCGGTCCTTGACCGAGCCGAGCGGGTTGAACGCCTCGACCTTGACGTAGAGGTTCACCCCGGCAGGCGCCAGCTTGTTGATCCTGACCACCGGCGTCCGGCCGACAGTCTCCAGGATGCTCCCGTATTTCGCCATTATCGGCTCCCCCGGCTGCGGTGGCGGAACCTTATCGCCCGCGCAGGAACTCGACCAGCAATTCGCTGACCCGCGCCGCCTGTTCCTGCTGCACCCAGTGCCCGGCGCCGTCGAGCAGGTGGCAGCCGACCATGTTGGTGCAGGCGCTCGTCTGCATCCGGTCGATCGAGCCGGGGCGCTGGTAGATGCCCCAATCGCTCTTGCCCGAGATGAAGACCGACGGCACGTCGATCGTGCGGCCCGAGAAGAGCTGCAACTCGGCCTCGTAGGCGCCGCCGGTGCGCGAGCGGTACCAGTTGAGCCCGCCCTGGAAGCCGTTGCGCCCATATTCCTCGGCGTAGACGGCCAGCTCGCGGTCGGGGAGCCACTGGCAGGCGGCGATCTCGGCGGCGCTCGGCATCTCCTTGGCGACGCCGGCCGCCATGTCGTCGGCGAGGTCCATGATGTAATAGGTCGGCATCTTCGCCAGCTCCTCGGCGGTCCAGCCGGCGAGCGGGTGAGGCTTGTTCGCCTTCCAGTCGGCGCTTTTGTGGTGGAAATAGGCGCGCAGGAAGTCATGGACGCCCTGCTTGCAGTGCCACATCGCCGCGTTGGCCGGGCGGGTCGAGTACCACCATTGGTAATGCTTGCGCGGGCGCGGCAGGGCGGCGAGCGCCTCGTGGATCGTCGGGCTTTCCGGCACGGCCGGCGCCTTGCCGTCGGTGGCGAAGGGCAGGGCGGGCGGGCCGTCGAACGGCGCGCTCATCAAGGCGAGGCTGCGGAACATGTCGGGCCGCACCAGCGCGCACCAGGCCGCGACCGAGGCGCCGAAATCGTGCCCGATCACCGCGCCGGCGTGGCGATGGCCGAGCGCGGCAACGAGGCCGGCCGCGTCGCGCACGGCGTTGAGCAGGCGGAACGGGGCGAGGTCGTCGTCGAAATTGGCGCTCCATCCGGTCGTCCGGCCGTAACCGCGCTGGTCCGGCGCGACGACGTGGTACCCGGCCCCGGCCAGCGCCGGCATCACCTTGCGCCACGAATACGCGATCTCCGGGAAGCCGTGGAGCAGCAGCGCGAGCGGGCGGCCCTTGTCGCCGGCTTCGAGAATATGCACGCGCAGCCCGTTCACGCGCTCGACAAAGCGCGAGCGTATGCCGGCGGGGAGGACCGAGGGATCGTAGGGGGCGAGGGAGGTCACGGCGGGCTCCTCATGCTGTCGCCGCAGTCTGGCATGTCGGCCGGCCGATGACGACCCCGGCCGCCTGACTTGCTTTGCCGAACCCTGAGCGGGCACTACCATCGGCCGGAACCGTTTTGGAGCCCTTCCGGTAATGACAAGAACGATCTCGGCTAGCGAGGCTGACAGCCCCTATGCCTGGATGCGGCTGCTCGCTTCGGTGGCGATCAGCACCATCGGCGGGGTCGGCATGTGGTCGATCGCGGTCGTGCTGCCGACCCTCCAGGCCGATTTCGGGGTCACCAGGGCCGATGTCTCCTTGGCGTACACCGCGGTGATGGCGGGGGCGGTGGTTGGCGGCCCGGTAATGGGCTGGCTGTCCGACCGGTTCGGCATCGTCATACCCGTGGCCGGAGGCACGGTGAGCCTTGCGCTTGGGCTCGCGCTCGCCAGCCGGGCGGGGAGCATAGGGCAGTTCGCGCTGGTCCACGGGTTCCTGATCGGGGTCGGAACCTCGGCCAGCTTCGGTCCGATCATCGCGGATATCTCGCTCTGGTTCGCGCGGCGCCGCGGTCTCGCCGTGGCGATCGCCTCCAGCGGGAGCTACCTCGCCGGCACGGTCTGGCCGCTGGTCATCCAGCCGCTCGCCCAGTCGGTGGGGTGGCGGCGTACCTATCTCGGGATTGCCGTGTTCTGCCTCTGCTCGGTGCTGCCGCTGCTGCTGGCGTTGCGGCGTCCGACGCCGCGGGGCCACGGCCCGCGATCGGAGCGGCCGGCCGCATCGCCGGCCGGAGCCTCCGCCGGCGCGGGCAACGGCCTGCAACTGCTGCTGATGCTGGCCGGGGTGGCGTGCTGCATCGCGATGGCGATGCCGCAGGTCCACATCGTCGCCTATTGCGCCGATCTCGGGTACGGCCCCGCCCGCGGCGCCGAGATGCTGTCGCTGATGTTCGCGACCGGCATCGTCAGCCGCGTCGGGTTCGGCTGGATCGCGGACCGGATCGGGCCGACGCCGGCTCTGCTCGTCAGCTCGACGCTGCAAGCCGCCTCGCTGCTCGCCTATTTCGGCGCGAACGGGCTGGCCTCGCTGTACGTCGTCACGGCGGTGTTCGGGCTCGTCCAGGGCGGTATCGTCCCGACTTATGCGCTGATCGTTCGCGAGTGCTACCCGCCGGCCGAGGCGGGGCGCCGGGTCGGTCTGGTGCTCTCCTCGACCCTGGCCGGCATGGCGATCGGCGGCTGGATGTCGGGCGCGATCTTCGACGCCACGCTTTCCTATCGGGCCGCGTTCCTCAACGGCTTCGCCTGGAACCTGTTGAACATGGCCATCGCCGGCTGGCTTCTGCTCCGGCTGCCCCGGTACCGGACGGCGGCTGCCTAGCCCGCCGCCAGCCTCACATACTCGAAATCGCCGGGTTTTCCGTCGATGCCGGTGCGGGGCGGGGCGATCCACGGGGCGAACCGGCCGGGTTCGGTGACCGGGTGCATCAGGCTGGCGACGAATTCGTTGTCGCTCGCCGAGGGCAGGAACCCCTCGCGGCGGCGCTGCCATTCGTCCGGCGCCAGGATATTGCCGTCCGGGTCGGCGTGGATCGCCGCGAACTCGCCGATGCGGCGGTTGAAGGCGACATGCGGCAGCTTTAGCCGATAGTCGATGCCGTGGCGGGCGACGATGCGGTTCCACCAGCGCTCGACGCCGCTCTCGGCATCGGCGACGTAGTCGTCGCGCAGCCGCATGTTGAGCGCCGAGAGCGCCGGCACCTCCTCGCGCAAGACTGCCCCGTCCCTGAGCCGAAGCACCGGATAGGTGGCGCCGGCGAGAGTGTGGTCGTCGTCGATCTGGTCTTCGAGATAGCGGCCCTTGAGCCCGGCCTGGAACGCGTTGGCGGCGTTGGTCGACAGCTCGTTGCCGAACAGGTCGAGGGTCGCCGAGAAATGAAAGTTTGCCCGCTTTTGCATCGTCGGCAGGTCGATCACGCCGAGCCCGCGCACCTTGGCGATGTCGTTCGGGTCGGCGATGCCGGCCTTGTTCATCGCCGCGCAGGTCGCCTCGAGGATGCGGCCGATACCGGACTGGCCGATGAACATGTGATGCGCTTCCTCGGTCAGCATGAACCGGCAGGTGCGCGACAGCGGGTCGAACCCCGATTGCGCCAGCGCGTGCAGCTGCATCTTGCCGTCGCGGTCGGTGAAGAAGGTGAACATGAAAAAGGCGAGCCAGTCCGGGGTCCGCTCGTTGAAGGCGCCGAGCAGGCGCGGGCTGTCGCGGTCGCCGGAGCGGCGGCGCAGCAGGTCCTCGGCCTCGTCCCGCCCGTCGCGTCCGAAATATTTCTGCAGGAGATAGACCATCGCCCAAAGGTGCCGAGCCTCCTCGACATTGACCTGGAACAGGTTGCGCAGGTCGTAGAGCGACGGCGCGGTGGCGCCGAGCCGGCGCTGCTGCTCGACCGAGGCCGGCTCGGTGTCGCCCTGCACGGTGACGAGGCGGCGCAGCATGGCGCGGTATTCGCCCGGGACCTCCTGCCAGGCCGGCTCGCCCTTATGCGCGCCGAACGGGATCGTGCGGCCCTCCACCGGTGGCGCGAGCAGAATGCCCCAGCGGTATTCC
>DASUIE010000013.1:0-9002 GCA_036273175.1 Allostellaceae bacterium
GGGCTGCGCCACGTGCTGCCGGTGATGATCGCGCAGAAATCGGGCGCGGTGGTCAACACCGCCTCGGTGGCCGGCCTCGTCGCGACGCCGGGGATGCCGGCCTATGTCGCCTCCAAGCACGCGGTGATCGGCATCACCAAGACCGCCGCCGGCGAGGTCGCGCGGCAAGGGGTGCGGGTCAATTGCGTCTGCCCCGGGCCGGTAGACACGCGGATGATCCATTCGCTGGAGCAGATGCTCGACCCGGCGCATCCCGAGGCGGTCGGGCAGCGCTACCAGGCGGCGATCCCGACCGGGCGCTACACGACGGCCGACGAGATCGCCAACACGGTCCTGTTTCTGTGCTCCGATTTCGCCAGCAATACGACCGGGGCGCAATACGTCGTCGATGGCGGCCGCACCGCGACCGGCGGCTCGGTGGCGCGGGTCTAGATCCGGCCGATTGCCTGGAGCACCGTGGTTTCGGTGAGGATCTGGGGCAGGACCGTGGCGTCGCCGCTCCGGTCGTACAGCAGATAGAGCGGCACGCCGCTGCGGCCGTGGCGCTGCAGAAAGGCGGTGATGTCGGGGTTGCGCCGGGTCCAGTCGCCTTTTAGCGCGATGACGCCGTGCGCGGCGAAGGCGCGCCGCACCGCCGCGCGGTCGAGCGTCGCCCGCTCGTTGACGAGGCACGTGATGCACCATGATGCGGTCAGGTTGACGAAGACCGGTTTTTTGTCGGCGGTCAGCGCGGCGAGGCGGGCGCTGGTGAAGGCTTCGTAGGGCAGTCCGTCGCGCGCCGCCACGGCTCGCGGCTTGGCGCCGGCCCCGCCGACCGTCGCGGCCAGCCCGATCGCGGCGGCGAGGCCGAGCGCCGCCAGCGCTTCTCCGAGCCTGCGCCGGCCGCTCATCCGGGTGCGGCCGTAGACCCAGACCGCGAAGGCGACCGCGACGAGGCCGAACATCACCATCAGCGCGTCACTAGGCTCGACCTCCTGCGTCAGCACCCAGATCAGCCACGCGACCGTGCCGTAGAGCGGAAAGGCCAGCACCTGCCGCAGCGTTACCATCCAGGCGCCGGGCCGCGGCAGCATCCGCGCGGCGCCGGGCAACGCCGCCACCAGCAGAAACGGCGCGGCAAGCCCTACCCCGAGCGCCAGGAACACCCCGAACGCAGCCGGCGCCGGCGCCACCAGCGCGAAGCCCAGCGCCGTGCCCATGAACGGGGCGGTGCAGGGGGTGGCGACGACGGTTGCGAGGATTCCGGCGGCGAAGGCTCCGGCGACCCCGGTGCGGTCGGCGAGGCTCGAGCCGATCCCCGTAAAGCCGCCGCCGAACTCCGCGACACCGGAAAGGCTCAGCCCCATCGCCAGCAGCAGATAGGCGAGCAGCCCGACGACGACCGGCGATTGGAGCTGAAACCCCCAGCCGACCGCGTCGCCGCCGGCGCGCAGCACCAGCAGGAGCCCGCCGAGCGCGGAAAAGCTCAGCATCACGCCGGCGGCATAGGCGAAGCCGTGGCGCAACCCGGCGCGGCGATGGGCGAGACCGGCGAGGCTCAGCACCTTCAGCGACAGGATCGGGAAGACGCAGGGCATCAGGTTGAGGATGACGCCGCCGGCAAGGGCGAGCAGCAGCGCTTCCCACCACGCCGTCTCGGGTTCCGCCGGGAGCGGCGCGGGTGAGGCGCTGACCGTGTAGGCCCGTTCCCGGTCGAGCACGAGCACCCCTTCGAGCTGCTTGCGTGCCGGGCCGCTGGGCCGCGCGAGGGTCACGGTCACGCCGTCCGCGCGCGTCGCCAGGCGCTGCGGGGCGGCCAGATCGATCGCGCCGTCGTTGTAGGGGAAGTATGCGGCGGTGGCGGACGGCGCCGGGACCAGCAGACGATAATTGCCCGGCTCGGCCGCGAAGCTCACCGGGAACGGCGCGGGCTGCGGGATGCGGGCGCGGGCAGCGACAAATTGCGCCGCTTCGGCGGGATCGGGCGCCGCCATGCCGGCCGGCAGGTCGAGCGACAGCTCGCTCTCGCCCGGGATGCAGATTTCGGTGCAGGCGAGCCAGGTCACCGTCGCGGCAATCGGCGCCTGCGCTTCAAGGGAAGCCGGCGCCGAGACCGGCACCAGCAGGTCGACAGCGCCCTTGTAGCCGTAATTGACCAGATCGCCGGTGGTGAACCGCTCCGGTACCGGCCATTCGATCGCGCCGGCCGAAAAGCCTGGCGGCAAATGCCAGGCGATCGCCGTCGGCAGCCCCGCATCGCCCGGGTTGCGCCAATAGATGTGCCAGCCCGGCTTGATCTCGAGGCGGATGTCGGCCCACAGCACCGATCCCGGGGCGACCGTTTTGCTCTCGGCCGCGATCCGGGCGTGCACCAGATCGGCGGGCGCGGGCAGGTCGAGAGCGCGCGCCGGCAGCGCCGCCACCAAGCACGCGATCAGGGCGAGGAAGAGCCGCATCCGTCCTTGATACCAGAAATCCGTCGACGCCCAGTGTATCGCGTTAACCGGGAGAAAACGGCTTTGGCCGAATTCTATGGGCTGGAGTATCGTCCGCTCCGCCGGGACAACCGAAGAGAATTTGCCATGGCCGAACGCCGCACCCTCGCCGTCGATATCGGCGGCACCGGGATCAAGCTGGCCCTCCTCGACAATCGCGGGGAGATGATCGGCGAGCGGGTCCGCGTCCCGACGCCGACCCCGCCGGTCGCGCCCGACGAGGTCACCAAGGTGATCGAGACCGCAGCGGTTTCGCTGGCGCCGTTCGACCGCGTCTCGGTCGGGTTCCCGGGCGCCGTGCGCGACGGGCGGGTAAAGACGGCGCCCAATCTGGGTACCGAGCTATGGGCCGGGTTCGACCTGCAATCGACGCTCGCCGGGGTGCTCGGCAAGCCGGTGCGGGTGATGAACGACGCCGATGTGCAGGGTTTCGGCGCGATCCGCGGCAAGGGGGTCGAGATGGTGCTGACCCTCGGCACCGGCGCCGGCACCTCGATCTTTTACGACGGGCGGATCATGCCGCATCTGGAGCTGGCGCATCATCCGGTGCACGGCGACAAGACCTATGACGAATACATCGGCAATGCGGCGCTGACGAAGAAGGGCCGCAAGTCCTGGAACAAGCGCGTCGCCCGCGTGATCGACATTTTGCGCACCGTGGTCAATTTCGATCACCTCTATCTCGGCGGCGGCAACGCCAAGAAGGTCAATTTCGAGCTGCCGCCCGACATCACGGTCGTGCCCAACAGCGACGGGCTGACCGGCGGGATCAAGCTCTGGGCCGCGGCCGCGGCGGCCCGCCCCGCACCGAAACCCGCCGCCCGTAAGCAGGCGGCGGCGCGACCGAAGCCGCGGCGCAACCCGCCGGGCTCCCCCGATCCGCACGGGCGCACGTTGGTGGCTGCCCAGCCGCGCACCGGCGTCAACTTCGCGGTGCCGCGCGGAGCCTGCGACTGCCACGTGCATGTCTTTGGCGAGGCCGCGGAATTTCCGTTCGCCGCCGCGCGCGGCTATACGCCGCCGCCGGCCAGCGCCGACGAATTGCTGACCTTGCAGCGCACGCTTCGCCTGTCGCGCGTCGTGATCGTCCAGCCGAGCGTCTACGCCGCCGACAACGCCTGCACGCTCGACGGCATGCGCCGGCTCGGCGACCGCGCGCGCGGCGTCGCGGTGATCGACGACGATACCACCAACGCCGCGCTCGCCTCGATGCACGAGGCCGGCATCCGCGGCGTCCGCGTTAACTTGGCGACGGCCGGCGAGAGCAACCCCGACATCGCCCGCCGCAACCTCACCGAGGCGGCGGGCCGGGTCGCGCGGCTCGGCTGGCATGTCCAGGTCTACACCGGGCTCGATGTGATCGCCGCGCTCGCCGACGACGTGATGAAACTGCCGGTGCCGATTGTCTTCGACCATTTCGGCGGCGCCCAGGCTGCCGGCGGGCTCAGGCAACCAGGCTGGGATGTGCTGCTCAAGCTGGTCGAATCGGGCAAGGCCTATGTCAAGATCTCGGGTCACTACCGCAGCTCGGCCCGCGCGCCCGATTATGCCGACATGGCGCCGTTCGCGCGCGCGCTGATCGCCGCCAACCCGGACCGGATCGTCTGGGGTACCGACTGGCCTCACCCGGCCCATCCCGCCTCGCCCGACAAGGCGCTTACCGAACTCGCCCCGGCCTACGACATCGATGACGGGCTGGCGCTGAACCAGCTCCCGCTCTGGGCGCCCGAGGCGGCGACCCGGCGCAAGATCCTCGTCGACAACCCGGCGCGGCTCTACGACTACTAACCATGGCGCGAGCCGCGGTTGCCGCCTTTATCGCGCTCTGGTGCCTCGCGGGAGCCACCGGCGCGGCAGCGGCCAACCTTGTCGCCCTGGTTATCGGCGTGGGCGACTACAGCGAGCCGCTCGTCAAGCTCAAGGGTTCGATCAACGACGCCCGCGCGATGTCGGAAACGCTCAGCGGGTTCGGCTTTCGCACGCTGCAATTGCTCGACCCGAGCGTCGATGAGATGCAGACCGGGGTGCGCGAATTCGTGGCGCTCTCGCACGACGCCGACGCGGCGATCGTCTACTACTCGGGCCATGGCATCCAGGTGAACGGCGAGAACTACTTCATCCCGCGTGACGGCGATTTCGGGTCCGACCGGGCGTTCTCGCGCGTCTTCATGACCGTAAATTCGCTGATCGAGCGGCTCGACGGCGCCAACTCGCGGTTCAAGTTCCTGGTCATGGACGCCTGCCGGACCAACCCGTTCCTCTCCAATCCCGGCATCAAGGTTCCTCCCGGCCTCGCCGAGATGCATACGCTCGGCGACAACACATTGGTCAGCTTCGCCTCCGCGCCCGGGCAGGCCGCGGTCGAGCTCGCGGCGACCGAGCGCGGGCTCTACACCGAGGCGCTGGTCGACATCCTCAAGGGCAACCGGAACATCGAGGTCCGCGCCCTGACCGAGCAGGCGCGCGACCGGGTCATCGAGGCCCGCAAGCAGAACCCCGAGATCACCCAGGTGCCCTGGGAGCAGAGCTCGATGCGCCGGCCTTTCTACTTCGCACGGGCGGGCGGCGAGATCGTCAAGGTGCAGCCGGAGCTGCCGGAGCGGACCAAGGAGTTCATCTTCCCCGATTCCGGGCGCCGTCTGCTAAATCCGGCCGACCTGTCGCAATTGAGCCCGGGCGAATTGCGCATCGCCCGCAACGAGATCTATGCCCGGCACGGCCGCAAATTCGTCAGCCAGGATTTGCAGCGTTATTTCGGCGGGCTCTCCTGGTATCGGCCCACCGCTAGCGCGGTGACGTTGAATGACATCGAGTCGGCCAATGTCGCGGCATTGCTCGCCGCCGAGGGAAGCGCGCGACCCGAGCTTACGATCCAGCGACCGCCAGGCGATTTCCTGTTCCCGGATTCGGATTCGCATCCGCTGAACGAGGGTGAGCTTTCGCGGCTTTCTCCCGCCCAGCTGCGTATTGCCCGCAACGAAATCTATGCCCGCCGCGGCCGCTTCTTCCAGACCAAGCAGCTCGCTGACTATTTCGGGCGCTTCGGGTGGTACCGGCCCTATACCTGGAACCCCGGCCTCAACCCGGTCGAGCAGGCCAACGTCGCGCTGATCCAGCGCTTCGAGCGTCAGCGGCCGTAGGCGGCCCGGACCTCGCGGCCGCCGTCGACGTCGGGCCGCGCCTGCGCGAGCAGCAGCGCCGCCATCGCCGTCGAACGCGACCGCCCGGCATGGCAATGGATCAGCACGTGCGACCCGACCCCGATCCCGTGGCCGAAGGCGAGCGGCGCCTCGACATCGCGCGGCTGCGGCAAAACATAGCCATGCGCCGGCTCGATCGCGTCGTGGAAGCGCAATTCGAGCCGGCCGTGCGCGGCAAAGCTGGAAAACGCGGCGGGGTCGGGCGCTCCCGGATCGAGGATGGAGACCACATGCGTCGCGCTCGCCTCGCAGTGGTCGCCGAGTTCGCCGATGCCGCAGATCGACAGCGTGAACGGGGCGAGGCCGAGTGGCGGCGGCGCGGCCACCGGGTCAGGCTGCGCGCACCGGCGGCACGCTCCCGGCCGCGGGGGGCGAAGTGTCCTCCGGCGCCCGCGGCGCCTGGTTGCCAACCATGATCGCCTCGGAGAGCTGTTGCGTCAGGTCGGCGACGCCGCCCGGCGAATGCGGCAGGAAGATTGTCGAGGCGCGGCTTTGCGCACCGATCGCCCGCAGCGTGTCGAAATACTGGGTGAGGATCAGCGTCCGCATCGCCTCCTCGGCCGACACCCCGACTTCGTGCACCGAGAGGAGCGCGGCGACCGAGTCGCGGATGCCCTCGGCGATCGCGATGCGCTCGGCGGCGATGCCCTCGCCCTGGAGCTTCTTGCTCTCCTTTTCGGCCTCGGCCGCCTTGACGGTCTTGATCTTGACCGCCTCGCCTTGCTGTTCGGCGGCCTCGCGCAAACGGCTCGCCGCGTTGATCTCGTTCATCGCCGCGCGAACCTTCTCGTCCGGGGCGATATCGGTCACCGGCGATCCGTCGATATCGTAGCCGAACGCATTGATCTTGTGCCTGAGGCCGGTGCTGACTGCTTCCTCGATGTCGCTCTTCTTCTCGAACACGTGGTCGAGAGACATGGTCGGCACCTGGCTGCGCACCGCGTCGAACACATGCGCGGTGATCTGCTGCTCGGGGTTCGTGAGCTTGTAGAACGCCTCGAACTCCTTGCCTTCGACGACGTGGTACTGGACCGAGACCACGATATCGACAAAGACGTTGTCCTGCGTCTTGGTCTCGACCTTGACGTTGAGCTGCTGTACCCGAAGGCTGACCTTGCCGGCCTTGCGCTCGATCATCGGTACCTTGACGTTGAGCCCGGCTTTTGCGCCACGGGTAAACCGGCCGAACCGCTCGATCAGCACGACCTGGGCCTGCTCGACCACGAAGAATGTGCCGCCCAGAAAAATTAGGGCGATAATCACGATCAAGACCGCGGCGACGATCGGCAGAATGTACGGCTCCATATCCTGTCTCCGCTAAGGTGCGGCGAGGCGCATTTCGCCCTATCAGCTCAGATCGATCGCGTATTTCTTCAAGAGGTCGAGCGGCACGATGTCGAGCGTCGCCTCGTGCGTCGCGGCGAGCCGCACGCGCGGCGCCTTGCCGGCGTCGAACGCCTCCTTCCACCGCGCCGCGCACAGGCACCAGCAATCGCCCGGCTTCAATCCGGGAAAGCCGTAGTGCGGCAGCGGTGTCGAGAGGTCGTTGCCGGCGGCCTGCGAGAATTTGAGGAAATCGGCGTCGACCCGCGTGCATACGGTATGGACGCCGAGATCTTCGGGCCCGGTATTGCAGGCGCCGTCGCGGTAAAACCCGGTCAGCGGGTTCGCGCAGCACTCGGACAGCGGCTCGCCAAAGACGTTTTTCGGCGGGCGGCGGCGCGGGTCGGAGCCGGAGGCGTCGGGCATGGTCGTGCTCCCTCGTTAAGCGGACCGGCGCGCGGCATGGCGCGCCTCGATCGCGTCCCAGATATCCGCGGCGATATTGGTGCCGTCGAGCCGGCCGATCTCCTGGATGCCGGTCGGCGAGGTCACGTTGATTTCGGTGATGTAGTCGCCGAGCACGTCGATCCCGACAAAGATCAGCCCCTGCTCCTTGAGGCTCGGGCCGATCGCGGCGCAGATTTCTTCCTCCCGCACGGTCAGGGTCGTCTTCACCGCCCGGCCGCCGACATGGAGGTTGGCCCGCGCCTCGCCTACGGCCGGCACGCGCAGCACCGCGCCGCGCGGCTCGCCGTCGACGAGGATAATGCGCTTGTCGCCCAGCCGCACCTCCGGCACGTAGCGCTGCACCATGACCGGCTCGCGGTTGATCTGCGCGTACATGTCGAGGAGCGAATTGAGGTTCTCATCGCCCGGCCGCAGATGGACGATCCCGGCGCCGCCATTGCCGAAGAGCGGCTTCAGGATGATGTCGCCGTGCTCTTCCCAGAAGGCGCGGATTTCGTTGGCGTCGAGCGACAAAAGCGTCGGCGGCATCAGATCCTTGAACTTGAGCACGAAAAGCTTTTCGGGCGCGTTGCGCACCGCGGCCGGGTTGTTGACGACGAGCGGACCGTCATCAGGCAGCAATTCCAACAGATGCGTCGCGGTGATGTAGGCCATGTCGAAGGGCGGGTCCTGGCGCATCAGAATCACGTCGAAGCGCGAGAGGTCGAGCTCTTCGATCTCGCCGAATTTGTAATGGTTGCCGTATTGCCGATAAACCTCGAGGGTGCGGCCGCGGGCATAAAGGCGACCGTCGCGTAGTGTCAGCGCCTGCGCTAGGTAATGGTGCATCGCGTGGCCGCGAGCCTGGGCCTCGAGCGCCAAGGCAAAGGTCGAGTCGGCATCGATATTGACCGTCTCGATCGGGTCCATCTGGATGGCGACGGCGAGCCCCATCGATCTCTCCCAGCCGTTTTCACGGCGCGATGGTGATCGTGCTGCCGGGTCCAAGCAAGCCCAACAGCGAAACCAGCGCCGGCCGCGCTATCGCAATGCACCCCGCCGTCGGCGAATAATCGGGCCGCGCAACGTGGAGAAAGATCGCGCTGCCGGCGCCAGGGACGATTGGGTCAATGTTGTACCCGATGACCACGAGCACGTCGTAGATCGCGTCCTGCCGCCACAGCGCCTCGTGGCCCGCCGGATAGGGCAGGGTTACGAGCCGGTTGTAGGCCGGGTCGGCGGGGTCGTCGACCCAACCGTGGCCGGGGCTGAGCGCGGTCAGCGGCAGTGAGGTGCGCGGCGCCGCGATCCGGTCGGGCCGGTAGAACGCCCGGACCAGCGGGAACGTGCCGGCCGGGCTCGCCCCGTCGCCCTCACGCTTCTCGGCGCTGATTCCGGCCCGCCCGCAGGCCGCCCGAGCCGACCCGCCGCGCCAGGTCAGCCATCCTTCTCGGAACGAGATGTTCACCACGGTCCTTTTATTTCGTCATCCTCCCGCATACGCTCAGGCGATGCAGAGCAACTCCATCGAAATCCGCCCCGTCGCCGGCGCGATCGG
>DASUIE010000014.1:0-50426 GCA_036273175.1 Allostellaceae bacterium
TTCGGCTATTTCGCCGAGGAAGTGCGGCGCGAGCTGATCGCCCATTTCAGCGAGAAGCAGGTCTATGAGGGCGGGCTGACGGTTCACACCAGCTATACGCCGACGGACCAGACGATGGCGGAGCGCGCCTTTCGCAACGGGCTGATGACCTATGACCGGCGCCACGGCTGGCGCGGGCCGGTGCAGCACGCGGCGACCGCGGCGGCGGCTCAGGCCGAGCTCGCCAAGCTTCCCGAGCGGGCCGGCATCCCGGCCTGGCGCCTCGCCACCGTGACCGGGATCGACCGGCAGGGCGCGGCCATCGTCCTCAAGGACGGCGGCAAGGGACACATCCCGCGCAGCGACCTCTCCTGGGCGCGGCGTACCCTGCCCGACCAGCGGCTCGGCCCCTCGCCTCGCGCGCCGAGCGACGTGCTGAGCATCGGCGACATCGTTTATGTCGAGCCGGCCGCCGCCGCGGCGGCGCCGAAGCGCGGCGCGCCGGCCGAGCCGCAATACAGCCTGCGCCAGATCCCCGATGTCAGCGGCGGCTTTATCGTCCTCGACCCGAAGAGCGGGCGCGTCATGGCGATGGTCGGCGGCTGGGACTTCACGCAGAGCCAGTTCAACCGCGCGACCCAGGCCTGGCGCCAGCCCGGCTCGGCGATCAAGCCGCTGGTCTATGTCACGGCGATGGATGACGGCTTCACCCCGAACAGCGTCGTCGACGATGCGCCGATCGAGCTGCCGCAGGGGCCGGGCCTGCCGCCCTGGAACCCGGTCAATTACGAGGGCACGTCGAGCGGTCCCAGCACGTTGCGCGACGCGCTGATCCACTCGAAGAACCTGGTCACGGCGCGCCTGGCCACGATGATCGGGATGCCGGCGATCGTGAAGACGGTCGAGAATTTCGACGTGATGGACCGCATGCCGCCCTATTACTCGATGGCGCTCGGGGCCGGCGAGACGACGCTGCTGCGCCTCGCCACCGCCTACGGAATGCTCGACAATGGCGGCCACTGGCTGCTGCCGTCCTTTATCGACACGGTGCAGGACCGCGACGGCAACATCATCTATCAGAAGGGCGTCGACGGCTGCGAAGGCTGTTATGTCGACGCGGCCTCGACCCCCGGCGGGTTCAAATCCGCCGGCGCGCCCGACCCGGCCTCGGCGCGGGTGAAAGGCGCCAAGTTCGCCGCCAACACGGCGCTGTACAAGCCGACCAAGCCGGACCCGCTGGTCAGCGAGACCGCCGACCTCGAAATCCTGTCGATGATGCAGGGGGTCGTGCAGCAGGGCACCGGCATCGCCGCCGCCGCGGTCGGCAAGCCGCTCGCCGGCAAGACCGGCACCACCAACGACTTCAACGACGCCTGGTTCGTCGGCTTCACGCCAAACCTCGTCGCCGGCGGCTATGTCGGGTTCGACCAGCCGCGCACGCTCGGCAACGACGAGACCGGCGGCCATGTCGTCGCGCCGATCTTTCGCGATTTCATGGCCGATGCGCTGAAGAACGCGCCGGCGACCCCGTTCCCGGCGCCGCCCGCGAGCGCCGAGCCGGCGATCGCCAGCCGCGACTCCGGACAGGGCTATGGCTCGACCGAGCCCGATCCGAACGATCGGGCGCAAGCCCCCGCCTGGGCCGGCGCCGGATACGGCGACGACGACGAGCGCGACAGCTATCCGCAGCCGAACGGATACGACCGGCGCCGCACCTACGGCTACGACCAGTATCCCGGCTTTCGCGGCCGCGAGGATTACCGCGACGCGGCGCAAGGCTACGGACGGGTCGTCCCGCCGCCGCCGGACGCGCAATATGCGCCGTATGCGGGGAGCGGCCGGGTCATCTGGGTGCCGGGAAACCGGCAGTAGCCGGCGCTATTCCAGCGCCCCGGCCGGCGCCTTCGTCGCCCGCTTCGGCCGGCGCAGCAGCAAGAGGAACGGCAGCGACACCAGGATGATGATGACCATCAGCTGGAAGTTGTCGATATAGGCGACCATCTGCGCCTGGCGCGTCACCTCGGCGTTGAGCGCGGCGACGCCGTGCGGGTTGGCGAGGCTGAAGGCCGGCCCCAGCGTGTGGATGAGCGGGTTGTCGGGGCGGACATGCTCGACGAGCCGCGAATGCACGGTCTGGGTATTCTCGACCAGCAGCGCCTCGACGATCGAGATGCCGACCGAGCCGCCGATATTGCGCATCAGGCTGAAGATCGCGGTGCCCTGGGTCAGGACATGGCGCGGCAGCGTCGAAAAGGTGACGACGCTGAGCGGGGTGAAGACAAAACCGAGGCCGAACCCCTGGAGGAGGCCGGTGGTGATCAGCGGCCCCTTGCCCATCATCAGCGTGAACCCGGTCATCTGCCACAGCGAAACCGCGGTCATCGCCAGCCCGCCGAAGATGATCAGGCGGATATCGACCCGTCCGACCAGCCGCGCGACAAGGAACATCGCGAGCATCGTGCCGATGCCGCGCGGCGCGGTGACGAAGCCGGCGGTCATGACCGGGTAGTTCATCAGCGACTGCATCATCGTCGGCAGCAAGGTCATCGAGCCGTAGAGGGGGATGCCGATCAGGAACATCAGCACGATGCCGGCGACGCAGTTCGCGTCCTTTAAGAGCGCGCGGTTGAGGAACGAGCGCTCGCCCGCCGTCACGGTGTGGACGACGAAGAGGTAAAGGCCGAGCAGCGCGATCGTCGCCTCGATCCAGATCTCGGTCGAACCGAACCAGTCTTTCTGCTCGCCGCGGTCGAGCATCATCTGCAGCGCGCCGATCGCCAGGCTCAGCGTCGCGAAGCCGAAGAAATCGAACGCGTCGCGCTGGGCCGGGCGGGAATCCTGGATGAAGATCGCGATCCCTGCCGCGGCGAGGATGCCCGGCGGCAGGTTGATGTAGAACACCCAGCGCCAGTTGTAGTCGTCGGTCAGCCAGCCGCCGAGCGCCGGCCCGATGATCGGGCCGAGGATGACCCCCATCCCCCATACCGCCATCGCCTTGGCGTGCTGCTCCGGCGGGTTGATGTGCAAGAGCGTCGATTGCGACAGCGGCACCAGCGCCGCGCCGCAAATCCCCTGGAGGAGGCGGTAGGCGACCATCTGCTCGAGGCTGGTCGCGGCGCCGCACAAGGCCGAGGCGAACGTGAACCCCGCGACCGAGATCAGGAACACGTACTTGATCCCGAACCGCCCGGCGAGCCAGCCGGTCAGCGGCGTCATGATCGCGGCGGCGACGATGTACGAGGTGACGACCCAGGCGACCTGGTCCTGCGCGCAGGAAAAACTGCCCTGCATATGCGGCAACGCGACATTGGCGATCGTCGTGTCGACGCCCTGCATGAACGTCGCCAGCATGATCGACGCGGTGATCGCCGCGCGATTGGCCGAGCGCGGGGGTCCGGAACTCCGCATACCCGCCATCCTCGGCGAGACGGGGGCCTCAGTCCATAGCGTGGGCGGCGGCGCTTTTGGGGGCGCGGCCGGGACGGCGGAGCAGGAGGATGAGCGGCAGCGAGACCGCGATGACGACCGCCATCAGGTAGAAATTGTCGATATAGGCGATCATCGAGGCCTGGCGCGTGACCTCGGCGTTTAGCGCGGCGATGCCGGCCGGGTCGGTAAAGCTGAACTGCCGGGTAAAGGATGGGAGCTGGGCGAGCGGATTGTCGGGGTGGAGGTGCTCGACCAGGCGCGAATGGACGGTCTGCGTATTCTGGACGAGCAGCGCCTCGACGATCGAGACCCCGACACTGCCGCCGATATTGCGCATCAGGCTGAACATCGCCGTGCCCTGGGTCAGGTAGTGGCGCGGCAGGGTCGAGAACGTGACCGTCGAGAGCGGCGTGAACACGAAGCCGAGCCCGAACCCCTGCAAAATCCCGGAGACGAGGATCAGGTTCATCCCCATGTTCAGCGAGAACCCGGTCATCTGCCACAGCGAGATCGCGGTGGTCAGCAGCCCGCAGAGGATCAGGACGCGCATGTCGAACTTGCCGGCGAGGCGAACGACCAAGAGCATCGCGATCAGCGTGCCGATGCCGCGCGGGGCCGTGACGAACCCGGCGGTCACGACCGGATAATTCATCAGCACCTGCATCATCGTCGGCAGCAGCACCATCGTGCCGTTGAGGATGATGCCGACGAAGAACATCAGGATCAGCCCGGCGACGAAATTCGGGTCCTTCAAGAGGTCGCGGTTGAGGAACGAGCGCTCGCCCGCCGTCGCCGTGTGGATCACGAAGAGATAGCCGCAAAGCGCGGCGACCGTCGCCTCGATCCAGATCTCGGTCGAGCCGAACCAGTCCTTGAGCTCGCCGCGGTCGAGCATCATCTGCACCGCGCCGACCGCCAGCGCCAGCATCGCGAAGCCCATCGCATCGAACCGCTCGCGGTGGGCGTGGCGGGTCTCGTGGATGAACAGCGCGATCCCGAGCGCGCACAGCACCCCGACCGGCAGGTTGATGTAGAAGACCCAGCGCCAGGTGAAATTGTCGGTCAGCCAGCCGCCGAGCGCCGGGCCGATGATCGGCCCCAGCATCGTGCCGATGCCCCAGATCGCCATCGCGCGGGCGTGCCGCTCGGGCGGCTCGGTCTGCAACAGCGTCGATTGCGACAGCGGCACCAGCGCCGCGCCGCAAATGCCCTGGAGGATGCGGTAGATCACAAGCTGGACGAGGCTCGTCGCCGACCCGCACAGCGCCGAGGCGAGGGTGAAGCCGATCACCGAAATCAGGAACACGTATTTGATGCCGAACCGGCCGGCCAGCCACCCGGTCAGCGGCGTCATGATCGCGGCGGCGACGATGTAGGAGGTGACGACCCAGGCGATCTGGTCCTGCGAGCAGGAAAGGCTGCCCTGGATGTGCGGCAGCGCGACGTTGGCGATCGTCGTGTCGACGCCCTGCATGATCGTCGCGCAGGTGATCGACGCGGTGATCATCGCCCGATTGGTGCGCCGGGCGCCGGGATCGGTGGTCTGCACGGCGCGAGGAATCTCACATCGGCGGCGGGGCGTCGAGGCGCCTGAGCGGCGGCCTGCGTTGCACGGGCGGGGGGTTGCATCCCGGCTTCCCAGGGCCGTGCCGCCGCTCTAGGATCGGCGCAGAACCCCGAGGAGGAACATGCCATGGCGAAGAAGAAGATCGCGATCGTCTGCACCGGCGCGGTGGGCGGGTATGCCGGCGCGCACATGGTCAAGGCCGGCGAGAATGTGACGTTTATCGATTTCTGGCCCGAGCACGTCGAGAAGATGAAGAAGGATGGGCTCAAGATCACCCATCTTAAGGATGTCGAGCCGTGGACCGTGCCGGTGCGCGCGCTGCACGTCACCGAGGCGCAGCAGCTCGCCAAGGAAGACCCGATCGACATCGCCTTTATCTGCACCAAGAGCTACGACACCGCTTGGGCGGCGACGATGATCAAGCAGTACCTCGCGCCCGACGGGTATTGCGTCTCGCTGCAGAACTGCATGAACGAGGAAACGATCGCCGGGGTCGTCGGGTGGGGCAAGACGCTCGGCTCGATCGCCAGCTCGATCACGGTCGGCCTCAACGAGCCGGGGCTCGTCGCCCGCGCCGGCGGCAAGCACGGCGACAAGCACACGGTCTTCCGCGTCGGCGAGGTGCATGGCCGCCATACCGACCGCGCCAAGGAGGTCCGCGACCTGCTCGCCAATGCCGACAGCGCCTTCGTCACCGAAAACCTGTGGGGCGAGCGCTGGTCCAAGCTCGTCACCAACGTGATGGGCAACGGGCTTTCGGCCTGCACGGGCATGATTACCCGCGACCTCGTCAAGAACGACCAGATCCGCCATTTCTCGAACCGGCTCGGCAGCGAGGCGATCCGGGTCGGCCAGGCGCTCGGCTACACCTTCGACGAGGTGAGCCACATGGATCCGGAGCTGATCGCGCGCTCCGGCGAGGGCGACGCGGCGGCGCAGAAGGAGATCGACGACCACCGCCTCGCCGAGGCCAACCGGCCCGGCGGCGGCGAGCACCGCCCGTCGATGGGCCAGGACATGGTCAAGGGCCGCCGCACCGAGATCAATTTCCTCAACGGTTTTGTCGTGCAGAAGGGCAAGGAGGTCGGGATCGACGCGCCGACCAACGCGATCCTGACCGACATCGTGCTTCGGGTCGAACGCGGCGAGCTGAAGCCCGATCCGAAGCACATCACCGATCTGCGGCTGAACTGACCGACAACGGCGAAGGCGCGCCATGCTCGCCATCGTCAACACCAGGTCGGCTCCCGGCGGCGTCGCGATCGCCGAGGCGCCGGAACCCGAGCTGCGCGACAACGAGGCGCTCGTCGCGGTCCACGCCTTCTCGCTCAACCGCGGCGAGCTGCGCCTGATCGAGACGCGCCCCGAGGGGTGGCGGCCCGGGCAGGATATCGCCGGGGTGGTGCTGAAGGCCGCGGCCGACGGCGTCGGCCCCAAGGCGGGGACTCGGGTCGTCGGGCTGTGCGACTGGCACGGCTGGGCGCAGCGCGCGGCGGTGCCGTCGCACCGCATGGCCGAGATCGCCGACAATGTCTCGTTCGGCGCCGCCGCGGCGCTGCCGGTCGCCGGGCTGACCGCGCTGCGCACGCTCAGGCACGGCGCGCCGCTGCTCGGCAAGCGGGTGCTGGTGACCGGCGCGGCCGGCGGGGTTGGCAACCTTGCCGTGCAGATGGCCGCCCGCTCCGGCGCCCGCGTCACGGCAGTGGTCGGCAGCGACAAGCGGGTGGGGGTGATCGAGGGCCTCGGAGCCGAGACGGTCGTCGTCGGGATCGAGAACGCGCCGGGGCGCTACGCGCTGATCCTCGAAAGCGCCGGCGGCCAGTCGCTGAACGCGGCGCTCGCGCGGATCGAGGCGAAGGGCACGATCGTCATCTACGGCAATTCATCGGGCGAGCCCGCCGCGCTCAATTTCCGCGACTTCGCCGAGCACCAGAATGCGCGCATCCAGGGCTTTCACTATTTCACCTGCGAGGCCGAGGACCGGTTCGCGCCCGATCTGGCGCTGATGGCGGGGCTGGTCGCCGACGGCTCGCTGAAGCCGCGCCTGATCGAGCATGGCTGGCGCGAGTTTCCGGCGGTCGGGCCGCTGCTGCGCGACCGCCATATCGGCGGCAAGGCGATCTTCCACATCGACCAGGACTGAGCGGAGAGAAGACATGACGATCAAGGTCGGCGACAAGGTGCCGTCGGTGACGCTGCGCTACCTGACCCCGGACGGGATCAAGGCGGTCACCTCGGAAGAATTCTTCGGCGGCAAGAAGGTCGCCGTCTTCGCGCTGCCCGGGGCCTATACCCGCACCTGCTCGTCGCGCCACCTGCCCGGTTATGTCACCAACTCGGCCGCCATCAAGGCCAAGGGGATCGACACGATCGCGTGCCTCTCGGTCAACGACGCGTTTGTCATGAACGCCTGGGGCAAGGAGCACGGCGCCGGCGACAAGGTGGTCATGCTCGGCGACGGCAGCGCCGACTTCACCAAGGCGATGGGGCTGACGGTCGACCGCACCGAAGCCGGGATGGGCATCCGCTCTCAGCGCTATTCGATGATCGTCGACAATGGCGTCGTCACCGCGATCAGCGTCGAGCCGTCGGGCGAGTACGGCGTCTCCAGCGCCGAGGCGATGCTGGCGGCGCTATAGCCCCCCTCACCCGGCCTTCGGCCCCTCTCCCGCAAGCGGGAGAGGGGCCACCGAGGGTCAGTGCATCGCGCCGCCGCGCGCGGCCGGGGCGAGGGCGAAGCCGATCGGCGGACGGTCGGGGGCCTTGAAGCCCTGAGGCCGGTCCTCCTCGACGCAGACGCCGTCCAGCGTCAGCCGGCCGTCCGCGACCGACAGGGTCAGGATGCGCGGCTCGTGCATCTCCTCGGGCTCGTCGTCGAGCAGCCGCTCGGCGATCGGGTCCTCGACCAGGCCCTGCAGCACCCGCTTCAACGGGCGGGCGCCAAAGGCCGGCTCCCAGCCCAGCTCGGCGAGACGCCGCCGCGCCGGCGCATCGACCGCCAGGGCGAGGCCGCGCTCGGCCAGCCGCCGGCTGATCCCGGCGAGCTGGATGTCGACGATCTGCCCCATCTCGCCGCGGCCGAGCCGCCCGAAGATCAAGACGTCGTCGAGCCGGTTGAGGAATTCCGGCCGGAACGCCTTGCGCACCGCGTCCATGACCTCGTCGCGGGCATGGTCGACGCCCTCCTCCTCGCCCAGCGCCAACAGCGCGTCGGCGCCGAGGTTCGAGGTCATGATCAGGATCGCGTGGCGGAAATCCGCGGTGCGCCCCTGCCCGTCGGTCAGCCGCCCGTCGTCGAGCGCCTGCAACAGCACGTTGAGCACGTCCGGGTGCGCCTTCTCGACCTCGTCGAGCAGCACGACCTGATACGGCCGCCGGCGAATCCGCTCGGCCAGCGAGCCGCCATCGTCGTAGCCGACATAGCCCGGCGGCGAGCCGATCATCCGCGACACCGTGTGCTTCTCCATGTACTCGGACATGTCGAGCCGGGTGACCGCGTTCTCGTCGTCGAACAGAAACTCGGCGAGCGCCTTGGCGAGCTCGGTCTTGCCGACTCCGGTCGGCCCGAGGAACAGGAACGAGCCGGTCGGCCGCGCCGGGTCCTTGAGGCCGGCCCGGGCGCGCCGCACCGCCTTGGCGACCGCGCGTACCGCCGCCGGCTGGCCGACGACGCGGCTGGCGAGCTTTTGTTCCATGTCGCGGAGGCGCTGCCGCTCCGCTTCGAGCATGCGATCGACCGGGATGCCGGTCCACCGCGTGACCACCGCGGCGATGTCGCGGCCGGCCACCTCTTCGCGCTCGGTCGAGGCGCGCGCCTCGGCGTCGGCGAGCCGGCGCTCCAGCTCGGGGACGATCGAGTAGGTCAGCTCGCCGGCCTTGCTCCAATCGCCGTCGCGCTGGGCGCGGTCGAGCTGGATGCGGGCCTGGTCGAGTTCCTCCTTGATCCGCCGGTCCTCGTGGCGGCGCGACTGCGACGAGCGCCACGCGTCTTCCTGCGCGGCCTCCTCGCGCTCGGCGTCGGCAAGCTCGCCCTCGAGCTTGACCAGCCGCTCCTGCGAGGCGCGGTCGGGCTCGGCCTTGAGCGCCTCGCGCTCGATCTTGAGCTGCATGACCTTGCGCGCGATCGTGTCGAGCGCCTCGGGCTTCGAGTCGATCGCGATCCGAACGCGCGACGCGGCCTCGTCGACGAGATCGATCGCCTTGTCCGGCAGGCGCCGGTCGGAGATGTAGCGCGACGACAGCGTCACCGCGGCGACGATCGCCGCGTCGGTGATGCGGACGCCGTGATGCACCTCGTAGCGGCCCTTGATGCCGCGCAGGATCGACACCGCGTCGTCGAGCGACGGCTCGTCGACCGTCACCGGCTGGAAGCGCCGTGCCAGCGCCGCGTCCTTTTCGATGTAGCGGCGGTATTCCTCGGGCGTGGTCGCGCCGACGCAGCGCAGCTCGCCGCGCGCCAAGGCCGGCTTCAACATGTTGGAGGCGTCGATCGCCCCGTCGATGCGGCCGGCGCCGACCAGCATGTGCAGCTCGTCGATAAAGAGGATGACCTTGCCGTCGGCCGCCTTGACCTCGGCGAGGACCGATTTCAGCCGCTCCTCGAACTCGCCGCGGAACTTGGCGCCGGCCAGCACCTGGGTCAGGTCGAGCGCCAGGAGGCGCCGGTCCTTCAGCCCCTCGGGCACGTCGCCGGCGGCGAGGCGCTGGGCCAGCCCCTCGACGATCGCGGTCTTGCCGACGCCGGGGTCGCCGATGAAGACCGGGTTGTTCTTGGTGCGCCGGGCGAGGACCTGGATCGTGCGGCGGATTTCGTCGTCGCGGCCGATCACCGGGTCGAGCTTGCCCTGCCGCGCCTCCTCGGTCAGGTCGCGCGCGTATTTCGCCAGCGCCTGCCAGTCCTCCTCGGCCGAGGGCGCGTCGGCGGTGCGGCCCTGGCGCAGCTTTTCGAGCGCCTTTTGCAGTGCCTTGGGATCGACCGCGGCCCGGGCGAACAGATCGCCCAGCGTCGTCGCGAGCCCCGCGAGCAGCCGCTCGGCGGTGACAAAGCGGTCGCCGCTGGTGCGGGCCGCCTCGGCCGCGCCTTGCAGCACGCCGGCAAGCTCCGGCGACATGTAGATCGGGTAAGGCCCATCGGCGTTGACCGTGGGCAGCCTTGCGAGCCGCTCCTCGGCGCCGGCCCGCAACAGGTCGGGATCGCCGCCGGCATCCCCGACGATCCGTCGGGCGAGCCCGTCGGGGTGGTCGATCACCGCCTTGAGCAGATGCTCGGGAAGGCAATTCTGGTGACGGCCGGCGAGGGCCGCCATCTGCGCCGCCTGCAGCAGGCCGCGCGCAGTCTCGGTGAAATTCACGAAGTCCATGATGGCCCCTCGCTCCATGCCCGCCCTCCAGGAGGCGCGGGAAGGCGCCGCTCGCGACCCGCCCAATGCGCGGCCGCCGGCGCCGTGTCGAACAGATGGGGTTTTAGCCGGCCCGACTCAAGCGCTTCTAGGCTTCCTCGGTGCCGGTCGGAGGGGTGACCTTGGTATCGTCGGGCTCGCAAGGATTTGGCCAATCGCCGCCGTAGCCGCGGCCGACAAAGGCGAAAAACCCGCCTTGGGCAACGGCGGCAGCGCACATCATGCCGAGCATGTTGACCGTGCGGACGGTTGGGCTGACCGCCTGCTTGGCGCGACGTTCGTACGTTCTATACATTTGCGCCGGGTCCATCACTCAACCTCTATACGCTGCCGCCGTCTTCCCGTTTATCGCCACTTCCGAGGTACCTCGCGGGGGATGCTCGATGCCCCGGATTTGGCAGGCATTTTATTGAACCGGGCGGCCGGATATTCCAAAGTATTTGATGGTTAATTGAGCAGTGTTAACGATACTCGCGTGTTAGGATCGGAGAATCGGAGCCGCGCTCGCCTCCGTCCGCCGCCATCGGAATCTACATCTTGAGCGCGATTTCAATAGGTTGCGGGTGTCGCCTTTGCCGGCAAACCGCAAAGGGCCGATTCTGGCGGCGGCGATGGAAACGACCAGTCTCAATCGGTTTTCCGGAACGATGAACGAGTTGCCGCTACGCTCCGGCTCCGCCGATGCCGGGACCGCGCGGCTGCAAGGCATGGTCGCCAGCTATCGCGAGGCGGTGCGCAAATCCGACCGCGCCCGCAAGCCGCTCGAATGGGCGATGGCGCAAAACGGGCTCGGCAACGCGTTGCGCCTTCTCGGAGAGCGCGAGCGCGACCCGTCGACCCTCGAAGCGGCGGTGTCGACCTATCGCGAGGCGCTCGAGGAAGGCCGGCGCGACCGCGCTCCGCTCGACTGGGCGATGATCCAGAACAATCTCGGCGCCGCGCTGCGGACGCTGGGCTTGCGCGAAACCGGCAAGGCGAAGCTTGAACAGGCGGTCGAGGCCTATCGCGAGGCGCTGAAGGAATACCGCGCCGAGCGCGTCCCGCTCGACTGGGCGATGACCCAGAACAATCTCGGCGCCGCGCTGCGCAACCTCGGCGACCGCGACGACGGCACGGAGCGGCTGGAGGAAGCCGTCGTCGCCTGCCGCCAGGCGCTGCGGGTGCGCACCCGCGAGCGGGCGCCGGCCGACTGGGCAATGACGCAGAACAATCTCGGCAATGCCCTCGCCAGCCTCGGCGAGCGGCGGGGCGAGCCGGTGCTGCTCGCCGCGGCCGCCGATTCCTATCGCCGCGCGCTCACGGTCTACAAGCGCGACCGCAACCCGCTCGACTGGGCGATGACGCACAACAATCTCGGCAACGCGCTATCGGCCCTCGGCGAGGACAAGAGCGACGATGCGATGCTCGCGGCGGCGGTGACCGCCTATCGCGAGGCGCTGAAGGAGTACCGGCGCGAGGTGGTGCCGCTCGACTGGGCGATGACGCACAACAACCTCGGCAACGCGCTGGCGCGGATCGGCGAGCGCGAGATCGGCACCGGGCGGCTGACCGAGGCGGTCGCCGAATACCGGCTGGCGCTGCTCGAATACAACGCCGATCGCATGCCGCTCGATTGGGCGATGACGCAGAACAACCTCGGCAGCGCCCTGCAGCGGATCGGCGAGCGCGAGGACGGGGTCGAGCGCCTGGAGGAGGCCGCCGCCGCGTACAACGCCGCCCTCTCCGGCTTTGTCGCGTCTAACGCGATCCGCTACCTGCAAAGCTGCTGGGAAAACCGCGACCGCGTCCTCGCGCTGATGGTGCGGCGCCGCTGAGCGCTACTCCGCCGTCTTGCGGTATTCGGCGAGAACCTCGTCCAGCCGCTCGATCTCGCCGGCGAGCTGCTGGACATAGATCGCGCCCTTGTCGCGCAGCTCGGCGGCGCCGATCTGCTGCATCGCCAGCAACGCCTCTCGCAGATGCGTGCCGCCGACGCTGGCGGTGCAGTTGCGCAGCGCCTGGATCGCGGAGCTGAACCCGCCGAGATCGCAGACCGCCGCGGCGCCGCCGAGCTCCTTCAAAATCTGGCGCGAGTCGGCGCGGAACGCCTCGATCACATCCTGGAAGAAAGCGGTGCCGCCGCCGAGCGACCACAGCGCCTCGACGGCCCGCCGGTCGATCGCCGCCGGAACGGGCGGGCGGGCAAAGCGCGGGTGCGACGAAATCTCGGTCACCTGGGCGGGCTCGGCGGCTGGGGGCAGCGGCGGGCGCGGCAGCGCCTGTTCGATCGCCGCGGTCAGCCGGCGCGGTTCGAGCGGCTTGCCCAGCACCATGCTGGCGCCGGCGGCGGCGAGGACGATCGGCGCCTCCGGGTCGGGGTCGCCGCTGAGCACCACGATCGGCAGATCGGGATGCGCGGCGCGCAGCCGCTCGACCGCCGCGGCCTCCTCGAAGGTCGCCGCCGCCAGATCGAGCAGCACCAGATCGATCGGCCGCGCCGTCAGCATTTTCCCGGCCTGCTCGGCGCCGGCGACGAGATGCGCGGTGCATTTCGCGCCGATCATGATCTGCTCGATGATTTTGCGGTTCATCGCGTTGGTCGCCGCGACGAGGATCTGCGGCGGCAGGCGGGGTGCGGGCGCCGCGGGCGGGCGCGGCGCGACCGGCAGCGGCACCGACAGCTCCACGGTCTCGTCCTCCGGCGGCGGGGCCGGCGGCGGGAGCGGCTCGGGGAGGACGACCGGCGGCGGCAGCGGCTCGGCCGGGAACCAATCGGCGGTGCCGACGCGCAGCGCGTGCAGCGTGCTTTGCAGCACGCCGGGGGTGAACGGCGCCGACAGGATCGCGTCGAGCACCCCGTCGGCGAGCCCGATCACGCTGTCGATGCGCGCCTCGGCGGCGACGAACAGCACATAAGGCGCGGCAGCCGGATTGGCGCGGATCGCGCGATGCGCCCAGCTCAGCGCGCCCAGCACGTCGTCGCGGCCGTCGACGACGAGCGCCGGACGCTCGGCCTCGGGGATCAGCGCCTCGACATGCGCGAAGGCGGCGTCGCCGGCGCCGATCCAGCGCGGCGCCGCCCGCCAGGTCCGCAGCGCGGCGCCGAGCTCGGCGGCGAACCCGCTATCCTCGGTCACGATCATCACCGGCAGCCGGTCGAGGTCGAGCAGCAGCGCCGCCATCGCCCGGTCGAGCATGAAGGGCAAGTCGGCGGTCATCTCGCGCCCCTTGCACGGCGCGCCGGCCACATGGAGCGAGCCCCCCATCGCGCCGGCGAGGCGGTCGGCGGCCGCGATCGCCGGGTCGCGCTCCGGCGCGCCGTACACCGGCCGCCCGCCATGCTCGCGCACGCTCATGCGCAACCGCACCCGGTCGCCGGCAAGCTCCACCAGGTCGAGCTGCACCGCGATCGCCGCCCGCTCCGACCCGCGCAGCGCGACGGCGACGAGACAGATCAGCAGCTGGCGAAGCTGGTGCGGCCAGCCGCGCAGCTCGTAAGGCAGGCGCGGGTCGATCCGCACGGTCAGCGAGGTGCCTCGGTCGGCCGCCTGGGGCCGCAGCGACGCCACCGCCCCGTGCGCGAGCTGGTAGAGGTCGAAGGCGCGGGTCTCGGGCGCGAAGTCGCCGGCCTCGATCGCGGCGAAGGTGGGGATGTCGTCGGCCTGGACCAGCGCGGCGCGGACCCCCAGCCGCATGCGCGCGACGATTTCCGCGTCCTCGGGCGAGAGGCCGGTGCGGTCGAGCCGGGCGCCGGCGCGCAGCACCGCCCTCAGCGACTCGCGCACGCCCTCGCCGAGCCCGGCGACGACCTGGCTGCGCGCCGTCTCCGCCTCGTTCGCGGCGTCGGCCAAGGCCGCGGCGGCGCGCAGCTTGCGGGCGGCATAGGCGGGCACCAGCGCGATCGCGGCGAGGAGACCGAGGCACAGGAACGGCTGACGCTGCCAGAACGCGGTGGTGGCGGCGACGACCGCGAACCCGGCGAACCCGGCGAGCCGCGCCGGCCAGCCGTAGTCGCGGACCGCCAGCATCGGATACGCGCCGACCCAGGCGGCGGTCAGAAAGTCGCCGGCATGCAGGAAGGCCGAAACGAGCCCCGCATCGGCGAGGACGGCGACCGCGCGGCGGATCGGCGACGGCGCCGGATCGACGATCGCGTGCAGCAGAAAAAGCCAGGCGCAGGCAAGGCCGAGCGCGGCGACAACGACGCAGCGCGCCACCGCCTCGCCGTACGGCACGACGGCGCCGAGCCCGATCGCATAAGCCAGCATCGCCGCCGCCAGCAGCACCCGTTCGACCCCGTCGGGCGGGGTGAACACCATGCGGCGAAACCCGCGCAGCGACGCCGGGAAGGCGGCGGCGGCCGGCGCGGCGACGAGCGCGGTGGCGAGGACGATCCCTGTTCCCGGCGAGGTCAGCAGCGCAAGACCGCCGGGCGCAACGACGGCCCAGAGCGGCAGGAGCAGAACGGCCGCCGCCAGGGCGAGCACGGCGGGAGGCGGCGACCGCGCCGAGACACCCCGCAGCAGGCTCGCGAAACGCTCTCGCATCCGCCGGTTATACCAGCGCGAGACGGCCCGGATTCCTTCGCGAAAATGGCGAGGCGGCGCCGCGCTTTATCCCGCTTCCGGCGTCGCGCGGGGAATGCGGACGCCGAATCGCTAGGGCAGGATCAGCATCCCGATGCGCAGCACGCTGGCGATCGACGCGTCGCCGAGGGCGACCTGCTCCTCGGGATTGTACATTTTGAGCGTCAGCGGGCCGATGCCGTCGCCGATCACCACCCCGGCATCGGCGGTGCCGTCGGTGCGCACGAAGAACGCGATGTCGCCCATCGCCACCGGGGTGCGCGGGTCGACATAGGCGAGCGCGCCGGGTCGCATCAGAAAGCCGAGGCGCGGCGAGAAATTGCGCACCAGGAAACATTCGTCGTTGGTGCGGATCAGGTCGCGCACCGGGATCTGGTCGACCGCCGCGTCGAGGTCGATGGCGAAGCGGTGACCGCCGTCCTTGGCGGCCTTCATCTCGCCATAGACCGGCAGCGACACGGCCTCGGCCGGCGCGCCGACATAGCGGATGCTGCGCCGGATCGCATAGCGCTCGAGCGCGCCGAGGCGGCCCCATTTGGCGTCCTCGCGCAACAGCGAACGCGGCACCCGCGGCAACAGCCGCTCCGGCGGGACGCCGTTCTTGAGCTGCTCGAGATTGTCTTCGGTGCGGCGCTCGAACAGCCCGATCAGATCGGTCGCCGACATGTCGTAAACCTTGGCCACCGCGTCGATCTCGTCGCCCTGGATGATGCGGCTGGCCATCTCGACCCGGTGGTACACCGACAGCGTCATGCCGATCGCGTTGGCGACTTGCTGCATCGTCTTGCCGTGCTTCTTGCGGAGCTGGGCGAGCACATAGCCGGTCGCGGCGGCGCCGCTGGCGATGCTGTTGCCGATCGCCTCCTGCTGCGCGCGCTGCCACCGTTCAACCCCAGGTGACGGGTCGCGGCCGGTCACGACGGGTATCTCTTCCGGCCGGCAGCGCAAGATGTTAGCGAGCTCGGTAAGCTGCAAATTCGTCAAGCGGCGCTCGCCGCTTTCCATTTTCGAAATGGTCGATTCGCCAATCGGTGGAACCATCATCCGGCCGAGCTGCTCCTGCGTGAGCTGCCGCCGAAGACGGAACTCCTTGATATTGTTGGGGAAGACGATCTCGGCCCGAGTCCGCATGCCTCACTCCGCCCCCAAAAATTGAATTTTTTTCATTTATCGTCAAGCTACAGAGTCGGAGGACTCGCCGCGAATCGCGAATTTGTAGCGTTGCGACCGCGACGATGATGCTGCCACCGGAAGGGCTTGGCTCCGATTCGGCGGGTTTGAGGACAGCGAATCGTTTGAGGGGTTGCCGAGTTGGGAATGGCGCGCATGGAGCACATGCACGAGGCCGCGGACGAACCGGCCTCGTTCGAAGCGGGCGCCTTGCCGCGGCGCGTGGGGACCGAAGCGGAATGCCTCGAACAAATCCTCGAAGCGTTCCGCGACATCGCCGACCGCGACGACATCCACCAGGCCGCCGCCCGTCTTTCCCGGGTGCAGGAATGGATCCGCCGCGTCGCCGAAATGGCGGCCGCCGACCCGATCTTCGCCGGGCTGAGGCTCGCTTCCTGAGCGGAGCTGTCGCGGCGGCGCGGCATTACTCGTCGTCCTGCCCCGAGCCGCCGTCGAGGTTCATCAGCCTTTTGGCGATCGCCATCGGATCGACCTGATAGGTCCCGTTCGCGATCGATTGCTGCAGCGCCTCGACCTTGGCGTCGTCGGTCGCCGGCGCGGCGTTCGCGGCCTCTAGAATCTGCGCCAGCAGCGCCTCGGTCTGGCCGACATCGGCGGCGTCCGTCGGTGCGACGGCCGCCGATGAAGCGGCCGCCGGCTGATCGGCGGATTGGGTCGCGCCGGCCTGGCCGGTATTGGCGACCCCGACCGGAAGGCCGGAGTTAACCCCCTGGATCGGATCAGGCATGGTCACCTCGTGCGGTCATGGCGGCGTCGTCGCCGGGATCGGACCAGGCGATGGCGTCGGGGAATATCTTGCGCCAGGTGGTGGCAAGCTCTTCGAGCGCGGTGCGGCCAGCCGCGACCGCCTCGGCGTCGTCGCCGGCATTGCCCTTGAGTATGGCGGCGAGCGCATATTGATAGACGCTCGCGAGACAGTCGCTGAGCGCGCCCGGCGCCGAGCCCGAAAGACCGAGCATGAACTCGACGACGCTGCCCGCGGAGCCGAGCGCCTTGGCCTTTTCGACGCGGTCGCCGGCGGCGATCGCCGCCTCGGCCCGCATCAGGAGGAGCCGCGCCGCGTCGAGCGCCATCTTCATGAAATCCTCGGGCGCCGCGCCGGTCCCCTCGATCGCGCGATAGGCCGCCGGGCCGGATAGGTTTGGTCGTGTGCCGATCATGGGTCAGCCCCCGCCGGATGCTTGATTGAAGAAGGTCGTCAGGAAATTGCTGACGGTCGCCAGCTGCGACAGAGTCGCTTGCGCCTGCGAGAACTGCTTGGTCAGCAGGGCCGTCTCCTGCTGCGCCTGGAGCAGCAGCTGCGCGACCTGCTTGTTCATCGAGGTGATCGTGGAGTTCAGATTGCTGATCTGGCCGGTCACGCTGCCGGTGCCGCTCGCCAGCGCAGAGTTGACGATGCTGCTGAGGCTGGCGAAGACGCCGGAGCTGACCGAGACGGTGCCGAGGCTGCCGGTCACGCCGGGCGAGACCTCTACGGACAAGCCGTTGGCCGTGCCGCCGTCATTGACCGTCATGATCCCGCCGGTGCCGCTCGCCGCCTCGCCATTGATCGTTCCGATCACCGTGCCGGCGGAATTCGAGGTGACGTTGACCGAGTAGGTACCCGGCGGCGCGGCGCCGATGCCGGTCACCGCGACGCCGGAATTTGTCGCCTGGCCGACTTCGCCGAGGAGGGCGGCGACCGCGGTGTAGTTCGTCTCCGCGGCGGTCTCGAAGGCCGAGGCATCGAACGTAATCGACCCGCCGCTGGTGACCGTGAACCCGATGCTGCTCAGCGACGAATAGGGCGTGGCGATGTTGGTCGCCGCGTTGGGCGGGGTGCTGATCGCCGTCAGCAGATTGCTGCGGATGATCTCGATCCCGACATTGCCGAAGAGGGGGCCGCCGCCGCTCGCCTGGCTGAACGAGGCATTCTGGGCGATCGTGGCGAGCACGCCGTTGAGCGCGCCGACCAGCCCCTGCGCCGCGTTTTCGAGCGCGGTGCTGTCTTCGCTGACATTGACCTGGGCGGAGCCGGAGGCGGCGAGCGTCAGGCTCAGCCCAGGGACCACGCCCGAAATCGTGTTGGTGCCGCTGGTGATGGTGAGCCCGTCGAGCGAGAACGAGGCGTTCGCCGCGCTGCGCACGAGGCCGAGCCCGGCAGCGCCGCTGGTCCCGCTGGTATAGGCGAAGCCGGCCAGGGCGCCGGTGCCGCTGACCGTAAATGCATTGGCGGTCCCGGTCGCGTCGCCGGTCAGCACCAGGTGATATTTCGAGCCGTCGAACACCACGGACGCCGTTACCCCCGCATCGGCCTGGTCGATCGCCGCCGCGATCCCGGCCAGGCTCGACTGGCCGCTGGCGACATTGACATTGACCGCGGTGTTGGCGCCGACCTGGATCGTCAGCGTTCCGGCCCCCAGCGTGCCGCTGGCGCTGGCCGAACCCGACGAGATCAGGCTTTCCGCCGCCGCGAGGTGAATCCCCGTAAGCGAATAGGTGCCGGTGGCCGTGGCATTGTCGGCCGTCGCGTTGACCGCGCCGGTCGGCGACACGCTGACCGAGCGCTGCGCCAGCGTCTGGACAGTCGCCAACCCACCCAGGGCCGATTGCAACGCGGAAAGCGCGCCTTGAACCTTGGTCAGCGCCCCGACCTGCGCCTGAATCGGCTTTTCCTGAGCCTGCAAGACGCCGGCTGGAGCCTGATTCGCCGCAGATGCCTGCTGAATGAGCGAGGTTATCTGGCTTGAGCTCAGTATGCCGCTCACGGCCATCGACCGCTCTCCCAACCCCTCGTTTCGAGGCGCCCGCCCCCGGGAGGATCCCGAGGGCGGACGGTCCCCGTACCGACTTCTTTATGCGTACGCGTACTCTCTTACGGCCGCGCCTACTGGAGCAGCTTGAGGAACGACTGCTGCAGCGCGCTGGAGCGGGACAGGGCCGACACGCCGGCCTGCTGCAGGATTTCCTGCTGGGTCAGCTGCGTCGAGACCTGCGGGATGTTCGCGTCCTGCACGGTCGACCGCGCCGCGGTCAGGTTGGTGGCCGTGGTCTGCAGATTGCCGACCGTCGCCTGCAACCGCTGCTGCACCGCGCCGAGCTGGCTGCCGACCGCTTCGAGCTGTTGCAGCGCGAAGTTGACGACGTTGAGCGCCGCGCTCGCACCGGCCGCCGTGCTGACATTGAGGCTGGACAGCGCCGACAGCGCGGAAGTGGTGTTGAGGCCGATATCCGACGCATTCGCCGAGAGCGCGAAGCTCTGGTTCGACTGCACCGAGACAAGGCCTTGCACCGTGACCGCGTGCGTGTTGCCCGCGCCGGACTGCAAGGTCAGCGTCGTGGTGCCGCCCGCGGCGAGCTTGCCGGTGCCGGCAAACCCTGCGATCGAGATGTTGTCACCCTGCGCCTGGGTCAGCACGAGATGATTGCTCGAATCGACCGAGGCGGTGACGCCGGTGGTGCCGGTGCCCTGGTTGATCTGGTTTACCAGGTTGGCCAGACCGGACGCCGAGACCGAGGTCACCGTCGCGTTGATGGCGACTGTGTTGGTCTGCGCGCCGCCGTTGCCGTTCCCGAGGGTCAGCGAGATCGAGCCCGCCGTGACGGTAAAGGCGATGCTGGTGACCGCGCTGGCCGTGACGTTGGTCTTCGAGGTGGCGGCGTTGATCGCCTGCGCGACGCCCTGGGCCGACTCGGTCGCCGCCGAGATCGTCACGTTCGAGCTGCCGGCCGATCCCGACACGCCAAAGGTCGCCGCGGTAAAGGCGCCGGCGCCGGCCGAGGTGATGGCATAGGACGCGCCCGTGTTGTCGGACACGCTGCCGGTGGCAACGCCGTCGGTCGCGTAGAGCCCCGCAGCCGCGGCCGACGACTGATAGGCGCCGATCTGGTTCGCGGCGGTGCTGCTGAGCGACAGGCCGATGGTCTGCCCGGCTTGCGCGCCGACCTGGAAGTTGATGCCCTGGAACGAGCCGTCGAGCAGGTTGACGCCGTTGAAATTGGTCTGCGTCGAGATCGTCGAGACCTGGGTCTGCAACTGCGAGACCACCTGCTGCAACGCGGCGAGCTGCTGGGCGGTCGAGCCGCCATTGGCCGCCTGGTTGGCGATGCTGGCGATGTTCTGCAGGATGTTGACCTGCTGGGTGATCGCCCCGTCCGCGGTCTGGACCAGCGAAATCGCCTGGTTGGCGTTCGAGGCGGCCTGGGTCACGCCGCTGAGCTGAGCGGTGAACCCTTGAGCGGCGATGTAGCCCGCGGGGTTGTCGGCCGGCGAATTGATGGCCAGACCGGTCGATAGCTCCTGTTCCAACTGGTTCGTTGTATTTCCGTTCGAATTCAAGGCGTTCAGCGCGTAAAGCGCATTAACGTTCGTGTTGATACTTCCTGCCAGCATCGCTTGCCTCCTGATACCGACCGCGCCGGGCCTGCGGGCCGGAACGGACTGGGATAACCTGAGGGGATGACCCCAACGCCGAAACCATTGGCGCTGGATATCAGGCCTCTCACCCCGGTAGAGACGGACGCTTGCAGAATTTGTTGCAGGGTATTCCCTAAAAAGCCGGATTTTCCACCGCGGGCGGAAACCGGCGGAATCTTTGGCCTGGGCGAAGGGTTGGGTCACCGGCGGGCGCCGCCTGCCGACGAGAGAGCGGAAGGATGCCGCTTGCGGAAAACCGGAAACCGGCTCACGGCAGCCAGGCGCGGCGCCATTCGTCGAGATGGTCCTCGAGCATCCAATCGGCCAGCACCGCCTGGCGCAGGCGGGCGCCGGCCATTTCGCAGGCGGTGCGGTCGGCGACCAGTTCGCGGATCGCCTTGATCCAGTCGCGCGGCCGGTTTTGCACGCGATAGACCGGCAGCGTCCCCTGATAGGGGAGGATGTCGGTGCACAGGACCGGATAGCCGAGCACGCCGTATTCGAGGAGACGCAGATTGCTCTTGCACTCGTTGAACGGGTGCGGGGCGAGCGGCGCGACGGCGAGGTCGAGATCGAGCGAAGCCAGCGTATTGGCGTAGTCGAGCAGCGGTACCCAGTCGCGATACTCGGCGATCATCGGGCGCAGCGCGTCGGGGCACATCCCGAAGAACACCCAATCGACCTCCGCCCGCGTCGCCTCGACGGCCGCGGCGATCAGCTCCAGGTCGCCGCGGTGGCCGATCGCGCCAGCCCAGCCGACTCGGGGCTTGCCCTCCCGCCGCCTATTCGGGGTGAGGCCGAGCCATCGCGATTTCTCCAGCCGGTTCGGCAGGACCACCGTATCCTCGGCCCATTTCCCGAATTGGCGGGCGAGCGGCTCGGTGCTGACGACGAGGCGCTGGCACAGCCCGACCGCGCGCTTCAGCCGGTCGCCGATATCGGGCGGGATGTTGGCCCGGTGCGGGCTCTTGTGCGGCAGGTTGGTGATCAGGTCGTCCATCTCGAAGACCCGGAAGGCCGGGCTCATCTGCCGGATCTGGTCGATGAACTCGATCTGGTTCCATTCGAGCTGGCGCTGAAAGACGACGCTGTCGGGGGCCATGCGGGCGATCTCCGGCGCCGTCATCAGCCGCATCGTCTGGTAGGTGTGGACGAGGCCCGCCTTGAACAGCGCGCGGCTCGGCGCGATGACGCGGTACTCGCCGCAGCCCTCGCGGTCGGCGGCGTAGGCCAGCACGCGCTCGCGCGGGCGGAACTCGGGGTCCCAGGTTTGCGCGCCCTCCGTTTCGATCGTATAGCCGAGCCCGAGCGACGACAGGTTGCGGTTATAGGCGGGGTCGTAGGCGATCCGCGGCATCCATTTGTCGAACATCGCCCGGCTCTCGCGCGCGAAGCGGGCATTCTTGTCGGCGACCGCCTTCTTCTCGACCGTGTCGGAGCGCAGGCTGACCCCGGCCTCGTGCAAAAGCCGCGCGAACGGCGTCCACACGACCAGATGACCGGCCTCGCGCAGCTTCAGGCAATAATCGACATCGTTGAACGACACCGCGAAGCGCTCCTCGTCGAGCCCGCCGACTTCGTCCCACATCGCGCGGGACGTGACCAGGCAGGCCGCGGTCACCGCCGAGAAGTCCTGCACCACTTGGAGCCGGCCCCAATAGCCGGGCGAGTCGCCGGGATCGCGGTTGTACGGGTGGTCGGCGGGCGATCCCCAGCCGACGCCGAGCAGCACTCCGCCATGCTGGATATGGCCGTCGGGGAAGAACAGCTTGGCTCCGACCGCGCCGACATCCGGCCGCCGCGCCAGCGCCATCATCTCGCCGAGCCAGGCGCCGTCGAGCGGGGCGGTGTCGTTGTTGAGCAGGCATAGATACTCGCCGCGCGCGCTCTCCCGCACCGCGCGGTTGTTCATCGCCGAGTAGTTGAACTCGCCGGGGTGGCGCAGGACGCGCAGCCGGCCGCCGATCTCCTCGAGCTTGGCCTCGATCGTCGCGAGGTAGTCGCAGGCGTCCTTGTCGTCGCTGCCGTTGTCGACGACGACGATCTCGTAGTTTTCGTATTCGGTGACGCGCAGCACGGTCTCGATGCAGCGCTTGAGCATGCCGAACTGGTTTTTGGTCGGGATGACGATCGAGACCAGCGGGTCCGGCCCTTCATGCCGGTAGCGGATACGGCACGTATGGGTGGGCTCGCCCTGCTCCGCCGTCGCGGCGATGCCGAGACGGTCGAGATGCGCCTGCAGGATTTTCGGCATGTCGGCGAAGATCGCCTCTGCCGGACGCCGCGTGCGGCCGGAGCCCGCCAGGCGATGGTAGAGAACGTCCGCGACATGGCCGAACCCGGTGGGGCCGAGCTGCTCGCTGAGCCGGAGCGCGAGGTCGTATTCCTCGGTCCCGTCCCAGCGCATGTCGAAACCGCCGATCCGCGCGAACAGCTCGCGCCGCACCGCCAGGAGCCCGCCGACATAGGGGACGCTGCGCAACAGATCGATATTGAGGCCGGGCTTGAAATGCGGCGACGAGCGCGCGCCTTGCAGATCGATCTTGTCCTCGTCGGAATAGAAGGCGGCCCATTCGGGATGCCGGAACAGCGCCTCGCCGACCGCGAACAGCGCGTGCGGGGCGAGCTGGTCGCCGGCGTCGATCAGCGCGACCGCGTCCGCCTCGGCCTCCAGCAGCACGCGGTTCAGCATCGCCGGCGCGGCGCGGTGCCAGACCAGCTTTGGCACCGCCGCGAAGGCCGCCGGCATCTCGCCTTCGGCGACGGCGTGGAGCACCCAGTCCCCGGCCATCTGCAGCAGCAGCGAGCGGAGGGTCAGCGCGACCGCCGCCTCGCTTCCCGCCGGGACGATCATGCCGAGAGCGAGCACCGGCGAGCGGGGCCACTCGCGCACCCGCTCCGCGACCCAATCGGGACGGCTATGAGCGGCCGACGCGCGCTTCTCGATCCATTGCGGATAGGCTTCTTCCGCGGTCGGCTGGCGCGCCATCTTGGTGCCGTCGCGGGTCATCACCCCCGGCTGGCGCAGCGCCCTGATCTCGGTCTGCGCGCGAGTCGCGACCGCGCGCAGCTCGGCCGCCTCGTGCTGACTGCGCGACAGCTGCGCGCGCAGGTCGGCAAGCCCGCGCACCGTCTCGCCGAGCAGCGGCAGGAACAGCTCGCCGGCGCGGTCGAGTTCGCCTTGGACGGCGTCGCAGACCGCCGGCAATTTCGCCGAGCCCGAGCGGAAGGCGCCGTAGACCGCGCCGACCCAGCCGGAAAGCGCCGCGTTCTCGGCGCGGTGATGGCGCAGCTCGGGCGCGAGATAGGCCTCGACCGCCTCGTCCGCAGCCGGGAAATCGAGACCGAGCCCGGTCTCCAGCCGCGCCAGGGTCGGCCGCCAGCCGTCCGGCGCGACGAGGTCTTCGTAATGGAGGATGGCGCGCGGGCGGCCGCGCGTCTCCCGCTCCGCCTCCAGCACATGGCGCAGCCACAGGAGCGCCGCGCATTGCGCGTTGATGCCGTCGCGCCGCGCCAGCGAGGCCGCGACCTCGGCCGGGTGCCGCATGGCCAGCACAAAGCGCGCCGCCACGCCGAGCTCGTCGAGCAGCGGCCGCCACAGCGGCAGCAGCCGGCTCAGCCGCGGATCCTTCACCGCCCAAAGCGGCGAGTCGGCGAACTCGGCCGAGAGTATCTCCGCGATCCGGTCCGCCATCCCGCGATCGTGGGCCAGCTCGGGCGGCATCGCGCGGATGTCGTCCCAGGCCATCCCGTGCGCGCTCATCGCCTGCTGATGGATCGCGACGATCCCGGCATGCTCCCAATAGCCGCGCGGGTTATCGGCGGTCGCCGGCATCAGGTCGCGGCCCAGCGCGACCCCGAGGCAGCGGAGCATCCCGGTCAGCGCCGAGGTGCCGCTGCGATGCATCCCCAGCACCAGGATCGCGGTCGAGCCGGCGAGGCCCGCCCTGCCCTCGCCGGCATCGCCGATCTCCGCCGGCGGCAACTCGTCGGCCGGCTCTTCGGCGAGCACCGTCTCGATCATGTTTGCCTCTTTTCCGGCCGCACTTTTCGTCTAGCGGTATTTCCGTTTTTCGTCAACTAATAGCCCCCGGCTCGCCCGATCAGGGATGGATATAGTTGAACAGGCTCAATCCCTGCACCTTGGCGAAGGCGAGCTGAGAGGCCTGCAGGGCGGTGAGGCTTTCGCTGTAATTGGCCATCACCTGCGGCAGGTTCGCCGATTGCAAATCGGCGAGCTGGGCCTGGGCATTCGCGTTGAGGCCGGTGTCCTGGCCCTGCACCGCCGCGATCTCGTTGAGCGAGGCGCCGAGCGAGGCTTGCGCCGACAGGGCGCTGGTTTGCGCCCCGTCAAGATCGGCGACGACATTCCCGATCGCCTGCTGGAATTGCGCGTTGCCGGCCGGGCTCGAGGACTGCGCTTGCAGCGCCGCGACCAGGTTTTGCACGGTTTGAAACATGCTGGTCGTGGCGCCGGTCTGGACATCGAACTTGTCGCCGGCGGCGGGCGTCCCGTCGATGCGGATGTCGACGCCGCCGAATGCCAGATCGGACCCGCTGGCGAACCCGCCGGTGGAGACGATCCCACTGGTCGCGGCAAAGCCGGCGCTACCGGGCGCGCCGGTACCGCTGGTGACGGTGTAGGTCAGGCTGTTGTTGGGTCCGGCGGCGAAGCTGATCTCGTACTGCGTATTGGCGAGGCGGCCGGCGGCAAGCTGGCCGATATTCGTCACCCCTTGCGCCACGGCGGTGCCGCTGCCGGAATTGGCGCCGAGCGCACTGGCGGAAATGCCGTTATCGCCGGCCGGTATATTGGTGAAGATCCCGCTGCCCGAGATCGAGGACGGCACCGACAGCGACGGCGCGATCTCGATCCGGTTCGCGGCGCCGTCGCCATTGAAAATCACCTGGCCGTTGGGCTGTGACGAATAGGGCACCGTGCCGCCATTGCTGCCGCCGAACAGGTATTGACCGTTCGGCCCCCGGGTATTGGCGAGCTGGATCAGCTGGGTCAGCGCGCTCTGCGCCGTCTGGATCAGCGACTGCCGATTGGCCGGGCTGGTGGTGACATCGGCGGCCTGGACCGCGGTCTGGCGCAGCGAGGTGAGCAACGTTGTCACCTGCTGGAGCGCCGCCACGCCGTTTTGCAGCGAGGCGGTCGCCGCCGTGGCGTTCGACAGGTCGTAATTGTATTGCGAGATCGCGTTGGCGGTACGCAGCACGTTCGACGCGCCGGCAGGGTCGGTGCTGGCGTCGAGAAGGGTCTGGCCGGTGGCGATCTCCCGGTTCAGCGTGTTGACGTTCTGCTGCTGGCTCAGCATGTCGTTGAGCGTGCCGAGCAGGAATTCGTTGGTGCTGATCTTCATCGGCTACCCCGCCTGTACCGCGCTTAACAGCGACGCGAACAGCGCCTGCGACGTGCCGATCACGGTCGCCGCCGCCTGATAGGCTTGCTCGAAACTGACGAGGTTCGCCGCCTGCTCGTCGAGATTGACCCCGGATATCGACTGCTGGGTCGCTTGCACCTGGGTCAGCACACCCTGCGCCGCCTGGGCCGCGACCGAGGCGCCCTGGCCATAGGCGCCGATATTTCCGACCAGCTCCGAATAGGCGCTCGACAGCGACTGGCCGTCGAGCAGGTTTTGCCCCGCGAGCGTGCCCATGGCGACGATGTTGCCGTTGCTGCCCGGGCCGCCCGGGGTCAGCGAGAAGGTGTCGCCGGCCGCCGCCGATCCGGCCGACAGCATCACCGTGACGACGGTGTTCGCCGGCGCCGGCGGGCTTGGATAGGCGATCGCCGCCTCGCCGCCATTGGCCGCGCTGAACGATCCCGAGGCAATGATCGTGTTGCCGCTTCCGACCACGTTGAACGCCGTCGCCGAGGTGAACTGGATCGACAGATTCTGGCCGAACCGCGCGGCCGGGACGATCGGCGTCCCCGCCGGGATGCTACCGCTGGAGACCGGGCCGCCGATTGTCGCCTGGACATTGCCGAGATTGGCGCCGGGGGTCGCGACATAGGGTGCGGCGGCGGCGATTGCGCTCGGGTCGGTCGTCGTCACGCTCAGGGTTTGCGCCGCCTGGCCGGTCGGCCGCAGCAGGAAGGTGTCGCCGTTTGTCGGGGCGCCGGTGACGGCGATCGTCATCCCGTCCAGCGACAGCGTCGGACCGGCGCCGAGCGCGGCCGATGCGCCGGTCAGCGTGTTGACCGCCGTGTAACCCGCGGCCGATTTGGTGATGATGAAATCGGCCGGGGTAAACGCATTGGTGTCGGCGATCGTCGCGGCCATCGTCGCGCCGCCGGCGTTGCCCGTGGCCGGCGTCACGGAGGGGCCGGCCACGGAGAACAGCGCGCCGCCCAAATTCCCGTTGAGATCGAGGCCGAGGCTTTGCTGGGTGTTGATCGCATCGGCCAGCGACACCGCCAGCGCGCCGACCGTGTCCTGCGCCGAGACGAATTGGTTGCGCGCGGCGATGAGGCCGCCAACCGTGCCGCCCGAGAGGCTGGCGGTCAGATCCTGCCCGGTCTGGGCGTAGGTCACGTCAAGCGCGCCGGCGCCGTAGGCGTCGGGCGCGGTGCCGAGCGCGTAGGCGCTGCCGCCGCCGACCAAGGCGGCACCCCCGGTGGTGTAGACATCGACGGTGCCGTTGGCGCCTGGGTTGAGGGTGACCCCGATCAGCTGGCCGAGTTGCTGGATGAGGTTGTCGCGTTCGTCGAGCAGGCTGTTCGGGGCGCCGCCGGCGGTATTGGTCTGCACCGCGATCTGCGCGTTGCAGGCGGCGATCTGCTGGGTCAGCGCATTGATCTGCGAGATCGCATCGCTCATCTGCCCGCCGAGATTCGTCAGGTTCGACGAGAGCTGGGTTCCGAGCGAATTGAACGACACCGCCAGGGCTTGCGCGTCGGTCAGGAGGACCTGGCGGCTGGGTTGGCTGGTCGGGTCCTGGGCGACCGCGTTGGCGGCGGCGAAGAAGCTGCTGATCGACGCGCCCAGCCCGTTCGCTCCGCCCGAGGCGACCGGAAACAAGGCCGACAGGGTCTGCGCCAGCGTCTGGTTTGTCTGCGCCGCCTGGTTCGACGACCCGGCCGCGACGAGCTGCTGGTAGATGAATTGGTTGAAGGCGCGCTGGACCGAGGTGACCTGCGTGCCCGAACCCGGCTGCCCGGTGAGGCCGGGAATCTCGCTTTGGTTGACGTGCTCGACATTGTAGCCGGGCGTGTTGACGTTGGCGGTGTTGTTCGACACTGCCTGCATCGCCTCGAGCGCCGCCTGCAGCCCGGTGATGCCGGCATTCAACAGATCGCCGATGCCGCTCATCTCAGCCGCTCCCCAGCAGGCGGCCGCCAGTTCCACGCAGGCCGGACGCCGCGCCCGCGCCGCGCCGCGCGCGGAGCTCGGCGCCGAGCCCGGCGGCGAGTGTCTCGCCATAGGTCCGGGAGCGATCGACCTCTCCGGCAAGCTCGCGGACCGCCAGCGAAAGCTCGGGCGACGGCGCCGCCTCGGCCTCGCGGCGGCCGCGTTCGAGCGCCGACAGCTCGGCCATCAGCTCGGCCCGGCGATGGACGAGCCGCCACACCGTCTCGGCCGGGCGGCGGGCGAAGCGACCGAGCCGCTCGAACCGGAACAGCCGGCTGAGATGCCGGGCGATGCGGCTTTGCGCCCTCGCATCGGGGAGAGGTGCGGTCATCGCACGGCTAGAGCGGGACGGTCGCGAAATTGGGCGGCACCAGCCGCACCGGCTCGAACGGCGTGCTGGCGCGGGCGCCGCCGGCGACGGCCTCGAGCTTGCGCACATAATCGATGTCGGTCGCCCAGCCGCCCGACAGCAGCGCCCGCGCATAGCCTCCGGCGTCCTCGCCCTTGCCGAGCGCGGCCTGGTAGCGCGGGCTGTTCTTCACCATCGCCACGAAATCCTGCACCGAGGCGGCGTAGTCCGGGTAGGCGCGAAACGAATCGGCGATCGCGACGTACTGGCCGTTCTCATACTCATGCGTCGGCGCCGAAACCTTGGCCCCGCTCCACGACGAACCGGCCTTGATCCCGAACAGATTGTTGCCGACCACCGAGCGCCCCCACCCGGTCTCGATCGCCGCCTGGGCCAAGAGGATGCGCGGCGACACCCCGAGCTGCTGCGCCGCCTGGCGGATCAGCGGCACGATTTGCGCCGTGAAGGCGGCGACATCGGGGTCGCTCTTCGGCGCCTTCCCGGCGTGACCCGGCGGCGTCGCGCCCGGGGCGGCCAGCGCCGGCGCCGGACGGTGCGGCAGCATCAGCGCAGCGATTTTGGTGTAGGCCGATAGCGGGAGCCCGCCGGCCGTCGTCGTTCCCGGCGAGGGGGCCGGCGGCGCGTGTGCCGCGGCGGCCATCGCCGCCATCGCCAATGGGCGCATGCCGTGGCCCTGCCAGTACCCGGCGAGCGGAAATCCGCCGGCGCTCGCGGCCGTCGCCAGGGCCAGGTTGCCGGCCGTCGCCGCCGCCTCGCCCGCATTGCCGCCACCGGACGCGGCCGCCGATCCGCCCGCCGCCTGGGCCTGCTTTTTCTCGATCGAATGCAGCAGCAGATCGGCGAGACCGAGCTTTTCGCCCTTCATCACCTGCTGCCCCATCGTCGTCGCGAACATCGAGTTGACGATGCCGCCGCCGGTGCCCTCGGCCAGGCCGATCGCCGAGCCGTCGTTCTTCTGCATCATCTGCTGCATCAGCAGCGAGCCGAATTGCTGCGCCACTTTCCTGGCGGCCGCCGGATCGTTGCCGTGCTTGAGCAGACCCGAGACGCCCTTCGGGTCGTTCATCGTCGCCAAAACCTGTGCGGCGCCGAAATTCACCTCAGATCACCTTGATCCGCGCGTGCAGCGAGCCGGACTGCTTGAGCGCCTGGAGGATCGCGATCAGGTCGGACGAGGTCGCGCCGATCGCGTTCAGATTGCGCACGATGTCGGAGACCTTGGGGGCGTTATGCAGCTCGACCACCTTGAGCGCCTTCTCGTTGGCCTGGACCTGGGTGCGCGGGACCCGCTCGGTGCGGCCGCCGCGGCTGAACGGGCCCGGCTGCGACACCTGCGGCGTTTCGTTGACGGTCACCGCGAGCGAGCCGTACGCGACCGCGGCCGGGCCGATGCGGACATCCTGGCCCATCACGACGGTGCCGCTCTGCGCGTCGATGACGACCTCGGCGGGGGCCGGCTCGGGCTGCACGTCGAGATCGAGAAGGTTGCCGACAAACCGCACGCGGTCGCTTTCGATCTGCGGGCTCTTGACGAGGATTTGGGCGGGGCCTTCCGGCGCCGCGACTGGACCCATCGCGCGGTTGATCGCATCGGCGATGCGCGTCGCGTTACCGAACGAGCGCTGGTCCAGATCGAGCCGGATCACGTTGCGGTCGGTGTAGGTCGCCTTGATCGAGCGCTCGATCGAAGCCCCTTGCGGGATATGCGCGACGGTCGGGATGTTGACCGTGGTCGAGGCCGCCTGCCCGCTCGCCTCGAACCCGCTGACGAGAAGCGACCCTTGCGCGATCGCATAGACCTGCCCGTCGGCGCCGCGCATTTCGGTCATCAGCAGGATGCCGCCCCGCAGGCTCTTGGCGTTGCCGAGCGCGGAGACGGTGACGTCGATGCGCTGGCCGATCTGCATAAAGGCCGGCAGCTCGGCGGTGACCATCACCGCGGCCACCGACGTGGGCTGCAGGAACGCGGCCGGATCGAGGGTCAGCCCCATCTGGCGGATCATGTTGCGGATCGCCTGGACCGTGTACGGCACCTGGGTCGTCTGGTCTCCCGACCCCGCGAGCCCGCCGACGAGGCCATAGCCGATCAGCTGGTTCGAGCGCGCGCCCTCGACCTGCACCAGGTCCTTGATGCGGTCGGCATGCGCGGCCGAACCGCACAGCATTGCCGCAACCGCGGCCACGATTAGAACCAGTCGCCCGGCCACAGCGTGCTCACGCTCAGGAACGCTCTCTGCAGGAAGCCCATCTTCGGCGCCAGGTAGGTCTCGCCGTCGCCGCTGAACTCGATATGCGCCTCGGCCATCTGGGTCGACTGCACCACATTGCCGCTGAGATCCTCGGGGCGGACGACGCCGGCGATGCGGATGTATTCCTTGCCGCCGACGAGGTGCACCTCGTCGTTGCCGGCGATGACCAGATCGCCGTTCGGGCGGATGCGGTGGACCATCGCCGAGACGGTCGTGGTGAAGCTGTCGTTTTGCGCGGTCGCGCCGCTGCCCTGCAGCGTGTTGGCGCTGCCCATGTCGATATTGGCGTTGAACTGGGTCGTCTTGCTGGAATGGCCGAACGAGTTGGGCAGCCCGACGAGGTTGTTGACCGTGTTGCCGATATGGTCGGTGCGGCCGACATTCTGGCTGACCGTCTTTGTCGCCGCGGCGTTCTGGACGATCTGCACGGTGACGATGTCGCCGACCTGCCAGACGCGGTGATCGCGAAACAATTCGAGGCCGCCGGCGCCCTGGACATTGCTTTGATAGATCGCGCCGTTGGTGACCGGCGCCTCGGTCTGATGGTCGCCGGGCAGATGGTCGAGCTTGGCCAGCATCGAGGTCTTGGTCGGCGGCGCCGGCTGGCACGCGGCCAGCCCGCCGCCGAGCACCAGCAGCACGGCGCCGGGCGTGACGAGACCGCGCGGATTCACGATGCGGTCTGCGTCAGATAGCCGAGCATGTTGTCGACGCTCTTGGCTGCCTGGGTGTTGAGCTCATAGGCCCGCTGGGTCGCGATCATGTCGATCATCTCGTCGACCACCGAGACATTCGACCCTTCGAGATAGCCCTGCGCGACCGAGCCCAGCCCGTTCTGGGTCGGTTGGCCGGTGATCGGCGCACCCGAGGCCTGGGTCTGGGTCGCCAAATTGCCGCCCATGTTCTGTAAGCCGGCCGGGTTGATGAAGTTGGCGAGCTGGATGAGGCCGACTTGCGACGGGTTGCTCTGCCCCTGGATCTGTACGCTGACCGTGCCGTCGGTGCCGACGGTGACGCTGAGCGCGCCGCGCGGGATCGTGATCGGCGGCTGGAGCTGGTTGCCGGTGGCGGTGACGACCTGGCCGTTGGCGCTCATCTGAAAGCTGCCGTCGCGGGTATAGGCGAGCTGGCCCGACGGCAGCAGAATTTGGAAGTAGCCGGCGCCGTTGACCGCGAGGTCGAGCGCGTTGCCGGTCTGCTCGAGGCTGCCCTGGGTCACCACCGGCTCGGTCGCCACCACGTTCGCGCCGGTGCCCTGCTGAAGCCCGGACGGATAGTTGGTCGCCTGCGAGGTGAAGCCGCCCGGCTGTGTCGCATTTTGGTATAAGAGGTCGTTGAAGATCGGCCGCATCTTCTTGAACCCGGCCGTATTGATATTGGCCAGGTTGTTGGAGATCACGTCCATCTTGGTCTGTTCGCCTTCGAGGCCGGTGCGAACGACGGCCAGGGACTGCATCATCGCGGTGACTCTCTAACTGATGCCCAGGGCTAACTGATGCTCAGGGGCGTGTTGTTGCCTTGCTGGGCGGCCAACACCATGTGCGCCAGCTCGGTCTGCATCTGGAAGGTGCGGGTGTTCTCCAGCATGTTCATCATCAACCCGATGGTGTCGGCGTTGCTGCCTTCGAGCGCACCCACCTGAAGCTGTACCTTGGCATCGGGGGTCGGGGCGCCCTGGGCGTCGCGGAAGAGGCCGTCGGTTCCGCGCTCTAATTGGTTATCGGGTGGGTTGGTCAGCAGGATGCGGTTGAGCGCCGCGACCTGGTCGGGCGGCTGGCCGACGAGGGCGCCCGAAATCGTGCCATCGGTACCGATCGTGATGCTCTGCATCGGCGGCAGGGTAATCGGCCCGCCGTTCGAGCCCAGCACCGGCCGCCCGTCGCTGGTTTGCAGCGTGCCGGTCGACGACACCGACAGCGAGCCGTTGCGCGTCAACGCCTTGCTGCCATCCGATGCCTGGACCCCGATCCAGCCCTTGCCGTTGATGGCGACATCGAGCGGCCTGCCGGTGTGGTCGATCGGACCGGAGCTGAAATCCGCCGTGTCCTGCTGGGCCCCGACGCCGACCCGGTCGGGCAGCCCTTGGCCGTAGAGCGGGAAGGCCTGAAACACCGGCCGCTGAGCCTTGAACGCGGTGGTGTTGGCGTTGGCGAGATTGTTGGTGTTCGCGGTGAGGCGATCCATCGTCGCGTTCAACCCGCTCATCACCAGATAGAGGACCTGCGCGCTCATGGGCTGCGACCCGCCGTTTCCCTGCCTACTGGATCGTCAGCAGCCGCTGCAGGTTCTGCTGCTCGACATTGATGCCCTGGACGTTGGCCTGGTAGGCCTGCTGGGCGGCGATCAGGTTGACGAGCTGCGCCGAGAGATCGACGTTCGAGCCTTCGAGCGCGCCGGCTTGGAGCACGCCGAGCGCGGCCGACCCCGGCGCGCCGGTCAGCGCCGCGCCCGAAGCGACCGAGGCCTGCCAGATATTGTTCGAGACCGGCACCAGCCCTTGCGGGTTGGCGAAGTTCGCCAGCGCGATCGTGCCGAAACTTTTGGTCAGCCCGTTGCTGTACTGGCCGGTGATCTGACCGTCCGAGGCGATCTGGATGCCGGTGAACTGGCCCGCGCCATTCCCGTCGTTCTTAACCGCGTTGACGCCGAAATTGAGGTTGGAAAGGGTCGAGCCGGCGAACTCCATGTCGATCGCCAGATCGGCGGCGCCGTTGGGCAGGTTGGAGATGTTGATCGTGCCGCTGCCGGCCGTGAGCTGGCCGGAGGTATCGAAGGTCAGCGTCGGCCCGGCCCCCGAGGCGACGAACGCGCCGGACGTGTCGTTGAGCTCCCAGTGGGTGTCCCACTGGTTCGGCGTTCCGGAGCCCTTCTTTTCGGTGAAGAAGGTGGTCAGCGTGCGGCTGAGGCCGAGGCTGTCGAAAACCGAGGTCGTCGTGCTCTCGTTGTAGCTGGCGGAATTGTTGAGCGAGAACGGGTTGACCGTCTCGTCGACCGCCTTGTCGCCCGATGGCAAATTGACGTTGAGAGCCAGGTTGGCGGTCGCCACGGCCGGAACGTTGCCGCTGCCGATCTGGATCGCCTGGAGCGGGCCGGAGCTGGTCGAGCCGGAGCCCGAAGCCGCGGGCGCGAAACCCATGACCTTGGCGCCGGTGTCGGTCACCAGGTTGCCCGCGTTGTCGAGCTGGAAATTGCCGCTGCGGCTGTAGGCGACCCCCGCCGAGGTCTCGACCTGGAAAAAGCCGCCGCCGTTGATCGCGACATTGAGCGGGTCGCCGGTCTGATTGATCGTGCCCTCGGTAAAGAGCTGCGAAATGCTGGTGGTATTGACACCCTGGCCGGGGGTGGAGGCGGCCCCGGCGGCGCCGATCAACGAGCTCGCGTAGATGTCGGAGAAATCGGCGGTGGAGCCTTTGAACCCGGCAGTCGAGACGTTGGCGATGTTGTTGCCGATCGTATCGATATCGGTTTGGGCTGCCTGCACGCCGGAAAGTTCGACGAGGAGTGACATATCGCGTACTCCGCCTTCTCTTCAGGGGATTAGAACACTTGCTTGACGGCGCTGAGCGCCACCGGGGCGACGCCGTTGCCGAGATCGAGGGTCGGACCCGAAAGCCCGCCGAGCACCACCGCGGTCACCGGCACCACCGAATAGGTCGTCGCCTGCACCGCGGGGTTGCCCTTCGCCGCCGTCGCCACGACGTTGAAGCTGTAGGTCCCGGCCGGGAGGGCGGTGCCGCCGACCGACTTTCCGTTCCAGGTGAAATTCTGCTGGCCGGAGGACATCGCGCCGAGATCGAGCACACCGACGACGCTGCCCGACTGGTCGGCGATCGCCAACTGCACGTCCTTTGCCGGGCCGGAGAGCGAGAAGGACCCGGTCGCGCTGCCGCCCTGGCCGAGCACCAGCGCGTTGCCGGTCACCGCGACGCTGTGGCCGACGAGGCCGGCCGCCTGGAGGCCGCTGGAACCGGTCATCGTCGAGTTGAGCTGCTGCACTCCGCTCGCGGTCGAGAACTGGGCGAGCTCGGCGGCGAAATCGCTCGGGCTCAGCGGGTTGAGCGGGTCCTGGTGCTGAAGCTGCGCGGTCAACAGCTGCAGGAAATTGTTCTGCGTCAGCGCCTGGCTGGCGTTGTTGGCGGCCTGGACCGCGGCCGGGATCTGGGTGCCCGATTGCAGCGCGGTGACGGTGCCGGGCAGGGTCGAGACGATGCTCATCCGGTCGCTCCGCTAAATCTGCAGGGTCCGCAGCGCCAGTGTCTTGGCGACGTTGAACGCCTCCAGATCGGCCTGGTAGTCCTGCTGGGCCGAGAGCATGTTGACCATCTCGTCGACCGGGTTGACGTTGGGCATCTGCACGTAGCCATTGGCGTCGGCGAAGCTGCTGCCCGGGTCGTAGACCGATTTGAGCGGCGCGTCGCTTTCGACGATCCCGGCGACCTTGACCCCGGCCATTCCGGGGGACGGGGTCTCGCGGCCGGCGCCGTCGGCCGACACCGCCTGGAACACCACCTCGCGCGCCCGGTAAGGCTGGCCGCCGGGGCCGACCGAGCTGTTGGCGTTGGCGATGTTGCTGGCGACGGTGCTGAGCCGCTCGCTTTCGGCGCTCATGCCCGAGCCGGCGATGCCGAGAACACCCAGGAGCGACATCGGCTAGGCTCCGTTCCCCGATGGCGTGCCGCCGTTGATCGCGACGGAGAGCATCTTGAGGGTCTGGCTGGTGAAGGTCGCGACCGCCTCGTAATCCACCGCGTTCTCGGCGGCGGCGGTCTTCTCGTGATCGAGATCGACGCTGTTGCCGTCGAGCGAGACTTCGGTGCCGCTCTGGTACTTGACCGCGCGCGCCGCGGCGGCGATCGCGCCGCCGCCTCCCGCCTGCATCTGCCGCGCATCGTTCACCAGCAGCATGTGCGGCGAGGCGCCCCCCGCGGACGCGTTCTTCATCGCCTCCGCGAAATCGACATCGACCGCCTTGAACCCGGGGGTCGAGGCGTTGGCGATGTCGGCGGACAGCACCTCCTGGCGATAACCGCGAACGGCCAGCGCCTGCCGGTAGAAATCCAACGTGCCGTCGAGCGATCCGATCAACTTTGTAGCCTCGGCCAAAACAGTGAAACGCGCAAACTTTCCGAACTTGCCGAATTTCCATTTTTCGGTATGCTAGCGTCACGTTGCGAAATACGCAAGAGGGAAGTGAAATGGCGCGCCAGTACTGGTTTCTCGGCGCGGTGGTCATCGGCCTTGCCGCGCTTGCTCTGGTTCGGCCGGCCGCGGCGTCGCCGTCGCCCGAGGACCCGGCCCAGATCCGCGCGGCGATCGAGGATGCGGTCCGCCCGCGGCTGGACGCGATCCCGGGCGCCCGGATCGAGGTCGCGATCGAGGCTATCGACCCGCGCCTGCAATTTCCCGCCTGCCCGGCCCTCGCGGTGAGCTTGCCGCCGGAGAATTCGGCGGTGATGTCGGCCAAGGTGAGCTGCCCCGCCCCGGCCTGGTCGCTGTACGTGCCGGTGCGCCTCCATGCCTGGGTCGAGGCGGTGGTCGCGGCCGGCAACCTCGTGCCCAACCGGGCCCTGTCCGCCGCCGATCTGACGCGCGGCCGCGTCGACCTCTACGCCGGGCGCAACGGCGTCATCACCGACCCGCGCCAGGCGGAAGGCAAGATCCTGCGCGCCGGGCTGCCGATGGGATCGCCGGTGCTGTCGCCGATGCTCGACCTTCCGGTCGCCGTGCATCGCGGCCAGAAGGTCGTGGTGACGCTGCGCGACCCGTCGATGATGATCCGCACGACCGCGCTCGCGCTCGAGGACGGGCGGGTCGGCGACAGCATCTCGGTGCAAAACCCGGAGACGCAGAAGACGCTGCGCGCGACCGTCGCCAGTGACGGCGGCGTCGAGCTGCGATTTTAGCGGATGAGCGACCTTCCCGCCCTGCTCGACGAGCTGCGCGGCGTCCTCGAAGAGGAGCGCCGCACCCTCGTCACCGGAACCGCCGCCGCGATCAATGCGGTGACGCAGAGGAAGCTCGCCCTCGCCGAGACGATCGAGCGGCAGGTTACGGCGCCCGGCACACCGCTGCCGAGCATCGAGGCGCTGACCCGCCTCGCCCGCTATAACCGCGAGAACGAAATCATCTGCAGCGCGATGCTGCGGCACCTGACCGCCGCGCTCGACCGGTTGCGGCGGATCGACCTGCACCGCTCCTACAACCCCGATGGCAGCGAGCAGCGCCCCGCGGCCCGGCACGCGCTCGGCGCCGCCTGATCCTCACGTCTCGTATTCGGGCGGCGGCTCGAAGCGCCGGTCCTCGGGCGGGACAGGTGCGGGCCGGCCGGCATCGCGCGCCGCCCGCAGCCCGTAGACATAGGCCAGCACCTCGGCGACCACGCCATAGAGCCCGGTCGGGATTTCGTCGCCGAGCTCGACATATTTGTAGATCGCGCGGGTGAGCGGCGGCGCCTCGATCACCGGCACGCCATTTTCCGCCGCGATCTGCCGGATGCGCAGCGCGATCAAGCCGGTGCCCTTGGCGACGAGGCGCGGCGCCAGCATCCGCGCCGCGTCGTATTTGAGCGCCGCCGAATAGTGCTCGGGGTTGGTGACGACGACATCGGCGCGCGGCACCTCGCTCATCATCCGCGCGCGCGCCAGCTTGATCCGCAGCCCGCGGATGCGGCGGCGGGTTTGCGGGCTGCCGTCGGTCTCGCGCTGCTCGTCGCGGATCTCCTGCCGCGTCATCATCAGGCGCTTGCGGTGGTCCCATAGCTGGTACGGCACCTCGAGCGCGGTCACCGCGGCAAGCGAGGCGGCCAGCACCATGAACACATTGGCCGCGAGCCCCGCCACCTGATGCGCGGCAAAGGGCCAGCTCTCGGCGGCGACATGGACAAAGCTCGGCAGGCGGTTGCGGACCAGCCAATAGGCGACCGCGCCGACCACCGCGGTCTTGACCAGCGCCTTGACGATCTCGGCGAGGGACGGGCCGGAGAACAATCGCCCAAAGCCCTTCATCGGGTCGATGCGCGAAAAATCCGGGGTCAGCGGTTTCAGCGAGAACATCCAGCCGCCGATGACGAGGTCGGCCACGAAGGCGACCGCCATCATCAGCAGCAGAAACGGCGTCACCACGGCGAACCCGAACCGCAGGACGCCGCCGGCCGCGTCGAGGAGCCGATCGGGGTCGCGCATCGGCTCCGGCGCGAGGCTGAGCCCGGAGCGCAGGCATGTTTCGAGCATCGCGATCAGCTTGCCGCCGCCGATCAGCAGCACGAAGGCGCCGGCGAGCAGGACCGCGGCGCCCGCCACCGCATGGGCGCGGACGACCTGGCCTTCCTCCCGCGCCTTTTGCAGCCGGCGCGGGGTGGCTTGTTCGGTGCGGTCGGCGGCGGTGTAGCTGTCGCTCATGACGGCTGCGCCTGCAGCGCGGCGCGGCTCAGGGTGAGGCCGCTCTCGATCATGTGCTCGACCGCCGGGATAAAGAACGGCACGAGCGCGATGACCGCGGCGATGCCGACCCACATAAAGAGCGAGAAGCCCAGCGACATGATGTTGAATTGCGGCGCCACCCGCGAGATCACGGCGACGGTCAGGTGCGCGGCGAGCAGCACGGCGACGACCGGCAGCGCCAGCCACACCCCCATCTGAAACAACAGCACGCCGGCATGGGCGAGAGCGCGCCAGCCGGCGAGCGAGATGCCGCTATTCGCCGCGATCGGCACCACCGCGAAGCTTTTGACGAGGACGCCGAGCAGCACCAGATGCCCGTTCAGCGAGAGGAACAGCATCAGCCCGACCAGGCTGAAGAAGTTCGACATCACCGGCACCTCGAACCCGCTCTGCACGTCGAACAGCGCGGCGAAGCCGAACCCCATCTGCACCCCGACGAACTCGCCGGCAAACGCCATCGCGGCGAGGGTCAGCTGCATCGCGAAGCCGATCGCCAGCCCGACCAGCACCTGCTCGATCGCCAGCTCGACCGTCACCCACGACATCGTCACCGGAGCGGATTGCTTGAGCGTCGCGCCGATCAGGATCGAGACCACCAGCGCCAGCGCGACCTTGGCGCGCACCGGCAGCGTGCGCGAGTTGAACCCCGGCGCCGCCGCGATCAGCGCCAGCGTGCGCAGGAAAGGCCAGAAGAATTCGCCGACCCAGCGGGCGATATCGGCGTCGCCAAAGGTCAGCACGGCGTCACTGGAACATCGCCCGGGCCGCCATCGCCGAACGCTCGAGATAAGCGGCCATATGCCCGATCGCCCAGGTCGCGCTGAGGTAGACGATCAGCAGCACGGCGAGGAAACGCGGGACAAAGCTGAGCGTCAAATCGTTCATCCGCGTGCTCGCCTGGATGAGCCCGATCACCAGGCTGGCGGCGATCGCGGCGCCGAGGAACGGGCTGACCAGCAGCAGCGTGACGATCAGCATGTCGCGCGCATGCGACAGGATTTCGGGCGCGCTCACCGGAGATATCCCTCGGCCAACGAGCCGATCACCAAGGTCCACCCGTTGACCAGCACGAACAGCGCGAGCTTCAGCGGCAGCGATACGCTGGTCGGCGACAGCAGCATCATGCCGAGCGACATCATCACCGCGGCGACGACGATATCGATCACGAGGAACGGCAGGAAGATCAGAAAGCCGATCTGGAACCCGGTCTTCAGCTCGGAGGTGACGAAGGCCGGCACCAGGATGCGAAACGGCACCTGCTCGGCCGTGGGGTACTTCTCGCCGCCGGCGAGCTTGACGAAGAGGCCGAGATCCTCGCGCCGCGTCTGCTTGACCATGAAGGCCCGGATCGGCCCCTGCGCCTTGTCGAGCGCGTCGGTCGCCGAGATCTTGTTGTCGAGCAGCGGCCGGATCGCCTCGTCGCCGACCTTGGTGAAGACCGGCCCCATCACGAACATCGTCAGAAACAGCGCGAGCCCGACCAGGATCTGGTTCGGCGGCGTCTGCGTCAGGCCGAGCGCCTGCCGCAACAGCGACAGCACGATGATGATCCGCGTGAACGAGGTCATCGTCAGGAGGATCGCCGGGAGGAACACCAGCCCCGCCATCAGCAGCAGGATTTGGACCGGCACGCTGTAGCTTTCGCCGCCGCGCCCGTTGGGCTGCATGTCGAGCGCCCCGATGCCGGCCGCGTGGGCCGCGGCGCAGATCATCAAACAGGCGATCCCGATCGCGATCGGGAGCCTCAGCCGCCGCGCCATTTGCCTACCGCCTTTCGGATTGCCTCGCCGAAATTCCGATCCCCCGCGGCCCCTTGCGGCAGCGGCTCGTCGAGCTCGCACAACAGCGACACCGAGGCCGAGCCGACCCCGACCACGAGATGCCGCCCCCCGATCCGCACCACGACCAGCCGCTCCCGCGGACCGAGCGCCAGCGAACGGACGACCGAGCAGTCTCGGCTATCGAGCACCGCCATCCCCGGCCGCATCCGCCGCATCAGCCAAACCGCGCCCCACAGCAGCACGACGATCAGGCCGATCGTCAGCGACAGGGAGCTCAGCGAGTCGGCGTCATACACGGGCCAAACCCCTCATTCGACGACGAGCTGCTGGAAGTAGATGTTGATGACCATCGCGTCGGCCGGCTTGCCCGGCGCCGCCTTTTCGATCCGCTCGGCGCCGAGATAGGTCAAAAGCGCCTTGTTCAGCGCCGTCAGGACCGCGGCTCGGACCTTTTCGAGCCCCTCCTGGGATTGCAGATCGTCGGCCTTGAAGGCGAGGACGGCACGCCGGATCGCGTCCTGGACCTGCGGCAGGATCGCGGTGACGAGCGCGCCCGACGACGATCCCGGCAGCTCCAGCCCGAGACCGAGCTGGACGAAGCGCGACGGGCCGGCCTTGCTCGGAACGCTGACGACAAACGGCTTCAGCTCGAGGAAGTAGGGCAGCGGCGCCTCGACCGGCTTGTGGTCGCCGCCGGCGAGATAGGCTTTGCCGCCGAGCAGGAAATACCAGACGCCGCCGCCGATCCCCGCCAGCAGGATCAGTCCGACCAGTCCGAAAAGGATCAGCTTCAGCTTGCTGCGCCCGGCGGGGGCATGGTCTTCCTCGGCTTCGAGATCGAGGGCTTGATCGATATCGGTCATCTTACGAAATCCCGTTTTACGTCATGCATGCGGTCACCAGGATTTGCCGACGCGCTGCAGCAAATCGTCAATCTCGGCCTGGGCGCGACGCAGCGCGGTGGCCATCTCGCGCGAGGCGAGGCGCTCGTTCACGATCTCGTACATCCGCTTTTCGCGGCGGGTCTCGGTCAGCTCCGCCCATTGACGGGCGCACGCCTGTTCGAGCCGTCCGACTTCGTTCTCCTGGCGGAGCACGACCTCGTCGATTTGGCCGATAAAGCCGAGATACGACATCGTCGCCATCGCCGGCATTCCCTCGCCGAGCCCGCTGCGCAGCATCTCGCGATAGCGCTCGCGGTGCTGCTTCAGCAGCGACAGCTTGGCGAGCGCGTCGTCGCATTGCGCCTTCAGCCGCTGCCACGTCTGCAACGCCCCGTCGGTGCGGCGCGCGGCCATCGTGATCAGCTTGTTGAGTCCCGCCATTTTCTTATATCCCCACTATGTCACCGAGGGCCGCGGCGCTTTCCTCAAAGCGGACGGCGTTGGTCATGTCCTGGCAGAGAAAGCTGTTGAACGCCGGCTGCAGCGCCACTGCGCGGTCGAGCTCGGAATCGTTGCCGGGCCGGTAGCCGCCGATCGCGATCATGTCGCGGCTTTCCTCGAGCCGGTTGTAGAGGTGCTTGAACCGATGCGCCCGGGCGAGCTGGACCGGCTCGACGACCGCCGGCATGACCCGGCTGATCGAAGCGCCGACATCCAGCGCCGGGTAATGGCCGCGATCGGCGAGTCGCCGCGACAGCACGAGATGCCCGTCGAGGATCGAGCGCGCGGAATCGCCGACCGGGTCGTTGGGGTCGTCGCCCTCGACCAGCACCGTATAGAAGGCGGTGATCCCGCCCGACCCGACCGCGCCGTTGCCGGCCCGCTCGCAAAGCTGCGAGATGCGCCCGAACACCGACGCGGGATAGCCGCGGCTCGCCGGGATCTCGCCGGCGGCGAGGCCGATCTCGCGCTGCGCCATGGCAAACCGGGTGAGGCTGTCCATCAGCAGCAGCACCTGGTGGCCGCGGTCGCGGAAGTATTCGGCGATCGCCGTGGCGCGATAGGCGCCGTGAACGCGGCCGAGCGGCGACTCGCTGGCCGGCGAGGCGACGACGACCGCCTTCTTCAACCCCTCGGGACCGAGGATGCGCTCGACGAACTCCTTGACCTCGCGGCTGCGCTCGCCGATCAGCCCGACGACGACGACATCGGCGCTGGTGTAGCGCGCCATCATCCCCAGAAGCACGCTCTTCCCGACGCCGCTGCCGGCGAAAAGCCCGAGCCGCGACCCGCGCCCGACCGAGAACAGCGCGTTGATCGCCCGCACGCCGACATCGAGCGGCTCGTCGACGAGAGCGCGCCGCATCGGGTTGATCGTATGCCCGAAGAGCGGCGCCCGCTCCGAACAGCGTATATGCCCGTTACCGTCGATCGGCGCACCGCCGCCATCGACGATGCGGCCGAGCAGCTCGGGCCCGACCGCGACCTCCATCGTGTGTCCGGCCGGGATCACCCGCGCGCCAGGCGCCAAGCCGTTGGCGTGCGTCTCGGCCATCAGCAGCACGCGGCCGCCATCGAAGCCGACAACCTCGGCCGCGAGCAGCCGCCCCGCTTCGTTCTCGATATAGCAGCGCTCGCCGATCGCGACGTGGATGCCGCGCGCCTCCATGACCAGCCCGACCGTGCGCACGAGGCTGCCTTGCACGGTGACGGTCGCCTCGGTGGGAGCGAGCCGCGCCCGGTAGCGGTCGAGGGTCGCGACGATGCGGTCGGGGTCGATGCCGGGCGCGAGCACGGTCAGCCCTCCTCGGCGTCGAACAGGTTGAGGATCACGCTGCGCCAGCGCGCCGCGAGCGTCAGGTCGACCTGCGAAACCCCCTCGCCGGCGCGGGGGTGCCAGCGCCGGTCGACGACCGGCGGCGCGTCGTCGCCATCCGCCATCACCAGACAGCCGCCCGCCTCGATCCCCTCGTCGGCGACAAGCGCCGCGCGGCTGCTGTCGATATCCGCCGCCAGCTCGCGGACGAGATCGAGATCGGCCGGGTTTAGCAGCACCTTGGGCATGCCCATCTCGATCGGAACGCGGGCGACGGCCTCGCGGATCAGCCGCACGAGATAGGCATGCGAGCGCGATACCTCGCCGCCGATGACGCATCGGGCGATTTCGAGCGCGAGTCCCGCTACGGCCTCCTCGACCGGCCGCTGCAACACGGTTATCGGCGTGTCGAAGCGGTCGAGGATCGCGGCGAGGCGGTTCGACTGGTCGCGCATGCGCTCCTCGACGGCCTGCGCCGCTTCGAGCCCGGCCGCGTAGCCCTTTTCCCGGCCCTCGGCGAAGCCGCGTTCGACCGCCTCGGCATGGGCTTCGGCGGCCCGCTCGGCCGCGGCGGCGGCAAGCGCCCCGGCGTCGGGAGCAGGCGGCGCGGCAATCTCCGGCGGCGGCGCCGGGCGCAGCCCGCCGTCGAGGACCGGAAACTGCCACAGCCGGTAGGCGGTCTCGCTCATAGCATGTCCCGATTGGATTCGGCGCGGAGCTGCTCATAGGCCGCGCGCAGGATCGCGAGGAAGAGTTGCGCGGCGGCGATCGCCACCCAGGCCCCGACGATGTCGGCGAGGAGGCGCGTCGAGAGCAGGAGCGCGTGGCTCCATGCGGGTCCCTCGTCCGGCGGGCCGTTCGACTGGTACTGCACGAACCACAGCAACCCGAGCCCGCCCGCGAACAGCAGCGGCCGAAACGCCTTGCGTTTCGGTGCCGCCGCCGGCCGCTTCGCGCTTTTCGCCATGGCCCGCGCGGTCTCCTAGGGCACTGAGGGAACCGCCGGCCGCAGCGCGGACGGAGCTGCCGGAAGTCGCGATTGGGGGCTGCCGAGCATCGGCGTCTTCATCGGGTTGTCGCCCTGCACCGGCGAGACGACGACGACCGATACGCGCCGGTTCGTCGACTTCCCTTCGGGCGTCGTGTTCGGGGCGACCGGGTGGTATTCGCCGAACCCGGCGCCGACCAGCTTCCCGGGATCGATGCCGGCGATGACGAAGCGCTTGACCACCGATATCGCCCGCGTCGCCGAGAGGTCCCAGTTCGAGTCGAACTGGGCGGTGTGGATCGGCACGTTGTCGGTGAAACCGTTGACCTGGATCTGGTACGGTAGGCCCTTGAGGATGCCGGCGACGCGATCGATCAGGGGGAGCGCCTGCGGCGTCAGCTCGGCCTTGCCGCTGTGGAACAGGAGCACCTCGTTGATGTCGATGACGACGCCGAGCGAGGACAGCGAAACCCTGACCTCGCCGGTGCCGATCAGCGGCGCCAGCGCCTGCTTGAGCCGGTCGTAGGCGCGGTCGAGCTGCTGCACCCGCTGCTCGATCTGCTGACGCAGCTCGGGGCCGGTCACCGGCAGGCCCTGCCCTTGCATCCCGCCCTTGCCCGGGTCCTGGCCGGCGAGCGGCGTCGCCGCCTGGCGCGCCCAGCCGGGCGGCTGCGGGTAGCCGGACTTGCCGTCCGGGCCGCCGCCGGGAGGGGCCGCGGCCGGCTCCAGGATCACCGCCTGCACCGGCGGCGGGGCGGACTTGTCTGCCTCTTGCGAGGGCTTGCCCGCGGATTGCGGCGAAAGCGGCGTCGTCACCGGTTCGGTCGAGCTGCCGTTCGGCTTGGCGTGCTGCGCCTCCTTCTGCACTTGCGCGACCGGCAAATCCTTATCCGGCACCATGTCGCGGGTGATGATCGGCACGTGCACCGGCGAGGGCATAAAGTTGAAGATCGATTTGTGCCCGGCCGCGAAGCCCGAGCTCTGGACCTGGACCGTGTGGCCCATGAAGGCGGTGTTGAACGCCTCCGCCATCTCCTGGAACTTAGACGAGTTGATGCTGGAAACCGCGTACATGACGACAAACGTCGCCAGCAGCAGCGTCGTGAAATCGGCGTAGGAGATGATCCACCGCTCGTGGTTCGGCGGTTTTTCGGGTTCTTCCGGGAGCGCCATGCCGTTCTCCAGCCCCCGCCTACTCGGCCGCCGCCGGCGCCGCGGCGTGCTCGTCGCCGCCGGACGGCGACTCTTCGGCCTTGTCGTCCTCGAGGAAGCTCCTGAGCCGCATTTCGAGCTGCACTGGGCTTTCCATGATGGCGATGCCGACCATCCCCTCGGTCACCATCTCCAGCGTCTTCTGCCGCCGTCGGCACAGCACCTTGAGCTTCCCCGCGATCGGCAGGCACAAGAGGTTCGCCGCGCCCACGCCGTAGACCGTCGCGACAAAGGCGGTGGCGATGCCGCTGCCGAGCTCGGACGGGTCGTCGAGATGCGACATGACCGTGATCAGGCCCATCACCGCGCCGAGGATGCCGACCGTCGGCGCATATCCCCCCATCGCTTCGTACATCTCCGCCGAGAGCTTTTCCTCGTGCGCCTTGGTCGAGATCACCGATTCGAGCACGTTGCGGATCTGCGAGGCATCGACCCCGTCGACGACAAGGCGCAGCCCCTGCTTGAGAAACGGCTCGGTCTGCTGCTCGGCGATCGGGTCGAGGGCGAGCACGAACTGGTGGCGGGCGATGCGCAGCCAGTCGGTGATCAGGCGCAGATACTCCTCCCGCTCGTCCTTCGGCGGGATGAACACCCATACCAGCATCTTCAGGCCGCGCAGGAACACCGGCATCGGCGTCTGCAGCAGGATCGCGCCGAGGGTCCCGCCGCCGACAATGACGAAAGCCGACAATTGCAGCAGCGACAGAAGGTTGCCGCCGTCCAGCGTCATCGAGAGGATGATGGCCCCGAAGCCGGCGGCGAGGCCGGCCAACGATAGGATGTCCACGCCCTATTCTCCCGACACCAGCCGCACCGGACCGCCGGAGGTACCCCAGCCGCCAAGCGCGGTGCGCAACATCAACAGGGCCCGACCGTGGGCCCGGCATACGGTCGATTTGTCGAGGCCGAGCACCTTGCCCACCTCGTCCATGTTGAGCTCCTGCTCGTAGTAGAGCGAGACGACGATCTTCTCCCGTTCCGGCAGGGCGGCGATCGAGCGGGCGAGGTCTACGAGCATATGCGCCCGATCGAGACCCGCATCGGTGTCGTCGCTGACCTGCAGGCCGCGGTCGTCCGCATCGTCGAACTCGTCGATCTGCAACAGCCGGATGCCGGCGATCTCGACCAGCGCGGCGTGATACTCGGCGAGCGGCATGCCCAGCTCGGCGGCGATCTCCTCGTCCTCGGCGTCGCGCCCGAGGCGCTGCTTGAGCCCGCGCATCGCCTGCGAGGCCGCCTTGGCCAGGCGCACGATCCGCACCGGCGCCCAGGCGTCGCGCCGCGCCTCGTCGATCATCGCGTTCATGATCGAGCGGTGCAGCGGCGAGGCGCGGATCTGCGCGCCGCCCTGCCGCACGATCCGCAGCACGGCGATCAGCCCGGCCTGGATCAAATCGTCGAGCTGCACCGTCTCCGGCAGCCGCCCCTTCAGATGCAGCGCCAGCCGCTTCACCAGCGGCGCGTAGCGGCGGATGATTTCGGACTCGTCGAGCTCCTCGCAATAGGCCGCGCGGAAGATTTCGGCCGAGGACCGGTCGAGCGTGGCGGCGCGGTCACTCGGCATGCGGAACGGCCCCGAGGCTCCGGCCGAGCAGCTCTACGACCCGGATGCGCTTTTCGGACGGGATCTCGGCGTACGAGAAGACCCAGATGCGCGGCCTTACGGGCCGCAGCAATTGCGCGACGAGCTCGCGCAGCTCGGCCCGGGTGATCAGCGCCGCGACCGGCGCCAGCGCCTCGAGCCGCGCCGCGGCCGCCGCCGCCGAGGCGCGCAGCTCCGACGCCAGGCCGGGCTCGACGGCAAAGGCGCCGGTGCCGTTGGCCAGCCGCAGCACCTCCTGGAGCAGGCGTTCGAGGTCGGGCTCGAGCGTCATCATGGTCAGCTCGTCGACCGCGCCGAACACGGTCTGCACGATGAACCCGCCGAGCTTGGCTCGAACCAGGTCGAGCAGCGCGCCGGGTTCCTGCGTCGTCGCGGCGCCGTCCATCAAGGCCCCGACGATCGTGCGCAGGTCGCGGATCGGCAGATGGTCCGCGAGCAGCGCCGACAGCACCGAGTGCACCGTGGTCATCGGGATCAGCTTTGGCGTCAGCTCCTCGACGATCTTCGGCATCGCCTTGCCGAGATAGGCGAGCACCGCGTCGAGCTCGGCACGGCCGAACAGCCCGTCGATATTGTCTTTGACGACCCGCTCGAAATGCGTGGCGATGACTACCGCCGCGTCGAACACGGTGTAGCCGAAGGCGCGCGCCTGGTCGGCCATCGCCGGCACGATCCAATGCGCCGGCCGGCCGAACACCGGGTCGCGGGCGAGGATGCCCTGCACCTCGCCCAGCGTCTTGCCGGTCGACATCGCGAGGAGGTGGTCGGGATGCACCTCGCCGGCGGCGCGCTCGACCCCGTAGACGAGGATGCGGTAGCCGGTCGAGCGCAAATCGGGGTTGTCGCGGACATGCACCACCGGCACGAGAAAGCCGAATTCGCGCGACACCTGGCGCCGCACCGCCTTGAGCCGCCGCAGGAGCCCGGCGTCGCGGTCCTTGCTGACGAGCCCGACGAGCCGGTACCCGACCTGCACCTCGAGCGGCTCGACCAGCTCGACGACGCCGATATCGATCTCGCCGCTGTCGGGCGGCGCCTCGACGACCGGCGGCGGCGTCGTGGCGGCGCGGGCCCGCTCGCGGCCGAGCCGCCACGCGGCGGTCCCGAGCAGGCCGGCGAAGATCAGGAACGGCGTGTGCGGCATCCCCGGGATCAGGCCGAACAGCCCGACGATGCCGGCGGCGATGGCGAAGGCCTTCGGGAAGGAGGCGAGCTGGGAGATGATCTGCTGGCCGACATCGGCGCCGGTCGAGACGCGGCTGACGACGATGCCGGCCGCGGACGAGATGACCAGCGCCGGGATTTGCGCCACGAGCCCGTCGCCGATGGTCAGCAGCGTGTAGGTCTGGCCCGCCTCGCCCATCGTCAAATCGTGCTGCCAGACCCCGATCACCAGCCCGCCCACGAGATTGATGAACAGGATCAGCACCGCCGCGACCGCGTCGCCCCGGACAAACTTGCTGGCGCCGTCCATCGCCCCGAAGAAATCGCTCTCGCGCCCGACTTCCTGGCGCCGGGCCTGGGCGATCTCTTGGCTGATCAGCCCGGCGTTGAGATCGGCGTCGATCGCCATCTGCTTGCCCGGCATGCCGTCGAGCACGAAGCGGGCGGCGACCTCGGCGATGCGGCCGGCGCCCTTGGTGATGACGACGAAGTTGATGATGACGAGGATCGCGAACACGGCGATGCCGACCGCGTAATTGCCGCCGACGACAAACTCGCCGAACGACTCGATGACGCGCCCGGCCGCCTCGGTGCCCTGGTAGCCGTCGAGCAGGATGACCCGGGCCGCGGCGACGTTGAGCGACAGCCGCAGCAGCGTCGTCATCAAGAGGAGGCTCGGGAACGACGAAAAATCGGTCGGCTTGGCGGTGTAGAGGGCCGCCAAGAGGATCATCAGCCCGAAGCAGATGTTGAAGGTGAACAGGAAATCGAGCGCCAGTGGCGGCAGCGGCACCACCACCATCGACAGGATCAGCAGGAACGCGACCGGGCCGGCGAGCGACGGCAGTTGCCGCCGCCACGCCGCGACACCGCCGGCGCCGGCCCCGATAACCGTGGCTGGTGCCGCCGGAACGGTCATGAGACCAGCCGCGGCAAGCCGCTCAGGATCAGCACGGTGAACTGCTCAAGCTGGCGCAGCAGCCACGGCCCCATCGTCGCGAGCGCGACGGCGATGCCGATGAATTTCGGCACGAAGCTGAGGGTCGGCTCGTTGATCTGGGTCACGGCGAGGAACACCGCGACGACCACGCCGATCACCAGGATTACCGCGAGGAGCGGTCCCGAGACGGCGAAGATCGTCAGCAAGGCCTCGTGACTCGCTTGCGACATGCCCAGCATCGATCGCTCCCGCCTCTCAGCTCAGCCGCTTCATGCGCTCGGACTGGCTCACCACCTCGACGAACCGAAGCCCGAGCGTTTCCTCGTTGACCAGCACCACCTCGCCGCGCCCGACCAGGACACCGTTGACCCGCACGTCGAGCGGCGTCCCCGGCCCGCGGTCGAGCTCGATGATCGAGCCGCGGCCGAGATTGACGACGTCGCGGATCGGGATATCGGTGCGGCCGAGCTCGACCGACAGCTTGACCGGCACGTCCAGCACGAGATCGAGGCGCCCGCCCTCGATCTGGCCGGCGGCCGGCTCGCGCGAGCCCTCCGGCGCCAGCCCGGTTTGCATTTCGAGCGCGGCGAAAGGCGAATCCTCGCCGGCCGCGTCGGCTGCGACGGCATCCGCCGGCGGCGCTTCATCGCCCGGCTGGGGATCTTCAATCATCGCCGACCCCCGCCTTCAGCGCGGTCGCGTCGAGGTGACCGACCAGCCGCTCTTCGATTTTGACGCCGACCTTGCGGCCGATGCGCCCCCATTTGCCCCGGAACAGCGGTACGCCGCCCGATTCGACGGTCAGCGTCTCCGGCCGGCCCATCTCGAACACCGTGCCGGGCGCCAGCGCCACCAGGTCCGCGACCGTGATCTCGATATTGCCGAGCTCGACATTGAGGGTGATCGAGGCGTGCTCGACCCCGGCGTTGAGTCCTTCGGACCAGCGCGTATCGCCGCTCTCGACGACCCCCTCGACGACCCCGGATGTCAGCTCCTCGTTGATCGGCTCGATGCTCGAGTAAGGGATGCACGTGATGAGCTTGCCCTTGCCGTAGTCGATCTGGATGTCGAACGTGGTGACGAGGACCAGATCGTCGGCGGCGGCGAACCCGGCGAATTGCGGGTTGGTCTCGAGCCTCACGATATCCGGCTCGTAGCTGCCGAGCGGCTGCCAGGCGAGCGCATATTGCTCGAGCGTCATCTCGATCACCCGGCGCATCGACTTCAGCTCGAACGGGGTGAACTCGCGGTTGGTAAGCGGCACCGGAAACCGCCCGCTGCCGCCGAACCGGCTCTCGACGATCGTGACGACGAGCTGCGCGTCGAGCAGCAGCAAAAGCGTGCCGCGCAACGGCTTCATGTTGACCAGGGTCAAGTAGGTCGGCGTGGCGAGCCGCTCCAGCAGCTCCTTGTGCTTGACCAGCTCGATCTGGCCCGGAAAGACGTCGACGCCGCGGCGCAGATGCTGGAGCAGGGCCGCGCGCAGGTGCCGCGCGAAGCGGTGATTGACGCGGTCGAGCGTCGGGCCGAGCGCCGGCATCTGGGTCAGGGTCGGCTGCTGCTCGGCGAGCAGGTCGTAAGGGCGGACCTGGAATTCGGCCGGCGCGATTTCAGACATAGATGCTCACCCCCGCGTTGGAGGAAAGCGCCGCGGCCGCGCCGGCTGGCGCGGTCCGGACGGCGTCGATGGCCGGGACGGGCGGCGGCACGGGCCGTTCGCCGCCGCTCCCGGAGCCCGAGGCGTCGGCGCCGACCCAGGCGCCGGCGAGGTTGTAGCCGGCATTGCCGAGATCGGCCTGAAGCTGGCCCAGACCGAGGCTGATCGTCTGCTGGACGGCGGCTTGCGGCGAGCCGAACCAGGCCGACACATCGCGCCCGGTGACCGCGACCCGCACCGTCACCTCGCCGAGACCGGGCGGATGGAGCCGCACCACCGCCTCGCGCCCAGAGCCCGCCAGCAATCTGACCATCCGCCCGGAGAGCTGCCCGGCGACATCGGCCGGATCGGCCATGGCCGGGGGCGGCGCCCCGGGCGAGGCCGAGGGCGCGGCCGCCGCCGGCGGCGTCGGATCGCCGGCCGCGGTCGCGGCGGCACC
>DASUIE010000015.1:0-2574 GCA_036273175.1 Allostellaceae bacterium
GAAACCGGTGACGGCGGTATGAGAGTTCCATATCCAATTAGCGTAGTCGCGACCTGCTCCCTGGTCATCCGGTTATCCTGACATGGCCGGCGTGTGGTATTCCGGGTGCGACCCCGTGACCACGGCGTGGTAGGGCTGCAGCAATGCATCACCCTCGCGATCAAGGTCGTGGTCGGTCACGACATCAAAGCCGATGCCCTTTGCCGTCAGCCAGTCGAGAAGGTGGGTATCGGCCGGGAAGTGCCGCAAGCCGGACCCGCGCCGGTCGAAATAGGTGATGTATCCGGGCCGCATCGTCAGCAGCGGACGACGTTGACTCGAATAGCAGATGCCGCTGCCGTCGCGATGCGTGTTGTAGGTCGAGGCGCCGTATTCCGGGTGGTCCTGGGCATTCCACGGGTAGGCGCCCCACTCGGCCTGCCGCGCGCGAAACGCATCGTCGACATTCCCTCGCTGGTGGTTGCCGTAAATCTGATAGGTGAAGGTCGAGGCAATAAAAACGAGTGGCGCAGTGGTGACACCCGCCGGTGGCAAGACATAGATCGGCACGATGTCCTGCTCGCCGCCGCAGCGCAGACGCACGCCAAAGACGCCCGAGGTCATGGCGTCGGAAATCGTCACCTCGAAATCTGTCTCCCAGCCGCAATCGTACAGATCATCTTCATGGAAATGGATCGCGGCATAGTGCCGGGGCCGGCAGCCCCAGTTCATCTCCTCCCCATTCCAACGCGATCCGCGAACCGCTCGCGTTGGCAGGTTCCGCAGGGTGCCGTGGAGGGCCAGCGGGCCGCGGTCGCGGATGCGCTCGCTGCGTATCTCCTGTGAGAAATCCCACCAGGCGACATAATTTGCATCGTCCGGCTCCAGCGGTGCCGCCGTACGCCACGCACCGGCAAGGATCGCGGGATCCTCGATCCGCCCGTTAAAGAAGTTGCCGAAGGGGTTGTCGCGCGGGCCCGGCGCCGCAGCGGGGTCGGCGCCAAAGACAATCTTGTCAAGCGATCCGAGCGAGCCGGCGAATTCCGCTTCGCCGGCGTCGGTGACGCCCCAACTCCGTTGCAACGCGGTCTGCCGTAACCACACCCGGCCGTCTTCCGCGATGATCCGCAATTCGTACCAGCGCCGTTTCAGCATCGGGGCGGCGAGCCGGTGATCGCGGCCCCGGAGCGTCAGCCCGACGCCATCGGCGGTTACCCACAGCGTCGGGCCGTGCTCAACCGCCAGCACCGTCTGCCGTCGATGGTCGAGAAGCCACGGCTGGATACGCACAACGACCGTGCATGGATCGGGAAACGCGACCGGCCTGTCGGGAAGGACAAGACCGCATGACCCTGAATGCAAAGGCTGGAACCGCGATCGGTAAATTCCGGCAAAAGAGGCCGGAACCTCCTCGAATTTGAGACCCGGCCCGCCCGGGTTGGCGTCGCCGTGGATGATGCGGACGAGGTCCGCGCGATAGGGATCGCCGAGTTCGCTGGATACCTTCACGGCGACCGTCTCACCCGGACGGGCCGAGAACCGGTCGACATAACCAATCAAAGGAACCACAGTGGAGGCCTCTGCCGGGCTCGATCAGCAAAACGCTACCGCGGCCCGAGCTTGGGGTACAGGAATGAACCCTCGGAACGGCACTCCGGCTCGAACATCGGAGCGAGCGCGATGACGGCGATAGACCTCGATCAGCAACTCGTGGAATTGCGGAGTGCGGCGGACGCCTACGCCGCCCGCCACCAGTTCATCCCGGACCTCACCTGGCCCCAGGGGGTTCGCATTGCCGTCAACTTTACCTGCGATTTCGATGCGATGTTGCTGCGCCGGCTGCTCAATGAGCCGCCCATGCAGCTCGCAAAGGGCGAATTCGGCGGACGGGTTGGCATCTGGCGGCTCATTGAGCTGTTCGATGTGCACGGCGTCAAGGCGACGATCTTCACGCCTGGGCGGATTTGCGAGCTCTACCCCGAAGCGCTGCGCGCGGTTGTCGAGAGCGGCCACGAGATCGCCGATCACATGTGGGAGCACCGGGTGCCGAAGGAGCCGGCGCTGGAAGAGGATCATCTGGCGAAAACCGTCACCGCGCTCGAACGGATCGCCGGGCGCAGGCCGGTCGGCACACGCAGCAGCCATAGCGCTGCGCTGCTCCGGCAATACGGGTTTATTTACCGCTCCGAGCGCTCAGCCGACCAGCGGCCGTACTACGAGTACGACGAGGGCGGCGGCAATGGCCTCGTGAACCTGCCGATGCACTACGTCATCGACGACGCGATGTACTTCAATTTCAATTGGCTCGGCACCGATGCATCGGCGCAGCGCATCACCGATCCGGAGCGAGTCGGCGACATCTGGTGGGCGGCGTTCCGCCAGCAGTATAACGTCGGCGGTTATCTCAACGTCTGCATGCACCCGTTCCAGTCCGGCCGCGCGCTGCGCATTGCGATGCTGGACCGGCTGATTGGCCGGATGAAGACCCTGCCCGGCGTGTGGTTCCCCACCTGCGAGGAGGTGGCGCGCCACTGCATCGACCGCCATCCGCCACGCCCGGGCGCACTCTGAATGTGGGAGGGCGACGATGCCGTG
>DASUIE010000016.1:0-21186 GCA_036273175.1 Allostellaceae bacterium
GGTCCGACCCTGACCACCAACAACTCGAATTTCCAGTTCAACACGCAGAACCCCGTCGTCAGCCAGAACATCACAAACAGAAACGAAATCACGTTTGGTATTCCGGTGCCTGGCAGCAGCACGCGGCTTTTGACGACGATCGACGCGCTGGCTCAGGAAGGTTTGATCACCACCCTCGCCGAGCCCAACCTGACCGCGCTCAACGGCCAGACAGCGAGCTTCCTCGCCGGCGGCGAGTTTCCGATACCGATCGGCGTGCAGCCGTCCGGGAACACCGGCCCGGCCCAGATCACAATCGAGTTCAAGACGTTCGGGGTGTCGGTCGATTTCACGCCGACGATCCTCGACGCCAACCACTTGAATTTGAAAATTCGCCCGCAGGTGAGCCAACTCACCTCGAACGGCGCGGTGCAGATCAATGGCTTCACGATCCCGGCGCTGACCGTCCGGCGCGCCGAAACCACGGTCGAGCTCGGCAGTGGGCAGAGCTTTGCGCTCGCCGGGCTCTTGCAGAACACCACGCAGCAAGACGTCTCCAAAATCCCATGGCTCGGCGACGTGCCGGTCATCGGCGCCCTGTTCCGCTCGGACCAGTTCCAGCACAACGAGAGCGAGCTGGTCATCATCGTGACGCCGTATCTGGTCAGACCGTCGAATATCGCCCTGTCCGCGCCGACCGACGGCTATGTGCCGCCGCATGACATCCAGCGCGTCATCAACGGCGAGAACCATCGCCAGGGACCACCGGCGCCGCCGCGCGGTCCGGTCCAGCCGGGGATGCCGGGCCTGATCGGCCCGGCCGGGTTCCGGGTAGATTGAGGGAGGGGACGATGAAAATCCACGCCGCCCTCGCCGCCACCTTGGTGCTAGCCCTTGCCGCCTGCAATCCGCCGGTCGCCGACTACACGGACGCCGAGGCGCCCAAGGCTCTCAAGCTGAACGATGCCTCTCACGACCTGATCGTGCGATTCTTGGCGGGCAGCGACCGCCTTGCCCACGGTGAGGCTGAGCGCCTCCGGCGCCTCGTCGCGAACGGCGAAATCGGCGCCAGCGACCGGGTTTCGGTCTCCCCGGCCGGCCCGCCTGCTCTCGCCAAGAGGCGGGTCGAGCGGATCGCCTCGGAGATGCTGCGCTACGGCATGACGGTCGGCACGGTGTCGCTTGCCACGGTGCCGCGCGACACTGCAATCGTCGAGATCGGCCGCGCCCTCGTGACGCTGCCGCCGTGCCCCAATTGGAGCAGCACGGCTGTGCCGGCCGACTTCACCAACATGCGCAAAAGCAATTTCGGCGAAATGGTCGCCAGCCCGACCGATCTCGCGAACGGGCAGCCGCTTGGCTTGGCGGCCGGCGGTCCGGCCGCGGCAGCCGTCAATCGTTACAAGGCCGACAAGGTCGTCTTGCCAGCCGCCAGTTCCGCTCTCCCCATCGCCGCGCCCCAGACGAACGCGCCCGGTGCGGGAAATTCACCAGGGAGTTAAGGATGAGTGCCGGGAGCGCAGCAGCCGTAGCAGCCTCACCCCCAACCGGAAAAAAGGCGGAGCGTGAAGGGATCGTCACGATCCTTCAGGATCAGGCCACCCTCGACCGGGTCCAGAGCATCACCCGCGAGCTTCAGCTCGACGACGAGCTGATCGTCGAGCCGAGTCTCGATTCCGCTCTCGGCCGCGTCCGCGAGGGGATGCAGCCGCGGGTCTTGCTCCTCGACCTGTCCGACTCAGCGGCGCCGATCGCCGAAATCAGCGCGGCCAGGGCTGTCGCCGGGATGGAGGTCAAGATCCTCGCGCTCGGCACGGTCAACGACGTCACGCTGTTTCGCGACCTGCTGGCCGCCGGGGCCAACGACTACCTGGTCAAGCCGCCAAGCCGGGAATCCTTGGCCTCGGCGCTCGAAAAGCCCCAGGCCGGCGGCGGCGGCGGCAGCGGCGGGCTCGGCCAGGTGATCGCGTTTATCGGCAGCCGCGGCGGCGTCGGCACCACGACGGTCGCCGTCTCCTGCGCGTGGCTTCTCGCCGAGCAGCACAAACAGCGCACCGCGCTGGTCGACCTCGACCTGCATTTCGGCACCGTGGCGCTCTATCTCGACACCGATCCGGGAAGCGGGCTATGCGAGGCTCTGGAACAGCCGTCGCGGATCGACAGCCTGTTCGTCGAGCGGGCGATGGTGAAGGTTTCGGATACGCTCCGCATCCTCGCCGCCGAGGCGCCCGTCGGCGACCCGCAAATGATCGACACCGGCGCGATCGACGTGCTGCTTTACGAGCTGCGCCGCAAGTTCGCCTGGGTCATCATCGACCTGCCGCGCGCGGTGACGCCGACGCAGCGCGTCGTCCTGGCCGCCGCGAGCCGCGTCGTCATGGTTTGCGACCGCAGCCTCTCGGGGCTGCGCGATACGATCCGACTGCAGACGCTGATCCGCGAGCGCGCGCCACAGACGCAACTGATGCTGCTCGATGCCGGCGCCACCGGCGATCGCGCCGCGGTCGGCAAGAGCGAATTCGAGAAGGCCGCGGGCAAAACCCTCGATGGCGCCATCCCCTATGACGTGAAAGCCGCCGCGGCCGCCGCCAACTCGGGCCAGCCCCTGCCCCTCGCCGCGCCGCGCAGCGCGATCACGAAGGAGCTGCAATCGATCGCCGGCACGCTCGCCGGGCCCGCCGAGGCGCCGAAGAAGCGCAAGATCGGGATCGGCCGATGGTAGCCCTGTTTCGCCGGCCGTCGCAGGAAGGCGGCCTCGACGCCCGCATCGCGGAGCTGTCGGCTCGCCGCGCCCGCATCGCCGACCCGGTATCGCCCGGAGCGGCGGAAGGTCCCGCCCCGGAAACCTATGCCGATCGGCCCGCGCCGCCGCGCCCGATGCAGCCGGCGATAGCGCCGGTACCCGTCGATGTGGCGACCTCGATCGAGGACCGGCTCGCGACCGCCAAGGAGCAGCTGATCGGTCGCCTGAGTACCGAAATCCGACCCGAGCGGCGCGCGCTCTTAAGCCGCGGCGAGCTGGCCAAGCTCGTCGATGCGGCGGTACAGGCCTATTTCGTCCGGAACGGCGTCGATCCCAACCCGCTCGCCCGGCGGGACCTCGTCACGGCGATCATGCAGGCGCTGCTGCAACCGACCGCGACCGAACCCGAGGAGTCGCAGACGGCGGCCCGGCGCGGCCCCCATCGAGCGGCGATCGAGGCGGCAAAAGCACAAATCCAGCCGCTCGTCCTCGAGCACATGGACGTCGCCGCCGCGGCCGAGATGCCGCGACCGGCCTTCGAGGCGCAGCTCACGGGCTGGGTCAAGGAGCTGCTGGCCGAGACCAAGATCCAGCTCAATTTCGTCGAGCAGCGCGAGCTCGTCGAGTCGCTGATCGCCGACATGCTGGGCCTCGGCCCGCTCGAACCGCTGATGAGCGACGAGACCGTCACCGACATCATGGTGAATGGGCCAAAGCAGGTCTATGTCGAGCGCAAGGGAAAGCTCGAGCTGACCGAGGTGGTGTTCCGCGACGACGCCCATCTGATGAACGTCGCGACCAAGATCGTCACCCGTGTCGGCCGCCGCATCGACGAGGCGCGGCCGCTGGTCGATGCCCGGCTGTTGGACGGCAGCCGCGTCAACATCATCATCCCGCCGCTGGCGCTCGACGGCATCTCGATGTCGATCCGGCGTTTCGCGAAGAAGACCATCACGCTCGACATCATGGCGCAGAACGGCAACATCTCTCCCGCGATGGCGACGTTCCTGAAGATCGCCGCGCGCTGCCGCCTCAACGTCCTGATCTCGGGCGGTACCGGCTCGGGCAAGACGACGCTGCTGAACGCGCTTTCGCGCATGATCGACGCGCAGGAACGCACCGTGACGATCGAAGACGCGGCCGAACTCCAGCTGCAGCAGCCGCACGTGGTACGCCTCGAAACTCGCCCGCCCAACCTCGAAGGCGGCGGCGAGGTCAACATGCGAGACCTCCTCAAGAACGCCCTTCGTATGCGCCCCGACCGCATCATCATCGGCGAGTGCCGCGGCGAGGAGGCGCTCGACATGCTGCAGGCCATGAACACCGGCCATGACGGCTCGATGTCGACAGTCCACGCCAACACGCCGCGCGAGGCGCTGACCCGACTCGAAAACATGATCGGCATGTCGGGCATCAACCTGCCGTCGAAGGCGATGCGCACCCAAATCGCCGGCGCCATCCACCTGATCTGCCAGGTCAACCGCATGCGCGACGGGGTGCGCCGCGTCACCCACATCATGGAAGTCGTCGGCATGGAAGGCGACGTAATCACGACCCAGGAGCTCTTCACCTTCCAGTTCCAGGGCGAGAACTCGGACGGCAAGCTCCGCGGCACGTTCCAGCCCAGCGGCATCCGACCCGCCTTCCTCCCGCGCGCCGAGTATTTCGGACTCGACCGGACCCTGCTCGAGGTGATCTGAGCGATGCTCGGAAAGCTCGATCCGACCCTGCTGATACCGCTGGGGCTGGCCCTGACGATCGTGTTGCTGCTTGTCGTCATTGGCGGCGCGATGCTCAACGCCCCTGCTGGACGGCGCTACAAGCGGCGCCTGCGCGCCGTCATGGCGCGCAAGCAGGGGATCATCGCCGCCTCGGCGGCGGCGGAGACCCGGTCTCTGTCCCGGCGCGAACGGTCGTCGGCGATGGACCGGCTCGTCAAGCGCTGGTTGCCGCACCGCGAACTGTTGGTGCGACGACTTGAAAAGACCGGACGCAGCATCACCCTCGGTCAATACGTTCTGGTAGCGATCGGCGTGACCCTCGCGGTCGCCACCGTCGCGGTGATGTTCCTCGCCCCGGTCGGAGTGCTCGGCGGATTGCTGATCGGCCTCGCGGCCGGCATCGCGCTGCCCCACATCATCGTCGGACGGATGGGCAACAAGCGCGTCGCGCGGTTTATCGGCCTATTCCCCGAGGCGATCGACCTGATGGTCCGCGCATTGCGCTCGGGCTTGCCGATCAGCGAGGCTCTGATCAATTGCGCCCACGAGATCGGCGATCCGGTCGGCACCGAGTTCGGCTCGATCGAAAGCGGCATGCGATTGGGGCGAGATCTCGAAAGCCTGCTGTGGGATGTCTCGAAGCGCATCGACGCGCCGGAATACAAGTTTTTCATCATCGCCCTGGCGGTGCAGCGCGAGACCGGCGGCAACCTCGCCGAAACCCTCGCCAATCTCGCCGACGTGCTGCGCCGCCGGCGCACGATGCGCCAGAAGGCGCGGGCGATGGCGAGCGAGGCGCGAACCACCGCCAGCATCCTCGGCTGCCTGCCGCTGCTGGTGACGGCGGTGCTGATGATGACGTCGCCCAACTACATCATGCTGCTGTTCCTCGACCCGCGCGGGATCATCCTCGTCTGCCTGGCGATCGGGATGCTGATCACCGGCATCACGATCATGGTGAAGCTGGCGAGGTTCGATATATGAACTCCTTCACCGCCGACAAATTCGATCTTGCGCGCTGGCTGCCGTCCGGGCTCAGCGTTGCCGATTTCATCGCGCTGCTGGCGGCGCTGGCGGTGTTCGCGGCGTTTTTCGGCGTGTGGAATGCGCTGCGCGCCAGCTCGCCCTTCGAGCGCCGCTTTGCCGATATCGCGCACCGTAAGGAGAGCCTGCGCCAATCCGCGCTCGCCTCCCGGCGCCAGCGACAGAAGCTGACGCCGGCCGGGCTGATGCACGAGGCGGTAAAGCGGCTCAACCTCCTCCGCTCCAAGCATGCGACCGAGGCGCGGCTGCTCTTGATGCAGGCAGGGATGCGCTCCCGCGACGCGATGGTGCGCTATCTGTTTGCCCGGATGTGCCTGCCCCTCTTGGGCGCGATCGCCGGTCTCGCGGACGCCTACACTTTCCACCTGCTGCCGGTGCCGACGAAATTCCGCTTCGTCGGGGCGCTCGGCGCCGCGCTGATCGGCTATATGGCGCCGAACACGGTACTGAAGAACATCACCCAGCGGCGCGTTCAGCGGATGCAGAAGGGTTTGCCCGACGCGCTCGACCTGATGGTGATCTGCGCGGAAGCGGGGCTGAGCCTCGACGCGACGCTCAACCGCGTGTCGCGCGAATTGGAGGCGACCTGGCCTGAGCTCGCCGAGGAATTCGGCATCACCGCCGCCGAACTGACCTTCCTGCCCGATCGTCGGCAAGCCTTCGACAACCTCAATGCCCGCACCAACATGGCCTCGATCCGCGGGGTCGTGAACACTCTGCTGCAGACGGCCAAGTTCGGCACGCCGCTCGCGCATTCGCTGCGCGTCCTCGCCGCCGAGTTCCGGGACGCCCGGATGATTCGCGCCGAGGAAAAGGCCGCCCGCCTGCCCGCGCTGCTTACCGTGCCGCTGATCCTGTTCATTCTGCCGACGCTGTTTATCGTGCTGCTCGGCCCCGCGGCGCTCAACATCGTCGATACGTTCTCCGGCAAGCGTAAGAGCGAGCAGCACGTCACCGTGGTGGTCCACGACAACGTCAACGCGGACGATACGCCGGCGCAGACCGTGACCACCGAGGTCCACGTCAGGGACAAGCCGCAGGGGCCCGACGCGACCGACATTCCGCCGGCCTCGGTCACGCCGGCCTCAAGCCGCGGTGTCGTCGGCCAGGCGATCGCGGTCAATGTCGATGCCCGGTCGGTCGAGCCCGGTTCGAAAATGTTTGTCACGATCGTGCCGACCGGCACGCCTGACATGCCGGAGGATCCGGTGCTGCTGGCGCAGACGAGCCAGCCGGTCGCGGTCGATCAGATGCAGGTAGTGGTCGTGCCGTCGGCGCCGGGACAGAACGAGGTTCGGCTCTACTACCTGCCGCCGCAGGGGGTCCTGCTGATGATCGCCGCCCGGGCCTATGTGCAGGTCGACGAGCCGCCGCCGCCGCAATAAGAGGCGCTCACGATTTGCGGTGCGACTGCATCCCGCTATTGGCGGACAGCACCGCCTTGGTCCGTGCCTCTGATGGAAGCCGCCGCAGGGTCTCGTAATAGGCGAGGTTGTGCTCGACCGAGGCCGGGTCGAGATCCCGCCGCGCCAGCCGCTCGGCCGACATCCGATCCCCCTTGAGCCCATAGATCAGGGCCAGCGTCTGGCGCTCGCGCGGCGTCGAGTTCGGACCGTTGGCGAACGGCGCCAGCGTGGCGATCGCCCGGTCGTAATTCTCGCTGAGCGCCAAGGAGAGCGCGAGGTCGAGCGACAGGGCCGGGTCGTCCGGCTGGTATTTCAGCCCCTCGAGATAATCAGCCTGGGCCTGGGGATGGTTGCCGGTGAAATCGGCGGTGACCCCCATCAGAAGCAGGATCTTCGGGTTGGTCGGCGCGTCCTGGAACGCAAGATCGAGCGGAGCTTGCGCGAGTTCGGGCCTGCCGGTCCCAAGATAAGCTTTCGCCAAGCCCTCCAAGGCGAGCGGGTAATGCGGGCTGCGATCGAGCGCGCCGTTATAGGCGGTGATCGCCTCGTTCATCTGACCCATGTCCCGCAGCGTGTCGCCGGCCGCGACCAGGGGCACCGGCTCGGACGGCGCCATCGCGGCGGCCCGGCGGAACATCGACACCGCGTTGGGGTAATCGCCGCCGGCGCGCGCGGCCATCCCGATCCGCATCACGGTCGGATAGCCGATCTTCGACGCGGCGTCGCGGCCGTCCACGGCCAACGGATCGACATAGGTGGTGGTGGTCGTACAGGAGGCTAGCGCCAGAACCAAAGCGCCGACGCTAGTCATCCGCGCGCGTCGTCTCATATTTGTCTGGCCGGTCATAGGCTCACCCGACAAGCACTATGGAATGCCGCCGGAATCGCCGTCGAGAGAATAGGAAAGCTCTAGCCAATACAAAGCGCTATGGCTCAATTTCCCGAATTTCGCGGAATTTCGGCGACCGTTCCGGCCCGAATCGCGGGCGCGGTCAGCCGGCGCGCGCCGCGATCGCCTCCTCTACCGCCGTCAGGGCGGCCTCGGCTTGGCCCCCATCCGGCCCGCCGGCCTGCGCCATATCGGGCCGGCCGCCGCCGCCCTTGCCGCCGACCGCCTCGGCCCCGACCCGCACCAGCTCGACTGCGTCGAACCGTCCGGTCAGGTCGCCGGTGACGCCCACGACGATCGCCGCCTTGCCCTCTGCCCGCGATACGACCGCGACGACGCCCGAGCCGAGCCGCTTTTTCAGGTCGTCCGCAAGCGAGCGCAATTCGCGGCCCGGCACGTCGTCGACGACCCGGCCGTCGAAGCTGACGCCGCCGATCTGCTTGCCCGACCCGGCCGCGGCCTTGCCGCCCGCCCCGGCCAGAGCGCGCCGGGCATCGGCAAGCTCGCGCTCCAGGCGGCGATGCTCGTCGACGAGGCGCGATAGCCGGGCCGGCAAATCCGCCGGACTCGTCCGCAGCACCGCCGCCGACTGGCGCAACAGCCCCTCCTCCTCCGCCAGATGCGCCTCGGCCGCGGCACCGGTCAGCGCCTCGACCCGGCGCACGCCGGAGGCGACCGAACTTTCGCCGACGATCTTGAACAGCCCGACATCGCCGGTCCGCCGCACATGGGTGCCGCCGCACAGCTCGACCGAAAAGGGGTGGTCCTCGCCCTCGCCGCCGCCCATAGCGACGACGCGCACCTCGTCTCCGTATTTCTCGCCAAAGAGGGCGAGCGCCCCTTCGGCGACGGCCGCGTCGGGAGTCAGGAGCCGCGTGCGCACCTCTCCATTGGCGCGGATGCGTGAATTGACCTCTGCCTCGACCGCCGCGATGTCGTCGCCGCCGACCGGGCGAGGATGGCTGAAATCGAAGCGCAGCCGGTCGGGCGCGACCAGCGAGCCCTTTTGCGTCACGTGCTCGCCGAGCCGGTGGCGAAGGGCCTGGTGCAGCAGGTGCGTGACCGAATGGTTGGCGCGCAGCCGGTCGCGCCGCTCATGGTCGACGCGCAGCTCGACCGCGTCGCCGATTTTGATCGCGCCATGGGTGACCGTGCCGAGGTGGAGGTGCAAATCGCCGACCTTTTTCTGGGTGTCGGAGATCGCCACCTCGCCGCCGCCCGCGTTGAAGATCGCGCCGGTATCGCCCGCCTGGCCGCCCGACTCGCCGTAAAACGGGGTCTGGTTGACGACGATGCCGATTTCCTCCCCGGCCTTGGCCTCGTCGACGCGCTTGTCGCCGCGCAGCAGGGCCAGCACGACGCCCTGCGCCACCTCGGTGTCGTAGCCGAGAAACTCGGTCGGCCCGACTTCCTCGCGCAGGGCGAACCAGGTCGCCTCGGTCGCCGCTTCGCCGGAGCCGACCCAGCTTCGCCGCGCCTCGTCGCGCTGCCGCTCCATCGCCGCCTCGAACCCCTCGACGGCGACCTTGCGGCCGCGCCCACGCAGCACATCCTCGGTCAGGTCGAGCGGGAAGCCGTATGTGTCGTAGAGCCGAAAGGCAACCTCGCCGGAAAGCGGCTGATCGGGGCCGAGACGCGCGGTCTCTTCGTCGAGCAGGCGCAGCCCGCGCTCGAGCGTCTGCTTGAACGCGGTCTCCTCGAAGCGCAGCGTCTCGGTGATCAGCGCCTGGGCGCGGTGGAGCTCGGGGAACGCCGCGCCCATCTGCTGCACCAGCGCCGGCACCAGCCGCCACATCAGCGGGTCCTTGCAGCCGATCATGTGGGCGTGGCGCATGGCCCGCCGCATGATCCGCCGCAGCACGTAGCCGCGCCCGTCCTTGCTCGGCAGCACGCCGTCGGCGATGAGGAAGGCGGATGACCGGAGATGATCGGCGATGACCCGGTGCGAGACCGCGTGGGGCCCGTCGGCGGCAACGCCCGAGATATCGGCCGAGGCCGCAATCAGCGCGCGGAACAGGTCGATATCGTAATTGTCATGCTTGCCCTGGAGCACGGCGGCGATGCGTTCGAGCCCCATGCCGGTATCGATCGAGGGGCGCGGCAGCGGGACGCGTAGCCCATCCGGCTGCTGCTCGAACTGCATGAAGACGAGGTTCCAGATCTCGATAAAGCGGTCGCCGTCCTCGTCCGGACTACCGGGCGGGCCGCCGGGGATATGGTCGCCGTGGTCGTAGAATATTTCGGAGCACGGGCCGCAGGGGCCGACATCGCCCATCGACCAGAAATTGTCGCTGGTGCCGATGCGGATGATGCGCCGCTCCGGCAGGCCGGCGATCTTGGCCCAGAGCCCCGCGGCCTCGTCATCCTCGGCGTAGACGGTAACGAGCAGCCGGTCCTTCGCGAGGCCGTATTCCTTGACGATCAGGTTCCACGCCAGCTCTATCGCGCGTTCCTTGAAATAGTCGCCGAACGAAAAATTGCCGAGCATTTCGAAAAACGTGTGGTGCCTCGCCGTGTAGCCGACGTTTTCGAGATCGTTGTGCTTGCCGCCGGCGCGGACGCATTTCTGCGAGGTGGTAGCGCGCGGCGTCGCCCGCCTCTCAACGCCGGTGAAGACGTTCTTGAACTGCACCATGCCGGCATTGGTGAACAGCAGGGTCGGATCGTTGCGCGGGACCAGCGAGCTCGACGGCACGATCTCGTGATCGTTGGCGGAGAAATAGCCGAGAAACGCGGCGCGAATGTCGTTTGTCGTCTGCATGACCCGATTTGGGGGTCTTTCGTGCCCATAAGCAAGAGGCGGTTAGCGCGATCCCTGGGTTGCGCGAACATGGATCACCGCGACGGGATCGGCGTAAACCCGCCGCCACCCCGGCAGCCGGTCGAGGACCGCGATGGCGCCGGCCTGCGGGGCGAGCAGCGTCCAAGTCACGCCATACCGGTCGAGGACCCGCGGCAGACTGACCGGATCCCCGCCCTCGGCGGCGACGTCTTCGGCAAGAAACTCGTTTCCGAACAGCTCCACCCGGCCGTCGATAAAGTCGGGCACCCCGGCGAAAGCAAGATAGCCGCCAAAGCCCTCGCCGTTGAAGACCGGACCCGAAAGGCCCAAGCGGCGTGCCTCGGTCAACGCCGCCGCCGGGCTCACCGCATCGCCATCGCGCGCCAACGGTTTCGCTGCGAGCGGAAGCGCCGCGGCCGCGGCAAGCGCCAGAACGAGGGCAACGGCCGGGGCGCGGGGCGCTCCTGCCGGGCGAGACGAAACGCGCTCGCCAAACGCGCTGGCGGCAACCAACGGGCCGACCAACCCCAGCAGATCGGCGTGGCGGACATGGCTCAGCGCCATGTAGATCAGCAGCAGCAGCAATCCTAGACGAGACAGATTGAGCCGCACGTCAAGCAGCAAGGACGCAGCCACGAGCCCCACGAGCCACATGCCGAGAGCCGGAAACTCGAGGAGGCTGGGCGGGAGCCACTCGCCAAAAGATCCCTGCAGCGCCGGCATCGCCATCAGCCGCAGCGGCTGCAGATAGGTCTCGATGCCGTTCGGGGTGAGCAGACCCACGCAGGCGGCAGCCAGGACGAAGACCGCCCAGCGCCATCGGGAACGCGAGCCGGAAACGACCGCCTCGGCGGCGAGCCACCCCGCCAAACCCAGCCCGAAGAGAACGCTCGCATGGAGATTCGCCCATAACGCAGCGATCGCCAGCAGGCCCCAGGGCGGCGGCCGGTCGTCGTCCCGTGCTCGAACGAGCGCGCCCGACCACAGCACCAGCAACGGCATCGCCAGCAGATGCGGCCGGGCGACCGCATGCGGCAGCACCAGCGCCACCCCCGCCACCGCTGCGGTCGCGGCCGGGAGCCCGCCGATCCGGCGAGCGACGAAATGGCAGAGGAGCCAGGACGACACCGCCACGCAGGTCGCCGCGGCGACCACCACGCCGCTCCACCCCGCCACATGGTAAATCGCGGCCCAGCACAGCTCCGCCAGCCACTCGCCCGGGATCCAGCGGGCGCCTGCCATCGTGTAGGAGAAAGGGTCGGCCACCGGGAGCGCCCGATGAGCGGCAATCCAGTTCCCGGCGGCGATGTGCAGATAGGTGTCGGGATCGTTGAGCAGGGCGCGCGGCTGCGCCACCAGGCGGATGAACGCGGCGAGGGCGACCGCAAGCGGCCAGGTGGGCAAGAACGCCGCCCACCGGGCCGATTTCGGAAATGCGTCGGAGGATACGAAAGCCATCGCCGCCGCAATTATCGGCGGGTTTGGTTAAGTCCGCGTTAGTCCTCGGCGGCGGCTTCTCCGGGCGCGGCCATCATCGCGTCGGCGACATGGCCGGCATTGCCCCGAATTGAGCGCTCGATCATTTCGCCGGCCTCCGGGTGCTCCTTAAGATAGAGCTTGGCGTTTTCCCGCCCCTGTCCGATGCGTTGTCCGTCGAACGAGAACCAGGCGCCCGATTTCTCGACCACCCCGGCCTGGACGCCGAGATCGATCAGCTCGCCGCGCTTGGAAATTCCCTCGCCGTACATGATGTCGAAATCGACGACCTTGAACGGCGGCGCCATCTTGTTCTTGACGACCTTGACCCGGGTCTGGTTGCCGACCACCTGGTCGCGGTCCTTGATCGCGCCGATGCGCCGGATGTCGAGCCGCACCGAGGCATAGAATTTGAGCGCGTTGCCGCCGGTCGTCGTCTCGGGATTACCGAACATGACCCCGATCTTCAGGCGGATCTGATTGATGAAGATCACCATCGCCCGCGAGCGAGAGATCGAGCCGGTGAGCTTGCGCAGCGCCTGGCTCATCAGCCGGGCGTGGAGCCCAACATGGCTGTCGCCCATTTCGCCTTCGAGCTCGGCGCGCGGGACCAGCGCCGCGACCGAATCGATGACCAGCACGTCGATTGCGCCGGAACGCACCAGCGTGTCGGCAATCTCTAGAGCCTGTTCCCCGGCATCGGGCTGGGAGATTAAGAGATCGTCGACATTGACCCCGAGCTTGCGCGCATAGCCGGGATCGAGCGCGTGCTCGGCGTCGATAAAGGCGCAGGTGCCGCCGTTTTTCTGTGCTTCCGCGATGACATGCAAGGCGAGCGTGGTCTTGCCCGAGCTTTCCGGCCCGTAAATCTCGATCACCCGCCCGCGCGGCAGCCCGCCGATGCCGAGCGCGATGTCGAGGCCGAGCGAGCCGGTCGATACGACCTCAACCTCGGCCGCCGCGTCGTGCGAGCCGAGCTTCATGATCGAGCCTTTGCCGAAGGCACGCTCGATCTGGCCGAGCGCCGCGTCCAAAGCCCGCTGTTTGTCCATGCTTTCCCGATCCAAGAGACGCAATGCGGGTTGATTCATAGCCCCCTCCGGAGGTGCATGCCAGCGCGGGCGGCGCGGCTCGCTCAGAGGTGCAATGTGCCTGATTTGTTCTTGGAACGCAAGGTGAACTTTTGCTCTCGCCCGGAACCCGGAAATCCCTGTCATCCCTGGTAAGTGCGGGCTTTTATCTGGGATTCCGAACCGCGGACTCCCCACCGTTCGGGATATCGTACCGACGGATTTTGGCGATTTTATACTCGGATGAGATCCGAATCGGACGCCGGGCCTGGGCCAGGGCCGCGCTACGCCGCTTCGCCGCTGATCACCTCTTTGACCTTGCTGGCGAGCTGCTTGAGGCTGAACGGCTTGGGCAGGAAATGAATCTCGCTGTCGGAATCGAGGCGCTGGCGGAACGAGTCCTCGGTGTAGCCGGAGATGAAGATAACCTTCATGTCCGGATGGATTTCGCGCACCTCGCGAATCAGGCCGGGGCCGTCCATGCGCGGCATCACGACATCGGTGATCACGAGGTCGGGGGCGCGGTCGGCGCCGCGGATCAGCTCCAGCGCGGCCTCGCCGCTCTTCGCCTCGATCACCGTGTAGCCCTTGTTGCGCAGCGCGCGGGCGCCGAAAATTCGCACCGGGTCCTCATCCTCGACCAGCATAACCGTGCCGATGCCGGTCAGGTCGGTAGCGGCCAGGGCCTCTGCGGGCTCTGCGCGGGCGGCGGCCGCGTTCTCGGCAAGCTGGTGGCGCGGCAGGAAAATCTGGAACACCGCCCCCTTCCCCGGCGCGCTGTCGACAAAGATAAAGCCGCCGGTCTGCTTGACGATGCCGTAGACGGTCGAGAGGCCGAGGCCGGTGCCCGACCCGATCTCCTTGGTCGAGAAAAACGGCTCGAAGATGCGGGCGAGGTTTGATTTGGGGATGCCGATCCCGGTATCGGCGACCTCGATCGCGACGTAATTGCCGGCCGGCATCACCTCGGCGCCGCGCCGCAGCGGGGTCGAGTAGTTGGCGTTGTCGGTGCGGATCGTCAGCGTGCCGCCGCCCGACATCGCGTCGCGAGCGTTGACCGCGAGGTTGATGATGACCTGCTCGAGCTGGCCCTGGTCGACCTTGACGAGGCCGAGATCGCGGCCGAGCACGACCTTGAGGTCGATGTTTTCGCCGATCAGCCGGCGCAGGAGGTGCGACAGCTCGGTCAGCACGTCGGTGATGTCGAGGATGCGCGGCTGCAAGGTCTGCTGCCGGGAGAACGCCAGAAGCTGGCGCACCAGGTTGGCGGCCCGATTGGCGTTCTGCTTGATCTGCATGATGTCGGCGAAAGACGGATCGCCCGGCCGGAACCGCATCAAGAGCAGGTCGCAGAAGCCGATCATCGCTGTCAGCAGATTGTTGAAATCGTGCGCGACGCCGCCGGCGAGCTGGCCGACCGCCTGCATCTTCTGCGACTGGGCGATCTGGATCTCGAGGTTCTTCTGCTCGGTGACCTCGATGAAATGCAGCATCAGCCCGCCATCGCCGCCATCGCCGGCGTCGAGCCGCGACAGGAAGACGACGCAGGTGCGGTCGCGCGGTCCCTTGAGGCGCACCTCGACCGGCACGGCGGATGTCGGCCCATCCGCGGTCTCGGCGAGCTTCACCGCTATGGCGCGGCGGTCTTCCTCGGTGACGAAGCCGATCAGCGGCTGGCCGATCAAATCCCGCGGCGCCGCCCCGAACAGCTCGGCGAGGGCCCGGTTGGCCTCCTCCAGCCGGCCAAAGCGGTCGATCAGCGCGATGCCGACCGGGGCGTTGGCGAAAAAGCGCTGGAAGCGCTCGCGCGACAGCCTGAGCGCGGTCTCCCACTCGCGCTCCGGCGTCAGGTCGCGCACGACCGAGCGGGTGCGCAGCTCGGCGCCGGCGCCGACCATGGTCTGGCCGATCGAGACGTGCAGGTTGCGGCCGTCGCGGCTCCTCAGCACGACATCGCCGCGCTGGCCGTTCTCGCCGCGCGACCCGATCGGGTCGGAGGGGGCGGTGCCGGGCGGTGGCGGAACGGCCAGGAAATCGTGCAGCACCGCGCCGCTGCCGACGATCTCGGCCGGGGTCATGTCGAGCCAGCGCGCCAGCGTCTCGTTGACGAAGAGAAAACGGCCCTCGGCGTCTACCGAATAGAACCCGACCGGCGCGTCGTCGAAGAAGTCGACGACGCGGTTGCGCTCGTCGTGGATCACCGTCTCCATCTCGTGGCGGGCGGTGATGTCCTGCAAATTCCAAAAGCTGTAACCCGGCCGGCCGACGATCGGGTTGACCTCGATGTTGAACCAGCCCGCCGCGCCGCCGCGCGCGTCGCGCAGCGGCAGCCCCGCGATGGCCCGCGACCCGGTCATCGCCTTTTCGCGCAGCCGGGCGAAATCCTCACTCGACTCGGCGTCGGCGATGGCCTCGGCGATGCGCGTCAACGGCGCGTCGCCGAGCTGCGGAAAAAGATCGTTGAATGCGGAATTGGCGTAAACGATGCGGCCGTCCGGACCGAGCACGAGCTGCGCGTCGGGCGAGGCGTCGAGCGCCTGGCTCAGGATATCGACGCGGCCCGACAGCGCCGCGTGCACCCAGCGCGCGGCAAAGGCGCTGACCCCGGTGATGCCGGCAAGCGCGGTCATCGTCACCGCGGTGACGGCGATATTGGTGCCAGGGATGACCTCGGCCGCGGAAAGGATACCGACCCCGACGCCGATTGCCGCGAGCAGCAGCGCGATATGCGCGAGCCAGCGGATCCACCACGGCTGCTGGCGCTCCGCCGCCCAATTCGCCCAGTGCGGTGCGCCTTCCGCCTCCGCGACCATTATCTGCGTCCCGCCCCGGTTAGATGCCCCGCCACTGTAGCACGAACGTTCGGCGCGGGTCGCGCGACGACGGCGAGATTACCCGCCCGCATTTGGGGCATGCGGCCGATTTCACGCGTTTCCGTCATTTGCCGCAAGTGTCTGGCGAGGCGGCTTAATGGGGCCTTAACAAGACAACCGCCGCGTCAACGCCCCAGGAGGCGACTCGCGCGGGCTATTCGTCGCGGTGAGTCCGCTCCATGCGCTCATGCCGCTCCTGCGCCTCGATCGAGAGGGTCGCGATCGGCCGGGCCTCGAGCCGGCGGATGCCGATCGGCTCGTCGGTCTCCTCGCAATAGCCGTAGGTGCCGATATCGATGCGGGTCAGCGCCGAGTCGATTTTGGAGATCAGCTTCCGCTCGCGGTCCCGGGTGCGCAGCTCTATGGCGCGGTCGGTCTCCAGCGAGGCGCGGTCGGTCAGATCGGGCTTTACCAGGCTTTCTTCCTTGAGGTGGCGCAGCGTATCCGAAGAATCTGCGAGCAACTCCGCCCGCCAGCTCAATAGCTTCTGGCGGAAGTACTCCTGCTGGAGTGGGTTCATGAACTCTTCGTCATCCGAAGGACGGTACTCAGGCGGCAGCGGTAGGCGCATCACTCTCCCCGTGACCCCGTTCTCGACGGGCGCGGAGTATATGAATCGGGCGGTAGCCGTTCAACTGTCAGATTGTCATGACACTCTGTTGATTTAGCAGAGCTTTCACATGAGGACTTATCCATTGTCGCCGCGCCCGGCTTTCGCCCGGCCACCATGTTAGTCGTGTAATCGATCGGTGAGGTCCGCGCAAAATCAATACAATTTTAAGCACAATTTTTAGAGATATTTTAGCCCAGATTAGAGTTTTTCCATGACGAAGTACACTCGTGACTTAGTGTTTCATTAAGTAGCCGCCGATACTTTCGCCCCACCGGCAACGGCAACATTATCGAGCAATGGCTTCTATCGAAACTCTGGCACGGAGCGCTCCGGCGGTTGGCGCCGATCCGCTCGACCTTCCCCCTACCGACACCAAGCGCTGGGTCGTCCGGCGCAAGGCCATCGTCGTGCAGGCGGTGCGCGACGGCTCGCTGAGCCTGCAGGAAGCGTGTCGGCGGTATCACCTTTCGGTCGAGGAGTTTCTTGCCTGGCAGCGCGCCATCGACGCCTATGGCGTTCCCGGGCTGCGCGTCACCCGGCTGCAGATCTATCGCGACACCGATGCCCTGAGGTCCGGCAAGTAATCCCTCACCCTCGCGGCGGGTGCCACCATGCCCCGCCGACGACGATACCGGCGACCTCAAGCCGCCAGCGCCCGCGCCGTTCCTCGCCAAGCACGTCGCGATAGGCGAAATCTCCCTCCCGCAGCTCCAGCACGGTCGCATCGCCGATCCCGCCCGGCGATAACCGGCCCAGATCGCGCCGCCCGAGCGCATCGCCGGCCGCCGCCGTGCCGGCGCGGATCACCGCCCCGAGCTCGACGCCGAGCGACAGGAATTTCGACATCGTGACGAGCTGGTTGTACGCCGGGCCGTCGATGCTCATCGCATGGACGTCGCTGGAGATGACGTCGGGGAGGAACCCCGCGGCCAGCATCCCCTCGGCGGTGCGGAAGCCGAACGACCCGCCGCCATGCCCGATATCGAAGACGACGCCGCGCTCGCGTGCCGCGACGATCTCCTCGCGGATGCGGCCGTCCCCGCGCACCGGCGCGTTGGGGAACGGGCGGAAGCAATGGGTCAGGATATCGCCCCGGCGCAGACGCGAGACCACCTCCAGCCGCGACGGCGGCGGATGGTCGAGATGCGCCATCACCGGAAGCCCGGTCTCCTCCGCGACTTCGAGCGCGATATCGAGCGGCTGGCAGCCGGAGGCGCCGCCGGCGGTGCGGCCCACCCGCACCTTGACCCCAACGATCAGGTCGCGGTTGGCGTTGACGACGCGGACGCATTCGCGCGGATCGATCAGCCGCAGATCGGCGCACTCGCCGACCATGACCGGGCCGCTGAACGCGAAAATGCCGGGGAACGAGACATTGAGGAACGGCAGGATGCGCAGCGGCGACGGCTCGATCACGTGGCGGCGGAAGCCGTGGAAGTTGCCCGGACCGGCGCTTCCGGCATCGATAAAGGTCGTCGTGCCGCTCGCCCGCGCGACTTCGGCGGCGTCGACGCCGAGCGAGGTGCCGCCCCAATAGACATGCGTGTGCAGATCGACGAGGCCGGGCACGACCAGACAATTCGACACATCAACTACTACTTCGGCGGCTCCGACCGGGAGTTTCTTGCCGATTTCGGCCACCTTGCCGCCGGCGAAGGCAATATCGGCGACCTCGTCGCGGCCGCTCGCCGGATCGATTACCCGGCCGCCCTTGAGGATCAAATCGGCCATCGCCCGCTCCCTTCTCTCAAAGAGCGGAGCCTACACAAGCGCTTGATGTCACGGTAGGCCGCCGAGCGCGAGGCGGGGGTTGATGGGCCTTCCCCCAAAAGCGCCAAAGCAGATGACGGTTTCCCCCAAAACCGCCATCGCCCCCACGCCTCGCTGCCGGGTCGACGGCGACTAGATGATGGCCCGCCGCCGCGCGCCATCTCAACCTATTGTGGCCGGAACCCGGTAACCGCCTCTATTTGTGGGATTCTTATCGGTTGACGCGTCCGGCGGGCGCGGCGGCGGGGCAAAGACTCGGCGAATCGCGCGGCTGCCGTTATCCTCGCCGGCACGCATGAGCGACTATTCCCTCGGCATCGATATCGGCGGCACCTTCACCGACCTGGTCGTGCACGACCACGAGAGTGGCCGGCGATGGGGCCGCAAGGTGCTGACGACGCATGCCGATCCCCGCCAGGGGGTCGTCGCCGGCATCCGCGCGGTCCTCGACGAAGCGCGGATCGACCCGAAGGCGATCGGCCGCGTCGTCCATGCGACGACCCTGTTCACCAACGCGCTGATCGAGCGCAAGGGCGCCCCGACGGGGCTGATCGTCACCGCCGGGTTTCGCGACCTGCTGGAGATCGGGCGGGAGCGGAAATACGACCTCTACGACATCGATATCGAAAACCCGCCGCCGCTGGTGCCCCGCAACTGGCGGCGCGAAGCCGAGGAGCGCATTCGCGCCGACGGCTCGGTGATGCGCCCGCTCGACACGGCCGGCCTGTTGCGCGAGGTCGACGCGCTCAGGGCCGCAGGCGTCACCTCCATCGCGCTCGTCTTTCTCCACGCCTATGCCAATCCGGCGCACGAGATCGCCGCCGCCGAGGCCATCGCCGCGCACGCGCCGGAGCTGTTCGTCACGGCGTCGCACGAGGTCGTGCGGGAAATCCGCGAATACGAGCGCGCCTCGACGACGGTGGCGAGCGCCTATGTCAAACCGATCGCCGCCGGGTACCTGGCCGCATTGGCCGAGGAGCTGAGTGGGCTCGGCATCGCCGCGCCGCGCTTGCTGATGCTGTCGAGCGGCGGGCTCGCCGGCGCCGCCGAGGTCAACCGCAACCCGGTGCAGATGCTCGAAAGCGGGCCGGCGGCGGGAGCGCTGGCGGCGGCGTTTTTCGGCGCGCGCGACAATGTCGCCGACCTCCTCGCCTTCGACATGGGTGGGACCACCGCGAAGCTCAGCCTCGTCGATGACGGCGAGCCGCTGGTCGCCTACGGGTTCGAGGCGGCGCGGCAGAAGCGGTTTATCGAGGGCAGCGGATTTCCGATCCGCCTCTCGACCGTCGAGCTGATCGAGATCGGCGCCGGCGGCGGCAGCATCGCCCGCCGAGACGAGATCGGGCTGCTCAAGGTCGGCCCCGAGAGCGCCGGTTCGGAGCCCGGCCCGGCCTGCTACGCGCGCGGCGGCACGGCCCCGACCGTCACCGACGCCAATATGCTGCTCGGCTATCTGAACCCCGATTTCTTCGCCGGCGGCAGCATCGCGGTCGATTTCGGCGCGGCCCGTGCCGCCGTGGCCGGGCTCGCCGAGGGGCTTGGCCTCGCGGTCGAGGCGGCCGCCGCGGGCATCCACGAGGTCGTCAACGAGAGCATGGCCGGCGCCGCCCGCGTTCATATCGCCGAGCGCGGGCGCGACCCGCGCCGCTATGCGCTGGTCTGCACCGGCGGCGGCGGCCCGGTGCACGGGTATGGCGTTGCCCGCAAGCTCGGGATCGGACGGCTGATCTGTCCGCCCTCGCCCGGCGTCGCCTCGGCCTGGGGGCTGCTGGTCGCGCCGGCGCGGGTCGATCGGGTCGCGACGGTCGGGTTCCGGCTCGATACCGGCGATCTGGCCGATTTCGAGCGGGCCTTCGTCGCGCTGGAGAGCGAGGCGAGGCGCGTCGTCGCCGCAACCGGACTGCCGGGCGAGGCGGCGCGGATCGAGCGGCTCGGCGACGGCCGCTGCATCGGCCAAGGGTTCGACCTGGTGGTGACGCTGCCGCCCGGCCCCTACGACGACCCCGCTGTGCTGCAAGCCGCCTTCGCGCGCGGCTACCACGAAAAGTTCGGGCGCGCCCCGCCCGAGGTGCCGCTCGAATTTATCAATGCGCGGATCGCCTTGCGCATCCCGGTTTCCGGCCGGGCCGTCGGCGAGATCAGCGGCGGCGGCGACGCGGTCAAAGGGAGCCGCCGCGCCTGGTTTCCCGAAATCGGCGGGTTTGTCGAAACGATTGTCTATGACCGCGACCGCCTCGCCGCCGCTACCCGCTTCCACGGCCCGGCTCTGGTCGAGGACCCCGGATCGACTTTGGTCATCGGCCCGGGCGGCACGGCAGAGGTGATGCGCTCGGGAAGCATTGTTGTTACGCTTCAAGGCCGGTAGCGGAGTGGACGGATGACCGAAGCGAATAGCGGCGCGCTGTTTCTCGAGGCCTTGCAGGAGCGGGTCGACGACACGCTCGATGCCTGCACGCGCTGCGGCAAATGCGTCGAGGCCTGCCCGATGGTCGAGCCGGCTGGGCTCGACAAGGCGAACGCAGTGGCGATCGTCGCGGGTACGCTCGATCTGATCGCCGGCGGCCCCGGCACCAAGGACGCCGAGCGCTGGGCCCAGGTCTGCACCAACAGCGGCAAGTGCATCCCGGCCTGCGATTACGGCGTCAACCCGCGTTTCATGGTCAACATGGCGCGGATCGCCGCCAAGGCGAAGCTCGGCGCCGCCGAGGTGCGGCGGGGCGCGCAGGAATATTTCAACGCGATGGGCCGCAGCACCCGCACCATCTCGCGGCTGCAATTGGCGCCGGAAGTATTGGATCGGGTGGCGCCGAAATTGCGTGC
>DASUIE010000017.1:0-3745 GCA_036273175.1 Allostellaceae bacterium
CGCGATGGAAAACGCGCGCCTGCTGAACGAATTGCGCGAGCGGACGGACGAATTGGCGCATTCGGTCGAGGAATTGAAGACCCTTTCCGAAGTTGGCCAGGCGGTCAGCTCGACGCTCAAGATGGAAGCCGTGCTGTCGACCATCATCAGCCGCTCGGTCGGGCTGACCGGGTCGGATGCCGGGGCCATCTTCCGCTATCGCCGGGCGGCGCGCTCGTTCCGCCTGTTCGACGCGGTCGGCTGGGACGAGGCGCTGATCGCCCGCGTGCGCGGCCTCAGCCTGGCGGAGAACATCACCGGCATGGGCGAGGCGGTCGCCGCCCGGGCGCCGCTGCAAATTATCGATTTGGCGAACCGGCCCGGCAACCCGCTGCGCGACGCGGCGCTGGCCGCCGGGCACCATTCGGTGCTGATCGTGCCGCTGGTCGGGGCCGAGCGGGTGTTCGGCGCGTTGGTCCTGCAGCGCCGCGCGACCGGCGAATTCCCGGTCGCGACGGTGCGATTGATGCAGACGCTGGCGGCGCAATCGGTGCTGGCGATCCAGAACGCCCGGCTGTTCCGCGAAATCGCCGATAAGAGCGAGGAGCTGGCGCTGGCGAGCCAGCATAAATCGCAGTTCCTCGCCAATATGAGCCACGAATTGCGCACGCCGCTCAACGCGATCCTCGGCTACACCGAGCTGATGGTCGACGGCATCTACGGCGCCCTTCCGGAGCGGGCCAACGGCGTCCTCGAACGCGTGCAAAACAATGGCCGCCACCTGCTGGCGCTGATCAACGACGTGCTCGACCTGTCGAAGATCGAGGCGGGACAGCTCGTGCTCTCGCTCGAGGATTACGCCCTCTCGGACGTGGTGCAGACCGTCCTCTCGGCGACGGAGTCGCTCGCCAGCAACAAGGGGCTGAAGCTGACCGCGGCGGTCGAGCCCGGGCTCCCGACCGGGCACGGCGATGCGCGCCGGCTGTCGCAGGTGCTGCTGAACCTGGTCGGCAACGCGCTGAAATTCACCGACCAGGGCGAGGTCGCGATCGGCGCGCGGCGCGAGCACGGGGTATTCGTCGTCACCGTTCGCGATACCGGGCCGGGCATCGCGCCCGAGGACCAGGACCGCATCTTCGGCGAGTTCCAGCAGGTCGACAATTCGAACACGAGGCAGAAGGGCGGCACCGGCCTCGGCCTCGCGATCTCCAAGCGCATGGTCGAGTTGCAGGGCGGCACGATCGGCGTATCGAGCGAAGTCGGCAAGGGCTCGACCTTCCGCGTCACCCTGCCGATCCGGGTCGAGGCGGTAACCGAAGAATTGATGGGGGCGGCAGAATGAAGCGCATCCTCGTCGTCGAGGACACCGAGGACAACCGGCAGATCGTCCGCGACATGCTCGACGCCGCCGGCTACGAGATGCTGGAGGCGCTCGACGGCCTCACCGGCGTCGAGATGGCCGCGAGCGAAAAGCCGGATTTGATCCTGATGGACATCCAGCTTCCCGGCATCGACGGCTACGAGGCCACGCGGCGCATCCGCGCCAACCCGGCTATCGCCAAGGTTCCGATCATCGCCGTCACCTCCTACGCCCTCTCCGGCGACGAGGCGAAGACGCGCGAGGCCGGCTGCGACGGCTATGTCGCCAAGCCGTTCAGCCCGCGCCAGCTTCTCGCGAAGGTGCGCGAGTTCCTGCCCGATGCGTGACCCGCCGCTCGTCCTCGTCGTCGACGACGTGCCGGACAATGTCGACATCTTGCAGATGCGGCTGGAGGCGCAGGGCTATGAGGTCGCCACGGCCGCCGATGGCGAGGCGGGGCTCGCGGCGATCCGCGAGAAACTGCCCGACCTCGTGCTGCTCGACATCCAGATGCCGAAGATGGACGGCATCGAGGTCGTCAAGGCGGTCAAGGCCGACGAGACCCTCCCCTTCACCCCGGTCATCATGGTCACCGCGCGCGCCGACGCGAAGGACGTGGTCGCCGGGATCGAAGCGGGCGGCGACGACTATCTGACCAAGCCGGTCGATCAGGCGGCCTTGATGGCGCGGGTGCGGGCGATGCTGCGCATCAAGAGCCTGCACGACACGGTGCAGGCCCAATCCGCCGAATTGGCGAGCTTCAACACCCAGCTCGAAGAGCGGGTCGAGGCCCAGATCAAGCAGATCGACCGGATGGGCAACCTCAAGCGGTTTCTGGCGCCGCAGCTCGCCGAGCTGATCGTCGCGCAGGGCGACGAAAGCATCCTGCAAACCCACCGGCGCGATATCGTCGTGGTGTTCTGCGACATGCGCGGGTTCACCGCTTTCGCCGAGACCGCGGAGCCCGAAGAGGTGCTCGAGCTGATGGACGAGTACCATTCGACGCTCGGGCCGATCGTGTCGGAGTTCGAGGGCACCGTCGGACATTTCTCCGGCGACGGGATCATGGTGCTGTTCAACGATCCGCTGCCCTGCCCGGACGCCGCGCCGCGCTCGGTCAAGATGGGCAAGGCGATGCGCGAGGCGGTCTCGGTGCTGCAAGCAGGCTGGCGGCGCCGCGGCCGGGAGATCGGGTTCGGCATCGGGATCGCCCAGGGCTATGCGACGCTGGGCCAGGTCGGGTTTGCCGAGCGGGTCGACTACACGGCGATCGGCACGGTGTGCAATCTCGCCGCCCGGCTCTGCGGCGAGGCCAAGGACGGGCAGATTTTGGTCAGCAAACGCATCGCCACCGCGGTCGACGGCGAGGCCCGGCTGGAGGAGATCGGCGACATCGCCCTCAAGGGCCTCAACCAGGCCGTCGCCGTGTACAACGTCGCCGCGGAGTAGCCCCCTTTTGTCCAGTATTGCGGTATCGCGGCGCGGCCCTGCCGCCGCCATCGTCACGATCGACCGCCAGGCGCGGCGCAACGCGCTCGACCTCGCGGCATGGCGCGACCTCGCCGCCGCCTTTCGCGGCCTTGCCGAGGACCGCGGCGTCAGGGTCGTCGTGCTGACCGGCGTCGGCGGCCACTTCTGCGCCGGCGCCGACATCAGCGAATTCGCCCGGGCGCGCTCCGACAGCGCCAGCGGCGCGGTTTATGAGAGGACCGTCGAGGCCGCCTATGCCGCGATCCGCGCCCTGCCCCAGCCGAGTGTCGCCGCGATCGAGGGATCCTGCGCCGGCGGCGGCTGCGCCATCGCGCTCTCCTGCGACTTTCGCGTCATGCGCCATGGCGCCCGCTTCGGCATTCCGGCGGCCAAGCTCGGCACGATCTACACGATCGGCGAATGCCATCTGCTGCAATCGACGATCGGCCTCGCCAACGCCAAGCGCATCCTGTTCGGCGGCGAGCTGCACGACGCCGGCACGGCCCGCGAGATGGGTTTCGCCGACGCACTTGTCGACGGCGACCCGGTCGACGCCGCGCTGGGCTTCGCCGCCGCGATGGCGGCCAACGCGCCGCTCGCCATCGCCGGGATGAAAACGATCCTCGACGAGCTTGCGCGCGGCGATATCGGCAAGGCCCGGCCGGGGATCGAGCAGCGCATCCGCGAGGCGCTCGACAGCGCGGATTACCGCGAGGGCGCCGCCGCCTTTATGGAGAAGCGCCCGGCGCGCTTCAGCGGACGGTAGTCACGTGAACCGGGCGGCGAGCGGGATCGGGCCCAGAGAGGCCGGGTCGAGCTCGCGCAGCCCCGCCAGCGTATCGACCAGCGCAGCGAGGTCCTTGAGCGCCCCCTCGGAGGCGAGCTTGCCGTCCTTGAAGTCGCCGCCGGTGATGTAGACGCCGGTCGGCGCGACCA
>DASUIE010000018.1:0-5694 GCA_036273175.1 Allostellaceae bacterium
GGATCATCCAGGAGCACATCAAGAAGCCGCTGGCCGAGGAGCTCTTATTCGGCCGGCTGGCCAAGGGCGGCATCGTCCGCGTCCGCCACGACGCCGATGACGACAAGCTCGCCTTCGAGTTCGCGCCCCCGCCGGCCGCCACCAAACCGGAAGCTGAGCCGCAAGAACCCGAACTGGTGGAGTAGGTCCCGCTATTCCCGGTTGCGGCCCAGTTCCGCCCGGCACATTGCCGCGAGTGCGGGGAAGCCCCGTGCGGATGGTCTCGTGCGCGAGCATGTTGCGCAGCCCGAGGATTTGACGCCATGGGATCTGTGGATGGCGTTGCCGTGTTCCGGCGCTGAGCCCCTTCGCGGCCTCACCGATCGCGAGGGTGGATAGGCGGTCGCGTCTTGAACGTCGGCGTCTTCGTTATCTTTGCGACGTTTCGCACGATTTTGTCGTATGAGGACTTCGTCTCATGCCTCGTCCCCTTCGCCCTGCCGGAACGGGGAATACTCGGCGAGGTGCTCGATCTTTTCGGCGACCATATCGCGCTCGCGGGCGAGAAATTGCGCGACCGCGCGGCGGAAGCCGTTGTCGGGGATCCAGTGGGCGCTATAGATCGGCACCGGCAGGTAGCCGCGCTGGAGCTTGTGCGGGCCTTGGGCGCCGGCCTCGACCTTTTTCAGCCCATGGTCGATCGCGAACTCGATCGCGCGGTAGTAGCAGCACTCGAAATGCAGAAAGCGGTAGTCGCCGTAGCTGCCCCAGTTGCGGCCGTAAATCGTCTCGCGCCCGAGGATGTTGAAGGCGCCGGCGACGTATTCGGTGCCCTTGCGCGCCATCACCAGCACCACATTGTCGGCCATCCGCTCGCCGAGCATCGCGAAGAATTTACGGTTGAGGTAGGCCGAGCCCCATTTGCGGTCCGAGGTCGCGAGATAGAAGTGATAGAACGCGTCCCACACCTTCGGCGTCAGGTCGGAACCGGTGAGCACGTCGATTTCGAGGCCCGGCGAGACGGCCTCCCGCCGCTCCTTTTTCACGGCCTTGCGCTTGCGTGAATTGAGCGCGGCGAGATAGTCGTCGAAATCGCGGTAGCCGTTGTTGGTCCAGTGAAACTGCTGGCCCATCCGCTTGAGAAAGCCGGCGTCCTCGAGGGTCTCCTCGTCCCCGGTCTCGGCGAAATTGATGTGCAAGGACGAGATGTTCCGCGCCCGCGTCAGCTCGATCATCCCGGCGATCAGCGTGGCGCGCGTATCGGACGGCGCGTCGGGCGCGACCAGGAGACGCGGGCCCGGTACCGGCGTGAACGGCACGCCGCACAGCAGCTTCGGGTAGTACCGGCCGCCGGCGCGCTCATAGGCGTCGGCCCAGCCGTAATCGAAGATGTATTCGCCGTAGGAATGGCTTTTCAGATAGAGCGGCACGGCGCCGACGACCTTGCCGTTGGCGCCGGTGACGGTCAGGTGCTGCGGCGCCCAGCCGGTGCGCGGGGTGGCCGAGCCGCTCTCCTCGCAGATGTCGAGGAAGGCGTGCGACACCGTCGGGTTGATGTCGCCGGCGCAGGCGTCCCACTCGTCGGCGGGGATTTCCTTGATGGCGTTATGGACGTGAACCGTGACGGTGTCGCTCATCCGCTAAACCAGCTCGAACATGGCTTCGACCTCGACCGCGACGCCGCCCGGCAGCGAGCCGACGCCGACCGCCGTGCGCGCGTGCCGCCCGGCTTCGCCGAACACCGCGACCATCAAATCCGAGGCGCCGTTGACGACGTGCGGCTGCTGGGTGAAATCCGGCGTGCAATTGACGAAGCCGCCTAGGCGCAGGCAGCGCCGCACCCTGTCGAGGTCGCCGCCGGCGGCCGCCTTCAATTGAGCGAGGATGTTGAGCGCGCAGAGTTTTGCCGCCTCCTGCCCGTCCTCGATCGACATCCCGCCGCCGAGCTTGCCGATGTGGTGCAGCTTGCCGTCGCGGAACGGAATCTGGCCGGAAATGACGGCGATCGAGCCGGAAACCGTGTACGGCACGTAGTTCGCGATCGGCGCCGCGGGCACCGGCAACTCCAACCCAAGCGATTTCAGCCGCGCCTCGACCGTGCCGCTCATGCCGCGATGACTCCCGGATGTGACTGCCGATCAGAGGATAGGGGTTGCGCCGCCGCTGTCCAGCCTGCCGCGAAACCGCCTCATTCGCCGCTTAACTGCCGTAGGATGCGTCGTTATCTCCTCGCCCTGGCCGCGCTGGCGGCCGCCACGCCGGCCGGGGCCGGCACCCTCGCCGACTCGCGGATCGGCTTCAGCGCCGACCGCACCCTGGTTTTCGACGGCCAGACCTATCGCGGCAAAATCTGGACGATGCCGGGCAGGGAGCGGCACGAGCAGATGATCCGGGGGTTCCAGCCGGTCTTTATCCTGCGCGGCGACAGCCCGTTCGGCGAGATCGTGCTGGCAAACCTGCACACGACGGTCGAGTTCGTCTTCCCGCCGGAATTCCGCGTGCTGGCCGATCCGCGCCTGACCCGCCATCCGATCGGACACGAAACAGTCAACGGCATCCCCACAACCGAATACGCGGTCAACGAGACCGTGCCGCAGGGACATGCCGAGGGGATGCTGTGGCTGAGCCGCGACGGCATCCCGATGCGGGTCACCGGTGCCTTCACGTCCCCCAACGGCCATCGCAGGACAGTGCGATGGGAACTCAGCCATGTGCGGATCGGGCCGCAGCCCGAGTCGCTGTTCGAGACGCCGCCCGGGTACAACCGGCTCCCCGCCGAGGCGGTCGCGCCTCTCCTTGGGATGCAGCTGAAAGGCGCGCGGCAGTAGACCCCCGCACGTCATTGCGAGCGCCAGCGAAGCAATCTAGGCCGGCGGCGTGCTCCTCGCGTCGGATTGCCGCGTCGCTGACGCCCTCGCAATACGAATCTAAACCGGCTCCAGCGGGGCGTGCAGCCTGGTGGCCGGGCAGATGATCCCGCCGCGGTCGCCGATCGTGACGCTGCCGTAGCGCTCGGCATAGACCGGGGGCAGGGGCCGCGCGCCGGGCGCGGCGAGCCACAGCCGCAGCAGGTGGCGCTTTCGCTCGGGCTCCGGCCAATCGACAAAGGACGTGCGGTCGTGCAGGCAGGTGTGGTTGTGCACGAACTGCATGTCGCCGGGGCGGAACTCCATGTCGAGGCGTAGCTCGGCATCGTTGGCGAGGTCGTCGAACAGGTCGAGCGCCTCGACCTCTTGCGGGCTTAGCCGCCGCGCGTCGGGAAAGCGCTGGCCCGAGTTGATGTAGGTCCGCGAATAGATCGCCGACAGGTACCCAGCATGGTCGTTATAGACCGGGATCTCGAAATAGGGCTTTTGCCCGGCCGGCACCTCGCCGCGGCGGTCGGTCGGGAATTTGTTGAAGAGCAGGGCCGCTAGGTCGGGCCGCCGCGTCGCCATCGCGTTGTACATCGCCATCGAGCTGACGATCGACGACAGCCCGCCGGATTGCGCCGTCTTCAGGCACAAAAGTCCGACGATGTCGCACGAGTCGGTATGGAAATGCTGGCGCTCGGTGGTCTGGTAGGTGCGCACGTTGGGGTCGGTCGTCGCGAGGCCGAGATCGCGCACATGGCCGAGCAGATGCCCCATCGCGTTCTGCGAGCGGGCGTTGCCCAGATAGGTGCCGATCCCCCAATAGGCGGCGGCACTGTCGGCGATCGGTCGGTCCGCGACCGGGATGCCGCGGATGAGGACAAAGCCGCGGCCGTCGAGAATCTCGCCGCGCAGCTTTTCGAGCGCCGGGCCGAGCGTCGGGAGCGGGAAATCGGCGCGGCCGATCTCGGCGATGTCGAGCCCTCGCGCGCGCACCCCGGCGACCGCCGCCTCGATCTCGGCGAGTTCGGCCGGCGAGAGGGTGTAAGTCCATTCTTCCGGTCGCTGGCGCAGATCGGCGCCGATCCAGGCGGAGGGAGCTTCGACGAGGGGGCGCGGCGGTGCGAGCGTCATTACGGGTCCTCGATGTTGCGGGACGATCCCGCCCCCCATAATCTTGCCTCATAACCGATGGAGGAGCCTATGGCCAACGTACCGGGTCTGGTCACCGACCCCAGCAAAATCAAGGGCGGGCTGGTTCACGTGCAGAGCGGCGGGACCAAGATCCCGGCCTATCTGGCTCAGCCGAACACGCCGGGCAACTATCCCGGCATCGTCGTGATCCACGAGGCGTTTGGCCTCGCAGACCATATCTGCGACCTGGCCCGGCGCTTCGCCAATATCGGCTACAACGCGATTGCCCCCGACCTCTACTGGAAGCAGGGCGCGCCGTCGGACCCCGGCGACATCAACACGGTGTTTCCGGTGATGTTCGGATTGCAGGACCGGCAGGCGGTCGGCGACCTCGAAGCCTCGGCGGACTATCTGCGCGGTCTCGCCGGCGCGACCGGCAAGGTCGGCGCGATCGGCTTCTGCTCGGGCGGGCGGCACACGCTGCTGTTCGCGTGCAGCAGCAGCAAGGTCGACGCCGCGGTGGATTGCTGGGGCGGGTTTATCCATCGCGCGACGCCGAGCGATGAGACCACGGCCTCGCGCCCGCGCATCGTGCTCGACCTCGTCAAGAACATGCATTGCCCGGTCTTCGGCGTGTTCGGCGAGGAGGACCAGAACCCGCCGGTCGCGCTCGCCGATGAGCTGAAGAAGCGCGCGGCGGCCTCGGGCAAGGACGTGACGACCAAGGTCTACAAAGGCGCCGGCCACGCCTTCCTCGCCGACTACCGCCCGAGCTACAAGGAAGGCCCCGCCCACGAGCTGTGGACCGACGCGACGGCGTTCTTCAAGAAGCACTTGGGGTAGGGGGGGACCCTCACCCCGGCCCTCTCCCCGCCAGCGGGGAGAGGGGGTGCTTCTTAAGCCCGATAGAACGGCTTGTCGCCCTTGATCGTGACGCGGTGGCCGTGGCGGCGCTGGGGGTAGTAGTCCCACATCGCATGGTGCTGGACGCAGCGATTGTCCCAGAACGCGATCGAGTTGGGCTCCCACGAAAAGCGGCAGTGAAACTCGGGCTCCTCGGCGTGGCGGTAGAGCATCCTGAGGATCGACTCGCTTTCGAGCCGGCTGAGCCCCTTGATCCGCGTCGTGAACCCGCGGTTGACGAAGAGCGCCTTGCGCCCCGTCACCGGGTGGGTGCGGACCATCGGGTGCTCGGCCTGCGGGAACGCCTTGCCCTTGTCGTCCCAGCCGTAGCGGCCGCGATAGACGTGCTCGCCGTCATGGATCGCGGTCAGCCCCTCGACGAGGCGCTTCACCGGCTCCGACAGCTTGTCGTAGGCGGCGTACATGCTGGCGAACAGCGTGTCGCCGCCGACCGGCGGGATCTCGGTCAAATAGAGGATGCTGCCCATCGGCGGCTCGGGGTCGCACGAGACGTCAGAGTGCCATTCCTCTCCGGCGACGCGCTTCGACTTTTCGTCGGCGTGGATGATCAGGATTTCCGGGTGGCCATCCGGCGAGTTCGGTGAGGCCGGATGGATCGCGAGGTCGCCGAAGCGGCGGCCGAAATCCTTGTGCTGGTCGATGGTCAGATTTTGGTCGCGGAAGAAGATCACCAGGTTTTCCATCAGCGCGTCGTGCACCTCCTGGAATTGCTGGTTGCCGAGCGGGCGCGACAGGTCGACCCCGCCGATCTCGGCCCCGATATGCGGCGTCAGCTTTTTGACCGTGATCGTCTCGTAGGCCATCG
>DASUIE010000019.1:0-11840 GCA_036273175.1 Allostellaceae bacterium
GCATCCCGCGCCTATACGGTTTCCTGTTTCCGGCCGGATACACGCTCGCGGCGCTGATCGTGGCCGATGGGCTGCGCCATCGCTGGCGCGGCGCGACCGTATGGAAAGGCCGCCGCTACGCGACGCACCCCCGGTGACCCAGCGCCGGCCGCCGGCGAATAAATGGGCGATCGCCCTCGCCGTCGCAGTCAGCCTCGTCTTTCTCTACATCGTCCGCCTCGCGGTGCTGCCGTTCCTGATCGCGGCGGCGATCGGCTTTGCGGCCAGTCCGGCGATACGCTGGCTGACCGACCGCACGCCGATCGGCCGCGGCCTGGCGGCGCTCTCGGTCTATCTGGCGGTGATGGCGCTGCTGGGCGGGGCGTTCTACATCGCCTTTGTCGCGCTCGCCGGCGAGGTCGGGCATGTCTTGCACGACCTGCCGAGCCTGATCACGCGTTTCCTGCGGGAGCTGCTCGGCGGCGACCAGATCGAGCTGTTCGGCCAGAAATTGCAGGCGACCGCGATCGCCGCCAAGGCGACGCAAGACCTGGTCGCGGCGCTCGGCCAGCCGGAGCGGTGGCTCCTGTTCGGGCTCTATGCGTTCGGCGCCGTTACCGGGCTGACCTTGCTGATCGTGCTGATCTTTTTCTTCCTGAGCGGCGGCCCCGATCTCGCCCAGGGGGCGCTGTGGCTGGTCCCGCCCGAATACCGCGACGAAGCCGCCGAGGTGGCCGGAAAGATCGCGCCGATGCTGCGGCGCTACCTGATCGGGCTGTTCGCGATCTTTGTCTTCGCCTCGATCGCGACCTGGCTGTTTATCGCTTTTGTGCTGCACCTGCCGTTCGCGGCGCTGCTCGGCATCGTGACGGGCGCGCTGGAGCTCGTCCCGGTGCTCGGCCCGGCCGTGTCGGCGACGCTGATCGGGCTCCTGTCGCTGGAGCAGCACGGGATGTGGTCGCTCGTCGCCTTCGCGATCTATGTGACGGCGTTCCGGCTGGCGATCGACCGGCTGCTGGGTCCCCTGGTCCTCGGCGCCGCGGTCAGCCTGCACCCGGTCGTCATCATGTTCGCGATGCTGGCGGGCGGGCTGGTGCTGGGCATTATCGGGGTGATCCTCGCCGTTCCGGTCGCGGCCTCGGTCAAGATCGTCCTCGAACACTATTACGCGCAGCCGACGGGAACCGACGCCGCCCGTCGCGGTTGACACGGCATGCACCCGAAACTGACCGACCCTTGTAAAACCTGCGATGGCACGGGCCGGGTTGCGCGCGCGCGCCGGCGGCTGCCGAACGGCGAAATCGACCAGCTCGACACGATCGAGTGGCCCGAGGTGATCTGCGAGACTTGCTGCGGCTCGGGCCGCGTGCCGGCCGACCTCAAAGCGATCCCTGAGAAGGCCGGCGTCTAGAGAGGCTTGAATCCCGGCGCCGCCTCGGCTGGTATGGGCCGACCGAGGATCGGATCGCCGGAGACCAGCATGTCGGAAGCGCGCAAGCCCACCCTGCTCGACCCGCCCGAGCAGCGCTTCCCGCTCAATCTCGGCGTCGAGATCCGCAAAATCCGCGATCTGTTCCGCGCCGCGACGCGCAATCAATGGGATCCCCGCACCGATATAGACTGGTCGGCGCTGGATCGGCTCGACATCGACGACGAGCACCGCCTGGCGGCGCGGATGTATTGGAGCCGCCGCGCCTGGTCGGAATACGGCGCGATCTCGGAAAGCCCGGCGCTTCTCATTCGCTTCTGCCAGGAACGGCGCGAGCCCGATCTGCGCTATTTCTTCACGATCCGCACCCAGGAGGAATCGCGCCACGCCGAGGCCTGCTACCTGATGGCCGAGCATCTCGGCGGTTACATCCAGCAGCCGGCGCTCGTCGATTTCCAGAAATCGGTGGCGACGCACGGGGTGCGCAAGATGGCGCTCGACCCCGAGACGCCGCTCGAGGCGATCATCGCCGCGCTGGTCTGCGCCGCCGAGGAGGTCGCCTTCGACGTGTTCCGGCATCTTGTCGAGATCACCCCGAACAAGGCCGCCAACCAGGTGCTGCGCAACATCATGCGCGACGAGGTGCGGCATTGCGGGTTTGGCTGGGCCTATCTCGAGCACCGCATCCCGCGGATGAGCCGCGCCGAAATCGATGTCTGCGAGCAGGCCGTCATCACGATGATCCGCGACGTCGAGATGAATGGCTATCACAGCTCCTGGCTCGCCCCGGAATCGGCGGCGACGCGCGGCGAGATCGAGGCCGACCGGCTGACCTGGGAGGCGGGGCTCGGCGCGACGATCGAGGAGCTGGAGCGGCCGGTCTTCGTCGATTCGGTGCGCAACATCCGCGCGCGGCTCGCCCCGTTCGGGATCGCCATCCCGATGTTCGAGCACCCGAAATTCGACGGGCCGGTGTGATGCCGCGCGGGTTCAGCGGCGAAATCCCGGTCGAGCGGCGGTTTCCGCTGCATCTCGAACCGGCGATCGGCTCGATCCGCGACCTCTACGACACCGCCAAGCAATCGCGCTGGGACCCGGAGCGCGACATCCCGTGGTCCGGCTTCGATCCGTCACGATACGGCCCGGAGGTGCTGGCGGCGGCGCGGCTGAGCTGGAGCCGCAAGGCCTGGACCGAATATGGCGGGCTGCCGGAGACGCCGGCGCTGATCATCCGCTTCTGCCTGGAGCGCGAGCGGGAGAGCGACCCCAAATACTTCCTGACCGTGCGCAACACCGAGGAGGCATGGCATCTCGAATGCTGCCACCGCTTCGCCGAATCGTGCGGCGGCTACATCGCCCAGCCGGCGAATTCGCGATACCGCGAGCTGTTCAACCAGGGGCTCCACCGCGAGGCGCTCGACGCGTCGCGCCATCTGGACGCGTATGTCGCCGCGCATATCGGCATCCAGGACGGGCTCGACCTCGAGCTCACCCGGGTGCATCGCGACAACGCCGCCGACCCGGTCGCCCGCGCCATCCTCGACCGGCTCGTCGCCGACAAGACCCGCCACGCCGCCTTCGGCTGGTTTTACCTCGAACGCCGCGCCGAATTGTGGAGCGCCGCCGACCGCGATGCGATCGCCGCGGAGGTCTCGCATGTCATCGACGATGTCGAGCTCGCCGGGTTCCGCTGCGTGTGGCTTGGCGACGCCGCCGACATCGCGGAGGCCGACCGCATCACCGCCAAGGCCGGGCTCGGCGCCGCGACCCGCGCGGAGGAAGAGCCGGTTTTCCGTCATTACCTTGACGATGCGGGCGCGCAGCTCGCCAAACTCGGGATCGCGCGATGATCGACGAGGCCGTCGACGCCGAATACAACATCCGCCGGCGCCATCCCGAGAGTCCCGAGCATTACGCGCGCTACGAGGCCGACAGCGCGGCGGCGCGGGCCTCGCTCGGCGGGCGCATCGATCTGCGCTACGGCGAGATGCCCGGCGAGACGCTCGATCTCTTCCCGGCCGCGCGGCGGGACGCGCCCCTCTTTTTCTTTATCCACGGCGGCTATTGGCGCGCGCTCGACAAGCGCGATTTCTCGTTTATCGCGCCGGGGTTCGTCGCCGAGGGGATCGCGGTCGCGCTGGTCAATTACGACCTGACGCCAAAGGTCACGGTCGAGACCATCGTCGCGCAGGTCTTGCGCGGGATCGCCTGGACGCACGCGAACGCCGCGACGCTCGGTTTCGACCCCGACCGGCTGGTGGTTGGCGGGCATTCGGCCGGCGGGCACCTGACCGCGACGGCGCTCGCCGCCGATCTGCCGATCGCGGCCGGGGTGGCGATCTCGGGCGTCTTCGACCTGGTGCCGCTGCTCAAGACCAACGTCAATGTCCAGCTCACCCTCGACGAGACGCGCGCGCGGGCGCTGAGTCCCCGGCACCATCCGCGCCCCGACCGCGCGCCGGACCTCATTTGCGTCGGCGGCGGCGAGACCGATGGGTTTATCGGGCAGTCGCGCGATTTCGCCCGTGCGGTGGGTCGCGAGGCGGTGATCTATCCCGCGCTCGACCACTACACGATCATGTCCGAGCTGGCCCGCCCGGACAGCGACCTCCACCGCGACATCGGCCGCGTCATCGACGGAGCCCAACGATGATCCCCGCCCCCGACAAGCTCACGATCTGCTTCGCGCATGTCGCCTATCAGCTCCACGAGCAGTTTTCGACCCTCGGCACCGGGATCGCGAGCTTCGCGGTGCGCGACGCCGAGATGCTGGCCGACCGCATCGGCGAGGCCGATGTGCTGGTGATCTCGGGCCTCTGGAACAACGCGCTGCTGGAGCGCGCCGGCAAGCTCAAATACATCCAGTCGATCGGCGCCGGGACGGACCAGTTTCCGCGCGACGAGCTGGCGAAACGCGGCATCCGCCTCGCCAGCGCCCAAGGGGTCAACATGCGCGCGGTCGCCGAGCACGCGATGGCGCTGATCCTGGCGCTCGCCCGGCGTATCCCGGAGGGGCGCGACAACCAGGCGCGACGGCACTGGCGCGGGATGATCGCCGACATCCCCGGCCGCGAGGACGAGCTTGGCGGCAAGACGCTCTTGATCGCCGGGCTCGGCCAGATCGGCGGGCGGCTGGCGCAGCTCGCCAAGGCCTTCGACATGCGGGTGATCGGGCTCCGCCGCAACCCGTCCGCCGGCGGCCCGGCCGATGTGGTGCGGCCGATGGGCGAGCTGAAGGCGCTCTTGCCCGAGGCCGATTTCGTCGCGCTGACCTGTCCGCTGACCCCCGAGACGACGAATCTGATCGACGCCGCGGCGCTCTCCCGGATGAAGCGGGCCGCCTATCTCGTCAATGTCGCGCGCGGCCGCGTCGTCGACGAGGTGGCGCTCGTCACCGCGCTGCGCTCGGGCGAGATCGCCGGCGCCGCGCTCGACGTCACGGTCGAGGAGCCGCTCGGCGAGGCGTCGCCGCTGTGGAGCATGCCGCAAGTCCTGATCACGCCGCACACCGCCGGCGAGACGCGCAAGTACGAGGACAATGTGATCGCGATCCTGCGCGACAATCTCGGCCGGCTGTCGCGCGGCGAGACGACGCTCCGCAACCAGGTCGTCTGATGGATTTCGCGCTGAGCCCGGCGCAAATGGAGCTTCGGCGGCGCTGCCTGGCGCTCGCCGCCGAGTTCGCGACCCGCTCGGCCGAGCACGACCGCGACGCCTCGCATCCGGCCGAGAATTACGCGCGGCTGCGCGACGAGGGGTTTCTCGCGCTGACGATCGCCAAGGAGATGGGCGGCGGCGGCGCGAGCTTTCTCGACCATACGGTCGCCTACGAGGCGCTTGGCCAGGGCTGCCCCTCGACCGCGCTCGCCTTCAACATGCACGCCTCGGTGGTGATGCCGCTGCTGGAGAGCCCGGAGGTCTCGGACGCGACCAAGCGCAGGGTCGCCGACCTCGTCGTCAACCGGAAGAAGCTGATCGGCGGCAATTTCTCGGAGCCGATCACCACCGCCTTCATCGGCGAGCGGCCGCTTTCGGCGCGGGCGCGCAAGGTCGAGGGCGGGTGGAGCCTCACCGGCCGCAAGATGTTCGCCTCGATGCTGGAGGCGGCGGATTACGTGCTGGTGATGGCCTATCCGGAGGGCGCGACCAGCCCGTCGGCCGGGGTCATGGCGATGATCCCGCCCGACGCCCAGGGCCGCCGCGTCGACGCCAATTGGGACGTGCTCGGCATGCGCGCGACCCGCAGCGACTCGCTGATCCTCGAGGATTGTTTCGTGCCCGACGAGCGCATCGTCTACCGCTCCGACGACATGCGCGGGTTTCGTCACGATTACCTGAGCTGGTTCTGGGGGTCGTACACGCCGGTCTATCTCGGCGTCGCGGTCGCCGCCTATGACGAGCTGCGCCGGATGGTCGCCGCCCGCAAGCCGCAGGGCTACGCGCAGCCGCTGTCGCACCACCCGGACGTGCGCAGGCACATCGCCGAGCTGAGCGCGGACATAGAGGCGGCGCGGCTGATCACCTACCGCTCCGCCTGGCTCAGGGACCGCGACGGCCCGACCGAGGAGGCGACGACGGCGATGTACCGCGCCAAGTACGTCGTCGGCGAGACGGTCAGCCGGGTGACGCGGGTGGCTCTGACCCTCGGCGGCGCGCACGGCATCTTCAAGACCCAGCGCCTCGAACAGCTCTTCCGCGACGGTGCGCTCGGCCCGCTGCACCCGCCGCCGGCCGATTTCTGCCTCCACAACATGGGGGTCTACGAGCTGGGGCTCGACCCCGCCGAGCTGTTGCCACCGCTAAAGCCGGAGTAGCGACGGGTCGAGCGGCGGAAGCCGCCCGGGGTCGAACGGCGCGAGGTCGACGGTGCCTGCCCTGCCGTCGAGGATCAGCTCGGCCATCGCCTCGCCGGTCGCCGGCGCGTTGAGGATGCCCCACACGCTGTGTCCGGTGGCGACATAGACGCCCTCCGCGACCGTCCCGATCAGCGGCAGCCCGTCCTGCGTCACCGGGCGGCAGCAGGCCTGGCGGGCGAGGACCGGGGCGCGGGCGAGGACCGGCGACATCGACCGGCACATCGCCTCCAGCCGCTCGATCGCGCCGGGATCGGGGGCGACATGCGCCGGGTCGAGCGGCAGCGGGCTCTCGCTCGATATCGCGCAGACATAGGTCGTGCCGTCGGGGCGCGGGAACAATTCGGGGGTCGAGACCGCTCCGCTCGCCTCGCGGCATTCGAGGAACACGGCCTCGCTCGGCACCTCGCTCCCGGTGTCGAAGACAAGGCTGTGGCCCTTCAGCCCGAACACCGGCGGCAGGGTCAGCCATTGCGCGGCGAGGATCGACCACGGGCCCATCGCGACGACAACCGCGTCGCCGGCGATCGTCTCGCCGCCGATCTCGACCCGGCCCGGGGCGATGCCCGTGACGCTGCCGGTACGCAAGGTCGCGCCTGTCGCCGCCTGCATCATCGCGGCGGTGTAAGCGGCCGGGATCACCTGCGCGGTCGTCTCGGTCGAGCCGAGGGTCCGGCCGATCGACACGTCCTCCGACATCCAGCCGAGACGCCGCGCCGCCCGCCGCGCCCCGAACCCGGCGACACCGCCGTAAGTGTCCATCCGGCGGTAGCCCCACTCGCCCGCGACCGTCTCCGCGAGCTCGGCGTGGAGGTCGAAGCTGCGGTGCGCGAGCGGCGCGAGCGGCGAGCCGTCGCACCAGTCGCGCGCCAGAAACCCGCCCGATTTGCCCGAGGCGGCGCAGGCGAGGCCGGTGCTTTCGATCACCGTGACCGTGGCGCCGCGCCGGCTCAGGAAATAGGCGATCGAAGCGCCGATAGCGCCGCCGCCGCAGATCAACACATGCATGCCGCCATGATATGCTGAGACAACAACGAGGGGAGGGGGAGATGCGTAGCGTTCTGTGGGCGGCCGCGGTTTCGGTCCTGGCGATGGGGATAGGCCATGCCGCCGACGCGCCGGTGACGATCGGCCTCGAAATTCCGCTGTCGCCGCCGGGCGACCCGACCGCCGGGCAGCTGATCCGCCGCGGCGCCGACCTCGCGGTCGAGTACGTCAACACGCAGATGAAAGGCCTCAATGGCGGCAAGCAGGTCGCGACCGCGGTGCAGGACACGCAGGGCCGCACCGAGGCCGGCGTCGCCGGGTACCGCAAGCTGGTCGGCGACGACCACGCGGTGGCGGTGACCGGCTTCTTCCACAGCTCGGTCAATATCGCGGTCAACGAGGTCGCGCACCAGCTCGGCGTGCCGACGATCGGGACCCAGACCTCGGCCGCCGACGTCACCGCCAAGCATTACCCCGAGGCCTTCCGCACCCATGCGATCGACCCGATCCGCGCCGCGACCTGGCTCGAGTTCATCAAGAAAAAGGGGTTCAAGAAGGTCTCGCTCTTGGCCGAAACGACCGATTACGGCATCGGCCTGGTCGAGGAGACGAAAAAGCAGAACGAGGCCGGCAAGCTCGGCCTCGACATCCAGGCGATCACCTTCGACCACGCGACCACCGACCTGACGCCGCAGCTTCTGCAGATCAAGGCGTTCAAGCCCGATTTGCTCATCAATATCGGGGTCGGCCAGCCGATGGATTTGATGCTCGACCAGGCGACGACGATCGGCCTCACGCCGCAAGTGCCGATGCTGGTGTCGTATGACGCGCCGCTGCGTCCGCAATTCTGGCAGCTGCACCCGAAGAACGGCGACAAGGTCTATTTCATCGCCTACTACTCGCCGCAGCAGAAATTGAGCGACATCGGCGCCTGGTTCGCCAAGGCGTATCAGGAAAAATACAAGGAGGCGCCGGTCTATTCCTCGCTCAACGGGTTCGGCGACGCGATGATCATCGCCGAGGCGGTGGACCAGGCGAAATCGACCGACCCGAAGGCGATCGTCAAGGCGCTCGAAACCGGAACGTTCAAAAGCTGGGCCGACGCGCCGGTGACCTTCCCGCCGGCCGATGGCGTCTACTACCACAACTGGTCGCCGCCGATCCTGATCCTGCAATACACCAAGCCCAATCAGGACTGGAAAGAGGCGTCGATCGTGCTGGAGCACAAGAGCGGGAAGTGATCTTTACCCCCGAGCTTCTCGGCCAGACGCTGATCGCCGGGGTGATGATCGGCGTGCTCTATGCGCTGATGGCGCTGGGCATCACCTTCATCTACAGCATCGTCAAGATGATCAACTGGGCGATGGGCGAGTTCTACATGATCGGCAGCTACGCGCAGTATCTGCTGATCGTGTACTGGCTCGGCCCCGATTTGTGGTGGGTCGCGGTGCCGCTCGCCGGCCTCTCGGTGTTCGTCATCGGCGCGGCGCTGGAGCCGATCCTGATCAAGCCGATGTTCACCGGCGGGATCGAGCGGCGCGACGACTACGCGACGGTGATCACGATCGCCCTGTTGCTGCTGTTGCGCAACCTCGCGACCGGGCTCAGCGGGCCGTACCAGCGCACGCCCGGCTCGAACCTCCCGACGGTGATGGTCGGCTCGCTGCCGGTCAGCGGCGCGCGGGCCGCCGCGTTTGTCTGCGCGCTGGCGGCGCTCGCGCTATTCTATCTGCTGTTGAAGAAGACCTGGGTCGGGCTCGCGCTGCGCGCCGCGGCGCAAAGCCGGGTCGGGGTGCAGACGGCGGGCGTCAACGTGTTGCGGCTCGACCAGGCCGCGTTCGGGGTCGGCGTCGCGCTCGCCGGGATCGCCGGCGCGCTGCTGGCGCCGGTGTTTCTCGTGTTCCCGACCAACGGCATCGTCACCACGGTCAAGGGGTTCGAGATCATCGTGATCGGCGGGCTCGGCTCGCTGCCGGGGGCGCTGATCGCCGGGATCATGCTCGGGGTCGTCGAGTCGCTCGGTACCGCTTTTATCGCCTCGCCGTACCAGAACGCCTACGGCTTCGCGCTGGTGATCCTCGTGCTGCTGATCCGGCCGACCGGGCTCTTCGGCGAGAAATCGCGCGAGGCATGAGCGCGCTCCTGGCGGCGACCGGTCTCGTCAAGCGGTTCGGCGGTACCCTCGCGACTAACGGCGTCGATTTCGCGATCGAGGCCGGGGAGGTGCGGGGCCTGATCGGCCCGAACGGCGCCGGCAAGACCACGCTGGTCAACCTGTTGACCGGGGTCTACGCGCCCGATGCCGGCGACATCCGCTTCGCCGGGGCGAGCCTCATGGGCCGCGGCCCGCACGAGATCGCCCGGGCCGGCTTGATCCGCACGTTTCAGGTGACGCGGCTGTTTCCGAGCCTCAGCCTCGTCGACAACCTCATGCTGCCGTACCTCGCGGGCGGCGCGCGCCAGGGCGGGATCGAGCGCGCGCGGCATTTTCTCGACCTGACCGGCCTCTCCCGCCTCGCCGGCCAGCCGGCCGGCTCGCTGTCGGGCGGCCAGCGCGCGCTGTTGCAGGTCGCCGCCGGGTTCATGCACCCGGCGCTCAAATGCTACGTGCTCGACGAGCCGTTCGCCGGGATCAACCCGGTCATCAAGGACACGATCGTCGAGCTGATCGAGCGGGAGAACGGCGAGCGCGGCATCGCCTTCATCGTCGTCAGCCACGAGATGGCGGTGATCCGGCGGCTGTGCCCGGCGGTGACGGTCATGATCGACGGGCGGGTCGCCGCGGAGGGCACGCTCGACGCCGTGGCGGCCGACGAAACCGTGCTCGCCGCCTATCTCGGCCAGGGCTGGGCGGCATGACCCCGCCGCTGCTCGCGCTCGACGGGGTCCATGCCGGGTATCAGAGCGGTGTCGACATTCTGCGGGGCCTGTCGCTGGATGTCGCCTTGGGCGGGCTTACTCTGGTGATCGGGCCGAACGGCGCCGGCAAATCGACGCTGCTCAAGACCGCCTTCGGCTTCCTGCGGCCGCACCGGGGCCGGATCCGCTTTGCCGGAGAGGAGATCGCCGCGCGGGCGCCACACGCGGTCAAACGCCTCGGCATCTCCTACGTGCCGCAGGAGATCAACACCTTCCCGCTGCTGACGGTCGAAGAGAATTTGCGCATGGGCGGGTGGGTGTTCCGGCGCGACCGCACCCGTCTCCAGGCGCGTATCGCGGCGATCTGCGACATCTTTCCGGTGCTCGCCGAGCGTCGCCGCGAGCCCGCCGGCAATCTCAGCGGCGGACAAGGCCGGATGCTCGCGGTCGCGCGCGAGCTGATCGCCGAACCCAAGCTGCTGCTGGTCGACGAGCCGACCGCCGGGCTGGCGCCGGCGCTGGTCGATCAGGTCTATGCGCTGCTGCAAACCGCGCGCGAGGCGATCGGCGCGACGATCCTTCTCGTCGACCAGAATATCGAGGCGGCGCTCGGTCAGGCGGATTTCGTCTATCTGCTCAATCTCGGCACGGTAAAGGCGGCCGGGCCCGCCGGCGATTTTCCGCCCGACCGCGTGCGCGCGCTGATCCGCGAATGCCTGCTCGGCTGATTTCCGGGGCCGCGGTCGTCGCGCTGGCGCTCCTGCCCCTCGCGGTCAACGGCTTTGGCCTGCACGTCGCGACGATCAGCCTCTACTACACGACCCTCGCCGCGAGCTGGAACCTGCTCGCCGGGATGACCGGGCAGTTCTCGCTGGCGCACCAGGCCTTCGCGGCAATAGGCGCATATACGTCTGGATTGCTGATCCGCTATTTCGACGTGCCGATTCTTGTTGGAATCGTCTCGGGGACCGGGGTTTCCGCGATTTTCGGCCTGGTGCTGGGCCGGATCGTGCTGCGCATGCGGGCGATCTATCTGGCGATCGCGACCTGGGCATTCGCCGAAACCGTGCATATCCTCTTGACCGCGGCCTACGGCATCACGCGCGGCGAGCTGGGGCTCAACGTGCCGCCGCTTTATCGCAACCTCGACCCGCTGGCGTATTACTACACCTTTGCCGGGCTGACCATCGTTTCGGTCGCGGCGATGTGGCTGCTGGTGCGTTCGCCGATCGGGTATTTCATGCGCGCGATCAAGGACGACGAGCTGCGCGCGCAGAGCTTCGGGGTCGACACGACGCGGGTCAAGGTCGCGGTATTCACGATCTCCAGCGCCTTCGCCGGGATGGCCGGCGCGTTCTACGCCCACTACATCCTCGTGCTGAGCCCGCAGCTCGCCGATTTCAACGAGATGGCCAAGCTGATCGTGATGACCGTGGTCGGCGGGCTCGGCAGCTTTGCCGGGCCGCTGCTCGGCGCGGCGCCGGTGCAGGTGTTGACGACCTACCTCGCGAAATACGGCGAGTGGGACATGGTGATCTATGCCGTGCTGGTGATCGCGCTGATGCGGACCCAGCGCGGCGGGCTCGCCGCGCTAGTTTCGCGCCTCGTCCGGCGCGGGTAAGCCGAGCCCGGCGAGGGCAAGGGCGGAGCCTTACGCCGGGGGCGGCGGGCTCGCCGCGCCGGCTTCGCGCCTCGTCCGGCGCGGGTAAGCCGAGCCCGGCGGGGGCAAGGGC
>DASUIE010000020.1:0-31609 GCA_036273175.1 Allostellaceae bacterium
TACCCTTATCAGCGCTGCTACTGCTCCATCTGCCGCAAGAGCGCGGGCGGTGGCGGATACGCGATCAACATCATGGGGTTAGCGGCTTCGCTTAAGGTGACGGGCCGGCGCTCGCTGCGCGTCTGGAACGCGCCGATCGACGGCGCGACGGGCTCGGCCGACCGGCATTTCTGCGCCAAATGCGGCTCGCCGCTCTGGGTAAGCGACGAGCAATGGCCGGAGCTGATGCACCCGTTTGCCCAGGTCATCGACACCAAGCTGCCGGCGCCGCCCAAATCGGTGCATTTGCTGCTCCGCGACAAGGCGGACTGGGTCGTCCCACAGGTCGGTCCTGACGACGAGTGCTACCGGGGCTACCCCAAGCTCTCGATAGAGGATTGGCACAAAACCAACGGCTTATGGATCGATTGATCATGGAAAGAGCGATCGACCGGCTGCTTGCGATCATGGCGCGGCTGCGCGACCCCGAGCGCGGTTGTCCGTGGGATCGGGAGCAGAATTTCGCGACGATCGCGCCCTATACGATCGAGGAGGCCTATGAGGTCGCCGATGCGATCGAGCGCGGCGACGCGGCGGCCCTGAAGGACGAGCTCGGCGATCTTCTCCTTCAGGTCGTCTTCCACGCCCGCATGGCCGAGGAAGACGGCGCGTTCGCCTTCGACGATGTCGCCGAAGCCATCGCGGACAAGATGATACGGCGCCATCCTCATGTCTTCGGCGATGCCGTCATCCGTTCGGCAGCGGCGCAAAACGAGGCATGGGAGGCGCATAAGGCGGCCGAGCGCGGGCCGCAGGACAGCGTGCTCGACGGCGTCGCCCTCGCCTATCCGGCCCTGCTGCGCGCCGCCAAGATTTCGAGGCGCGCAGCCCGCATCGGTTTCGACTGGCCGGATGCCCCATCGGTGATCGCCAAGATCAATGAGGAAATAGCCGAGCTTGAAGCCGAAATGGCCGCCGGCGCCGGAGCCGACCGCATCGAGGACGAGGTCGGCGATCTGCTTTTTGCCGCCGCCAATCTTGCGCGCAAGCTCGATATCGAGCCGGAAACCGCTTTGCGCCGGGCCACCGCCAAGTTCGAGTGGCGCTTCCGGGCGCTGGAGCGCCTCGCCGCCGAGCGCGGGATCGGCCGGGACCTCGACGCGCTGGAGGCGCTGTGGCAGGAGGTCAAGACGCGGGAGCGGTGACCGGGGCGCTGGCTCCGTCCCGCGCGACGCGCATCAGCGTCTGCATCAGACCGGCGACGCCTCTGAGCCGAGTTTTCTCGTCTTCCCAATTCCTTAGATAGACGAGCTTGTGATCGGGCCGCAATTTCAGCGAGCCTGGATGTTTCTGGATCAGCTCGACGAGACCGGCCGGATTGGCGAAGCGGTTGTTGCGCAACCCGATCACCGCGCCTTTGGGTCCCGCATCGACCTTTTCGACCCCAGCCTCGCGACAATAGCGTTTGATCGCAATGATTTGCAGAAGGTTCTCGACCTCTGGCGGCAACGGGCCGAAGCGGTCGATCAGCTCGGCGGCAAAGGCATCGCGGTCCCGCCCGCTGGAAAGCTGCGCGATCCGGCGGTAGAGCCCGAGGCGGACGCCGAGGTCGGCGACATAGGCTTCCGGGATCAGCACCGGGGTCCCGATCGCGATTTGCGGGCTCCACTCCTCGGCCGCGGCGGCGTCGCCCTCGGTTCGCGCCGCGGCGACCGCGTCTTCGAGCATCTGCTGGTAGAGCTCGATGCCGACCTCGCGGATGTGCCCGGATTGCTCGTCGCCGAGCAGATTGCCGGCGCCGCGGATATCGAGGTCGTGGCTGGCGAGCTGGAACCCCGCCCCCAGCGTGTCCAGCGTCTGCATCACCTCCAGCCGCCGCAGCGCGGTCGGCGCGAGCTGCTTGCGCTCCGGCAGGGTCATATAAGCGTAGGCGCGCACCTTGCTGCGGCCGATCCGCCCGCGCAGCTGATAGAGCTGGGCCAGGCCGAACATGTCGGCGCGGTGCACGATCAAGGTGTTGGCCGACGGAATGTCGAGCCCGCTTTCAATGATGTTGGTCGACAGCAAGAGGTCGTAGGCGCGCTGGTCGAACGCGTTCATCACCGTTTCGAGTTCGGTCGGCGCCATCCGCCCATGCGCCATCGCGACCCGGATCTCCGGCACCACCTCGCGCAGCCGCTCCCTCACCTCGTCGAGATCGGCGATGCGCGGGGCGACATAGAAGATCTGCCCGCCGCGGTCGCGTTCTCTGAGGATCGCCTCGCGCAGCACGACCGGGTCGTAGGGCGTCACAAAGGTCCGCACCGCAAGACGGTCAATCGGCGGGGTCGCGATGATGCTCATCTCGCGCACCCCGCTCAGCGCCAGCTGCAAGGTCCGCGGTATCGGCGTCGCGGTCAGCGTCAGCACGTGGACATCCGCCTTGAGCTGCTTCAGCCGCTCCTTTTGCACGACGCCGAAATGCTGCTCCTCGTCGACGATGACGAGGCCGAGGCGCTGGAACTTCACGTCCTTGGCCAGGAGCGCGTGGGTGCCGACGACGATGTCGAGCCGCCCCTCGGCGAGCTCCTCCTTGACCGCCTTCGCCTCCTTGGGGCCGACAAGGCGCGACAATTGGCCGATCCGCACCGGAAGCCCGGCAAAGCGCTCGGTGAAGCTGCGCGAATGCTGCCGGGCGAGAAGCGTGGTCGGCACGATCACGGCGACCTGGGCGCCGGCAAACGCGGTGATGAAGGCCGCGCGCAACGCGACCTCCGTCTTGCCGAACCCGACATCGCCGCAAATGAGACGGTCCATCGGCCGGCCGGAGGCCATGTCGCCCAGCGTGTCGGCGATCGCCCGGAGCTGATCCTCGGTCTCGGGATAGGGGAAACGCGCGGCGAATTCCTCGTACATCCCCTCGGGCGGCACGAGCGGCTCCCCCGGCCGAAGCTGGCGCTCGGCGGCGATGCGGATCAGCTCGCCGGCGATCTCGCGGATGCGCTGCTTGACCCGCGCCTTTCGCCCTTGCCAGGCGACGCCGCCGAGCCGGTCGAGCTGCGCCCCCGCATCCTCCGACCCGTAGCGCGACAGCACCTCGATATTCTCGACCGGCACGAACAGGCGGTCGTCGCCCGCATAAAGCACCTTGAGGCAATCGTGCGGCGCGCCGGCGACATCGAGCGTCTCCAGCGCCTCGTAACGGCCGATGCCGTGCTCGGCGTGGACGACGAGATCGCCCGGCGCGAGGCTCGCCGCCTCTGAGATGAACTGGTCGAGGCTGCGCCGGCGCCGCGGCACCCGGGCGAGCCGGTCGCCAAGGATGTCCTGTTCGCCGAGAACGACGAGGTCCTCGGTGGCAAATCCTTGCTCGAGCGGCAGGATCGCCAAACCGGTGGCGGATTTGGGCAGCCGCGCCAGCGCCCGCGCATCGCCGACCCGCGTCAGGTCGGCAAGACCGCGCTCGCGTAGCACCGTCCCGAGCCGGTCCGCCGACCCGGCGCTAAACGCGGCGATCGCCGTCCGCCGGCCGGCTGTGCGCTCGCCGCCGAGATAGTCGCGCACCGCGTCGAAAAGCTGGACGTTGGGGTCGGCCCGTTCGGCGGCGAAGCTCTTGGCCGGGCGGGCGCCGGCATCGATCGCGCCGGCCGAATCGTCGCCGGCGAAGGGCGAGAGTTGCACCGTCGAGCGGCCGGCGAGCGCCCTTCCCCACGCCGCCTCGTCGAGGTAGAGCCGGTCCGGCGGGACCGGCCGGTAGACCGGCGCGGCGGCGTTGGCGGCACTCCCGGCGAGGCTCTTGCGGGCGGCGTAGAAATCGGCGATCGCCTCGGTCCGGTGCGCGCGCACCTCGTCTGCCTGGTGGTCGAAGGACAGCGGCGCGCCGGGCAGATAGTCGAACAGGCTTTCAAGTCGCTCGTAGTAGAGCGGCAGCCAATGCTCCATCCCCGCCTGGCGGCGCCCGGCCGAGACCGACTCGTAGAGCGGGTCGTCGCTCCCCGCGCCGAACAGCTCGCGATAGCGGGTGCGGAACAGATGGATCGCCGGCTCGTCGAGCAGCACCTCGCTGACCGGCCTGAGCGCGAAGGACTCGAGCGTTCCGGTCGAACGCTGGCTCAGCGGGTCGAAGCTGCGCAGGCTCTCGATCTGGTCGCCGAAGAAATCGAGGCGGATCGGCTGCGCGGCGCCGGCCGGGTACAGATCGACAATCCCGCCGCGCACCGCAAACTCCCCCGGCTCGCGCACCGTGTCGGTGCGGAAATACCCGTTATTGCGGAGGAAGCCCTGCAGCCGGTCGAGCGGGATGCGCCCGCCGGTCCCCAGCGTCAGCACCCGCCCCTCGAACAAGCTGCGCGGCGGCGCGCGCTGGATCAGCGCGTTGACCGTGGTCAAGACGATGAGCGGCCGCTTTTCCTTTCCGGCGGCGAGCCGGGTCAGCGTGTCAATGCGGCGGCTGGTGATCTCCCCGTTGGGCGATACCCGGTCATAGGGCAGGCAGTCCCAAGCCGGGAAGGTCAGCACCGACCGGCCCGGATGGAAAAAGGCGAGGCCGTCGGCAAACCGGGCCATGCGGTTGTCGTCGCGGCACACATGCAGCCAGGTGTCGCGCACGAGGCCGCCGATCGTCGCCGCGTCGTGCCCCTCGGGCGCGCCGTAGACGGTCAGCGCCCGCGGCGTCTCGGCCAGCGAGCGAGCAAGGGCGTCGAGGCCGGTCACGTTGGCCGCGGACGGTACTTGAAGCCGAGCAGCAGGTGGATCACGTCGTGGTCATATTCGGGCGGCGGCGCCTCGCGGCCCGAAATCCAGTCGAGCAGATCGGGTTCGGGGCATTCGAGCAGCGCCTCATAGCGGTCGAGCTGGCCGTCGTCGAAACGGGCCAGGTACTCCTCCGCAAACGAGCCGAGCACGAGATCGGCCTCGCGCGTCCCCCGGTGCCAGGAGCGGAAATAAAGGCGTTTGCGGCGAATATCGGTGAATCGGCTCATCGGTCGGGTTGGCGTCGGGGCCGCACCGATATAGACATTTCCCGACGCCGCGTCAGCCGGCGCGCGCGAATGGCGGATATCCCGGAAGTTGCGCCCTGCCCTTCTCGACCGGCTTTTCGCCCCGGTGACCGCGCTCGGCGGCATCGGGCCGCAGCTTGGCCGCCTGGTCGAGCGCGCAGCGGGGCCGCTTGTCGTCGATCTGTTGTGGCATCTGCCGACCGGCCTCGTCGACCGGCGCGCCGCTCCGAAGATCGCCGAACTGAAACACGACCAGGTCGTCACGATCCCGGTACGCGTGGTGCGACACGAGCCGGGACTGGGACGCCGCCCTTACCGCGTCCAGGTCGAGGACGACACCGGCGCGCTGACCCTCGTCTATTTCAACGTCAAGGGCGACCACCTCGAACGGCAATTGCCAGTCGGCGCCGAGCGCATCGTCAGCGGCCGGGTCGAGTTCTACGGCGGCGTCCCGCAGATCGCGCACCCGGACTATGTCGTCGCCCCTGGCGAGTCCGCCCGCATCAAGCCGATCGAGCCCGTCTATCCGCTGACCGCCGGGCTATCCCCGCGCGTCGTCCAGCGCGCCGTCGCCAGCGCCCTCGAACGCGCCCCGCCGCTGCCCGAATGGCTCGACCCGGCGCTCCAGGCGCGCCGCCGCTGGCCCGGCTGGCAGGCCGCGATCGTCTCCGCCCATGCCCCGGCGAGCGAGGCCGATCTTCAGCCCGAAACCCCGTTCCGCGAGCGCCTGGCCTATGACGAAATCCTCGCCAGCCAGCTCGCCGTCGCCTTGGTCCGCGCGCGCCGTCGCCGACGTCCCGGCCGCGAGTTCAAGGGCACGGGCGTCCTGTCGCAAAAGGCCGAGGCCGGGCTCGGCTTCACCCTGACGCAAAGCCAGCGCCTCGCCCTCGCCGAGATTGCCGCCGACATGGCCGCGCCGCAGCAGATGATGCGCCTCTTGCAAGGCGATGTCGGCAGCGGCAAGACCGTCGTCGCCCTGCTGGCGATGCTGATCGCGGTCGAAAACGGCGCGCAGGCCGCCCTGATGGCCCCGACCGAAATTCTCGGGCGGCAGCACCACACGGTCTTGCAGCGTCTCGCCGCGCCGGCCGGCGTCGCGATCGGCTTCCTCAGCGGCCGGGAAAAGGGCAAGGCGCGAGAGGCGATCCTCGCCGGTCTCACCCGCGGCGAGATACCGATCGTCGTCGGCACCCATGCGCTGATCCAGCCCGATGTGGCGTACCGCGACCTCGCCCTCGCGGTCATCGACGAGCAGCACCGGTTCGGCGTCGACCAGCGTCTCGCGCTTGCGGAGAAGGGCAACGCGGTCGACACGCTGATTATGAGCGCGACACCGATCCCGCGCACGCTGATGATGACGGTCTACGGCGACCTCGACACCTCGCGCCTGACCGAGAAGCCGCCGGGCCGGCAAAAGATCGACACCCGCACGATCCCGCTCGACCGCAGCGGCGAGGTCGTCGCCGCCATCGACCGCGCCCTGCACGCCGGCGCCAAAATCTACTGGATCTGCCCGATGGTCGAGGAGAGCGAGACCGCCGACCTCGCCGCCGCCGAGGAACGGTACCGCGTTCTCCAAAGCCTGCTGCCTAGCGCCCGGATCGGGCTCGTCCACGGCCGGATGAAGGGTGCCGACAGGGATCGGGTGATGGCGCAATTCGCCGGAGAGGGCGTCGACCTCCTGGTCGCGACGACGGTCGTCGAGGTCGGGGTCGATGTACCGCGGGCGACGATCATGGTGGTCGAGCGCGCCGAGCGCTTCGGCCTGTCGCAGCTGCATCAGCTCCGCGGCCGGATCGGCCGTGGCGCGGCGCAATCGACCTGCCTCTTGCTCTACCAGCCCCCGCTTGGCGACATCGCGCGGCAGCGGCTGGCGATCCTGCGCGAGAGCGAGGACGGGTTTCGCATCGCCGAGGAGGATCTTCGCCTGCGCGGCGCCGGCGAGGTGCTGGGCACCCGGCAAAGCGGCCTGCCGACGCTGCGCCTTGCCGATCTCGCCCATCACGCCGAGCTGGTCGCTATCGCGCATGACGACGCGCGGCTGATCCTCGAACGCGACCCCGGCCTCGCAAGTGAACGCGGCGAGGCGCTGCGTACCCTGCTCTATCTGTTTCAGCGCGACGCGGCGATCCAGTACATCCGGACCGGATGATGCGTTCCTTCCTCGCCGCCCTCCTCCTCTTCCCTACCCCCGCGCTCGCCCAAGGCTGGACCGGGCCGTTTGTCGGGGCCGAGCTGACCGGCTCCGCCGACGGCATCGCCACGAGCGAAAGCGGCGCTCTCTCCCATCGATTTACCGCGTCTGGAACCGGCATCGGCGGCGGCGTCAATCTTGGCTACAACTGGCAGGCTTGGCCTTCCGCCCTGATCGGCGCGGTTGCCGGGGTCGATGGGCCGAACAACCCCGGCGGCAATGTTTTCCGCACGCAGGACGACGTCGTCGGCTTTCTTGCGCTGCGCGCCGGCTATCTGCCGCGGCCGGACCTGTTGTGGTACGGGCAGACCGGCCTTGCCCTCGCCGACGAGACGGTGAGCATCGATTTCGGCGGCCCTGTTTCCCATCTGAGCCGTACCGCGACCGGGTATTCCCTCGGCGGCGGCGTCGAATGGGTTCTGCCCGTGTCCCGGGCCTCGGTCTTTCTCGACTACCAGCACATCTGGTGGGACGGGGGCTCGATATCGGCCCCGGCCGCGATCCCGAGCGTCAATTTCCGCTGGCAGCGCGACGGCAACCTGCTGAAGGCGGGGCTTCGCCTCCGGTTCGATTAGCCCGACGCGCTTGCCACGGCCGCGCGCCGGGCGGTAGAGCATCGCGGATGCCACATGAATGGGATGCCGGTCAGTACCTGCGCTTTGCCGGCGAGCGCACTCGCCCCGCCGTCGACCTCGTCGCGCGGATCGATCTCGACGCGCCCGCGCGCGTCGTCGATCTCGGCTGCGGCCCCGGCAACAGCACCGCGATCCTGCGCGCCCGTTGGCCCGAGGCCGAGATCGCCGGCGTCGACACCTCAGCCGATATGCTCGCCCAGGCGCGACGCGACCATGCCGGCATCGCCTTCGAGCAAGGCGACATCGCCGGCTGGCAACCCGCCACGCCCTACGACCTCGTCTTCTCGAACGCCGCGGTGCAATGGGTCGGCGATCACGAGCGGCTGATCCCGCGCCTCCTCGCCGGCAGCCGGTGCCTCGCGGTGCAGATGCCGCGCAACCACGATTTTGCGACCCACGCGCTGATGCGGCAGGTCGCCGCGGAAGGACCCTGGCGCGACCGCCTCGCCGGAGCCCGCGACCCCTCTCCGGTCAAGCCGCCCGAGTTCTACTACGACCTCCTCGCCCCGCGCTGCAGCCGCATCGCGATCTGGGAAACCAACTATATCCAGCTCATGGATAGCGTCGCCGCGATCATCGACTGGCTGCGCGGCACCGGGCTCGGCCCGTTCCTTGCGCGTCTTACCGCCGACGAGCATCCGCGCTTTCTCGACCGCTACGCCGAGCTTCTCGCCGAGGCCTATCCGCGGCGCAGCGACGGCAAGGTGATGCTGCCTTACCCGCGGCTGTTCTTCATCGCCGTGCCGAAGTAAATAAGCCTCGCAAGTCAGGAGGAAAGCATGCCGCAGATGGCCGACCGGATGACCACGCTCGGCACCGAGACGGCGTTCGAGGTGTTGGCGCGCGCCAACGCCCTTGCCGCCCAAGGCCGCTCGATCATCAATCTCGGTATCGGCCAGCCCGATTTCCCGACGCCGCAGCACATCGTCGAGGCCGGGATGAAGGCGCTCGCCGACGGTCATCACGGCTATACCCCGGCCAACGGCATACCGCAGCTTCGCGAGGCCGTTGCCAAGGACCTCTACCGGCGCCACAAGGTCGAGGTGTCGCCCGCCAACGTCCTCGTGGTGCCCGGCGGCAAGGTGACGATGTTCTTCGCGATCCTGATGTTCGGCGAGCCTGGCGCCGAGATCATGTACCCGAACCCAGGCTTCCCGATCTACGAGAGCGTCATCCGATTTTCCGGCGCCACCCCGGTCCCGACCCCGCTCTATGAAAGCAAGGGCTTCTCGTTCAGCGCCGACGAGGTCCTCGCAAAGATCACCCCCCGCACCCGCCTCCTGATCATCAACAGCCCGGCCAACCCGACCGGCGGCGCGGTGCCGAAAGCCGAGCTCGACCGCCTCGTCGCCGGTCTCGAAAACCACCCGCAGGTCGCGATCATGAGCGACGAGATCTACGGCGAGATCCTCTACGACGGCGGCGAGCACACCAGCCTCCTCACCTACCCATCGATCCGCGACCGGGTGATCCTCCTCGACGGGTGGAGCAAGACCTATGCGATGACCGGCTGGCGCATGGGCTACGGCGTCTGGCCCAAGGGGCTGTTCGAGGCCGCCGAGAAGCTGGCGATCAACTGCCACTCCTGCGTCAACGCTTCGGCCCAGTTCGCCGGCATCGCCGCGCTCGAAGGGCCGCGCGAGCCGGTGCGCAAGATGGTCGAGGCCTTCGCCGAGCGGCGCAAGGTGATCGTCGCCGCGCTCAACGCCCTCCCCGGCTTTCGCTGCGCCAATCCGGGTGGCGCCTTCTATACCTTCCCCAACATTGCCGGCACCGGCTTCGACACCAAGGAGTTCCAGACCCAGCTTCTCGAAAAGGCCGGCGTCGCGACCATCGCCGGCACCAGCTTCGGCGCGCACGGCGAGGGGTATGTGCGGTTCTCCTATGCCAACAGCCTCGACAACATCACCGAGGCCGTCCGCCGGATCCGCGATTTTCTCGGCAACCTGCCCAAGAGCAGCGCAGCCTGATCGTTGCGTTCTGCTCAAATAATAGGCAGAAGAGCCGACAGTTGCATAAGGATGCGGCGGACAAACCGCGGCGGCGTCGCGGCGGTCGCCGCGTCAGGCTGGCATGGGTTATGCTCTGTCATATTCGAGAGCGGGCGCCGCGCGCCAGAGAGGGTCAGCGATGAAGAAGGTCGAGGCGATCATCAAGCCCTTCAAGCTCGATGAGGTGAAAGAAGCGCTGCACGAGGTCGGCATCAAGGGCATCACGGTGACCGAGGCCAAGGGTTTCGGCCGCCAGAAGGGCCATACCGAGCTCTATCGCGGCGCCGAATACGTGGTCGATTTCCTGCCCAAGGTGAAGATCGAGGTGGTGATGGAGGATTCGATGGTCGAGCGGGCCGTCGAGGCGATCCAGCAGGCTGCCCATACCGGCCGCATCGGCGACGGCAAGATATTCGTCTGCACGGTCGAGGAAGCGATCCGCATCCGCACCGGCGAACGCGGCCCCGACGCCATCTAGTCAGGCGCCATTTAGCCAAAACATCAACCGAACCAGCCAACAAGGGGAACTTTACGATGGCCGACACCAAGAAGGTCATGGAGATGATCAAGGAACACGACGTGAAATACGTCGATTTCCGCTTCACCGACCCGCGCGGCAAGTGGCAGCACCTGGCCCATCACGTCCGCACGATCGACGAGGATTTCCTGACCAGCGGCGTGATGTTCGACGGCTCGTCGATCGCCGGGTGGAAGGTCATCAACGAGAGCGACATGCTGCTCGCTCCCGATTGCGACACGGCCGTCCTCGACCCCTTCGCCGCGCAGACCTCGCTGATCATCTTCTGCGACGTGCATGAGCCGCTGACCGGCCAGCCCTATGGCCGCGACCCGCGCTCGACCGCCAAGCGCGCCGAGAACTATCTGAAGTCGACCGGCATCGGCGACACCGCCTATTTCGGCCCCGAGGCCGAGTTCTTCATCTTCGACGACGTGCGCTACGAATCGTCGATGCAGACCGCCAGCTACACGATCGATTCCGAGGAAGGCCCCTGGGTCAGCAACAAGCAGTTCCCGGACGGCAATACCGGCCATCGCCCGCCGATCAAGGGCGGCTATTTCCCGATCCCGCCGGTCGACGGCCAGAGCGATCTGCGCGCCGAGATGCTGACCGTGATGCACGACATGGGGCTCAAGGTCGAGAAGCACCATCACGAGGTCGCTCCCGCCCAGGCCGAGCTCGGGGCGGAGTTCGACACCCTCGTCAAGACCGCCGACAACATGCAGATCTACAAGTACGTCGTGCACAACGTCGCGCATCAGTACGGCAAGACCGCGACCTTCATGCCCAAGCCGATCAAGGGCGACAACGGCTCCGGCATGCACACGCACCAGTCGATCTGGAAAGGCGGGCGGCCGAGCTTCGCCGGCAACCTCTATGCGGATCTCAGCGAGACCGCGCTCTACTACATCGGCGGCATCATCAAGCACGCCAAGGCGATCAACGCCTTCACCAACCCGACGACCAACAGCTACAAGCGGCTGATCCCGGGTTTCGAGGCGCCGGTGCTGCTGGCCTATTCGGCCCGCAACCGCTCCGCCTCGTGCCGCATCCCGATCGTCTCCAGCCCGAAGGCAAAGCGCGTCGAGGTCCGCTTCCCCGATCCGGCCGCCAACCCGTATCTCGGCTTCGCGGCGATGCTGATGGCCGGTCTCGACGGCATCCAGAACAAGATCCATCCCGGCGAGCCGATGGACAAAAACCTCTACGACCTGCCGCCGGAAGAGCTGAAAGACGTCCCGACCGTCTGCGGCTCGCTGCGCGAGGCAATCGGCGAGCTCGAGGCCGACCACGCCTTCCTGACCAAGGGCGACGTGTTCACCCGCGACCAGATCGAGTCCTATATCGAGCTGAAATGGGAAGAGGTGTACAACTTCGAGCACACGCCGCACCCGATCGAGTTCGCGATGTACTACTCGGTCTGAGGCTCGCGGTACCGACGCAAAGGGCCGGGCATTTGCCCGGCCCTTTTTTGCGATGTCGCGACAGGCGGAACCCTCGCCCCGTTACGCGGCCTCGATCCCCCACAGGACCGCGTTGCGCAAAAGCCTGCCGACGGCCTCGTTTTCCCACGGGCCGCGGAAGGTCGGCGGGGTCGCGTCGGCGGGGTCGTTGTTTGCGCGCGCGGCGCGGATCGCTGGGTTATGGCAGTGGCCGAGGGTGTAGTAGGTCACCGCGCCCTTCCCGACCTTGCGCGTATAGCCGATCGCGCGGGTCTTCCCATCGGCTAACAGCGAGGTGTCTCGCTCATAGAGACCTGCCGTCGCGCCGGCGGCACTCGGACCGTATTCCGCGGTCAGCAGGATTTGCGTCGCGGCGGGATCGGTCAGCTCGACGAAATAAGGCTCGTCCTCGACCGTGAACGAGGCGCCGAGCCCCGCGGTCAGCGGCGAATCCGGAGCCGCGACATCGACCCGGAACTCGCGGATCGGCGGGTGCGTCAGGAAGAAACCGCCGAGCACGGCATGATGCTCGGTCTTGACGGTCCGCCGCATCCGGACGCCCTCGACCCGCTGAGCCCGGCCGCCGCTGGTGCCGTGCAGGGCCAACCAGCGGCCGCCCGCGTCCAGCCAATCCGCGATCGCCTGGGTCTGCGCCGTGTCGGGATACGGCCCCGCGACATAGGTGACCAGAAACCGCGATACCGGCAGCCACTTCTCGACATCGGCGAAATCGTTGGACACCGAGGACGGCACCTCGCGCTCCGCCAACAAGCCGAGCAGGTTGAGCCGGGCGTAGTCGTGATCGTGGCCGCCCATCGAGCCGGGCGGGAAGCCGCCGGCGATCAGATGCGCGCGGCGCGGTTTGGGTTCTGGCATCGGGTCACCTCCGGATACGGACACTAGGCGGTTCCCGACAAATTGTCGCGCCCGAGAACTAGGCACGGTTCTTGCCTCTCACTGTCTCAGCGCGCGCCGCGGCCATCGGCCGGGATTTGTGAGGGAGAGAAAGAATGCGTTCCGTCTATCGAGTTGCCCAGCGTTTGGTCTTCGCTGCCTCCCTCGCATCGTTGTGGACATTGTCGGCGATGGCGCAAACCCCGGCCCCGGCGGCGCCGGCTCCCAAGATCGACAGCGGCGACACGGCCTGGATGCTGACATCGGTTGCGCTCGTCCTGTTGATGACGATCCCGGGCCTCGCGCTGTTCTACGGCGGCATGGTCCGCAAGATGAACGTGCTGGCGACCATCATGCAGAGCTTCACGGTGACCTGCCTCGTCACCGTGCTGTGGGCGGTCGTCACCTACAGCCTGGCATTCACCCCCGGCTCGCCGTTCATCGGCGGGATGAGCCGGTTTCTGCTCAACGGGATGACCGTCGATTCGGTGAACGATCTCGCCAAGACGATCCCTGAATCGGTCTACATGTGCTTTCAGATGACCTTCGCGATCATCACCCCGGCGCTGATCTGCGGATCGATCGCCGACCGCATGAAATTCTCGGCGCTGGTCTGGTTCATCGGTCTCTGGGCGATTGTGGTCTACGCCCCGGTTGCGCACTGGGTCTGGGGTTCCGACGGCTTCCTCGCCAGTGCCGGTGTGCTCGATTTCGCCGGCGGCACGGTCGTTCACATCAATTCGGGTGTCGCCGGCCTCTGCTGCGCCTTGATGCTCGGCAAGCGGCGCGGCTATGGCAGCGAGCCGATGGCCCCGCACAATCTGGTCCTCAGCGTGATCGGCGCATCGCTGCTGTGGGTCGGCTGGTTCGGCTTCAACGCCGGTTCGGCGGTCGCTTCCAACGGCAGCGCCGGTATGGCGATGGCGGTGACGCAGATCGCCACCGCGACCGCGGCGCTGACCTGGATGTTTGTCGAATGGGCCTTGCGGCGGAAGCCCAGCGTGCTCGGCATCATCTCCGGCGCCGTCGCCGGCCTCGTCGCGATCACCCCGGCCTCCGGCTTTGTCGACCCGCGCGGCGCGCTGATCATCGGCATCGCGGCCGGCATCGTGTGCTACTGGGGCGTCACCGGGCTCAAGAGCGCGTTCGGCTATGACGACAGCCTCGACGCGTTCGGCGTCCACGCGGTCGGCGGCACGGTTGGCGCGATCCTGACCGGCGTGCTCGCCGTCGCGGCGGTCGGCGGCCCCGACCACAAGGGCCTCATCGACGGCAACCCGCACCAGGTCCTTATCCAGCTTTACGGCATCGGCTGCACGATCGGGTACGACGCGGTCGTCAGCCTTGTCCTCCTGAAGCTGATCGACCTGGTCATCGGTCTTCGCGTCGACCTCGACTCCGAGCGCGAGGGGCTCGATCTCTCGCTCCACGGCGAGGTTGTCCAGTAGCTAGGCAATTCCGGTTCCGTACGGGGGACAAGATGAAAAAAATCATGCTTCTCGGACTGGCGCTCGGATGGGCCGGGATCGGCGTTCCCGCCCACGCCGACGAACCCGCCGCGCCGACATCGAACGCGATGACGAACCCGACGCTGACGGGTCCCCTCATCGCCAACCCGAACCCGGCGAAGTTCGATGCCGGTCCGCTCGGCCCTGTTTATGTAACCGGCGTGCTGAGCGGCCTCGGGCTTCTCGAAAGCAACAATTTCGCGACCGACCATTCCGCCAATTTCGACATCAGCAACGGCCAGGCCATCGCGCAGACCACATCCGGCCCGCTGCAGTTCTACGCGCAGGCCGGCATCTACTCGATCCCGTCGCTCGGCACCCCCTATCTCCGCGCGACCAATGCCAACAGCGCGCTGTGGGGGCCGCTGCCGGCGGCGTGGGCCAAGTGGGTCGTCAACGACGACTTCAACCTCCAGGCCGGTAAGCTGCCGACGCTGATCGGCGCCGAATACACGTTTACGTTCCAGAACATGAACGTCGAGCGGGGCCTCCTATGGAACCAGGAGCCGGCGATCAGCAAGGGCGTCCAGGCCAACCTGACGCTGGGCCCGATCGCCTATTCGGTGTCGTTTACCGACGGGTTCGACTCCGACCACTTCAACTGGGTCACCGGCTCCGCGGCCTGGACGATCGACAAGGCCAATACGCTCGCCGTCGTCGCCGGCGGAAATTTCGGCACCACCAACGTCAATACGCTGCTGACCCCGGCGCCGCAGAGCAACAGCACGATCGTCAATCTGATCTACACATACAACTTGGCGCCGTGGACGGTGACTCCGTACTTCCAGTTCACCAACGTGCCGTCCAACCGGTCGCTCGGCTTCGGCCATGACGCGACAACGGTCGGTGGGGCGTTGCTGGTGAACTACTCGGTCAACGATAATTGGAGCATCGCCGGCCGCGGCGAGGTGATCAGCTCGAGCGGCAGCGTCGCCAACGGGGCGCCGAACCTGCTCTACGGACCCGGCAGCACGGCGTGGTCATTGACCCTGACGCCGACCTATCAGCAGGGCATCTTCTTCGCCCGACTCGAAGGGTCTTTTGTCGAGGCCAGCAGCACGACGCCCGGCCTCGCATTCGGCAAGTCGGGCAACGAGAAATCGCAGGGCCGCCTCCTGCTCGAAGGCGGAATCCTGTTCTGAGCCGAGCGCGCACAGCAAATGGTGAGCAGATGAAAAAGATCGAAGCGATCATCAAGCCGTTCAAGCTCGATGAGGTGAAGAGCGCGTTGCACGAAATCGGCGTCAGCGGGATGACCGTCAGCGAGGTCCGCGGCTTCGGCCGGCAAAAGGGCCACACCGAGGTCTACCGCGGCGCCGAGTACGTGATCGACTTCCTACCCAAGGTGAAGATCGAGGTCATCATCGAGGACGACCTCGCGGCACGGGCGATCGAGGCGATCCAAGGCGCGGCGCGTACCGACAAGATCGGCGACGGCAAAATCTTCGTCTACGAGGTCGAGGAAGCGATCCGCATCCGCACCGGCGAACGCGGCGCGGAGGCGGTTTAGCCCTTTTTCTCGTCGGCCTTGAATTCGAGCGAGACGCCGTTCATGCAATAGCGCAGCCCGGTTGGCTGAGGCCCGTCGTCGAAGACATGACCGAGATGCCCGCCGCATTTCTTGCAGTGGACCTCGGTGCGGCTCATGAAAAAGCTGCGGTCGGTCTGGGTTTCGACCGCCTCGTCCATCGGGGCGTAGAAGCTGGGCCAGCCCGAGCCGCTGTTGAACTTCGTCGCGGCCGCGAAAAGGGGCTGGCCGCATCCGGCGCAGTGATACACGCCGGGGTCGTACTTTTTGTCGAGAGGACTGGTGCCGGCGCGCTCGGTGCCGTGTTCGCGCATCACGTGGTAGCCGGCGGGACCCAGCTTCTGGCGCCACTCGGCGTCCGAATGCAAAACTTCAAACTCTTTCTTCTCGGCCATGACATCCTCGACGAAGACGACGCTCAGTGGATCTGCTCGCCAGCCTCGGGCGAAGGGCGGAGCAATTCCGCGGTCGAGCGCGCGATCCAGCACCATACCACGCAGGTCAAGTCGTCGTCGCCGCCCTTCAGCCGCTCGGCCTCGCGCTCGGCAATCTGGACCGCGTCGGCGCCGTGTCGCCGGACCAAGAGCAGGGCCGCCTCCCAGATCTTTCGCTCGTTGGTCATCATCTCGTTGATCATCATCATGATAAATCCTGCCGAGGCAGATGAGTTCCGAGGCTCCGCCAAGCTGCGCCGCTCTGGCCAACACCGACACCAACATCTTGTTGTAGGTGCGCATTCATATACTGCATCCTGCTTGCGCGGCGTTCAAGCCTCCCTATAATCCACCGCGATGCCCGATCTCTTCGATAACCTGGCGCCTAAGACCACCGATTCCTATTCCGCCAAGGATATCGAGGTTCTCGAAGGGCTCGAACCGGTTCGCCGCCGGCCCGGCATGTATATCGGCGGAACCGACGAACGCGCGCTGCACCATCTTGCCGCCGAGGCGCTCGACAACGCAATGGACGAGGCCGTCGCCGGCCACGCCACGCGCATCGAGATCGAGCTCGCCGCCGACGGCATCGTCAGCGTCCGCGACAACGGTCGCGGCATGCCGGTCGATCCGCACCCCCGGTTCCCCGACAAGTCGGCGCTTGAGATCATCCTGACGATGCTGCATTCCGGGGGCAAGTTCAGCGGCGAGGCCTACAAAACCTCCGGCGGCTTGCACGGCGTCGGCATTTCCGTCGTCAACGCCTTGACCGACATGCTCGAAATCGAGGTGGCGCGCGATCGCCGCCTGTGGCGGCAATGCTATAGCCGGGGCATTCCGGCGGGGCCGGTCGAGGATTGCGGGCCGGTGCAGAACCGGCGCGGCACGACGTTGCGCTTCCATCCCGACCCCGAGATCTTCGGCGAGGCCGCCTTTCGCCCGGCGACGCTTTACCGCATGGCGCGGTCGAAGGCTTACCTTTTTAGAGGCGTCGAAATCCGGTGGAGCTGCGACCCCGCCCTGCCCCGGCCGGACGGAGTGCCCCAGGAGGCCCGGCTGCACTTCCCGAATGGGCTCGGGGATTTTCTCGCCGCCAGCCTGGACGGCAGCGCGGTGCTGACACCGCGCCCCTTCGCGGGGCAGGTCGCGCTCGCCGACGGCGGCAGCGTCGAATGGGCGGTGACCTGGCCTGAAGACGACGACGACGCCTTCTGCCACTCGTACTGCAACACGATCCCGACGCCCGAGGGCGGCACTCACGAGACCGGGCTGCGCAATGCGCTGACCCGCGGGATCAAGGGCTACGGCGAATTGACCGCCAATCGCCGGATCGCCCAGGCGACCGGCGAAGACGCGACCGCGGGCGCCGCGATGCTGCTGTCGCTTTTCCTGCGCGACCCGCAATTCCAGGGGCAGACCAAGGAGCGGCTCGCCTCGGCCGAGGCCTCGCGGCTGGTCGAGAATGCCCTGCGCGACCATTTCGACCACTGGCTCGGCGCCGACCCGGCGACGACGCGGCTGCTCCTCGACCGCATCGCCGACCGCGCCGAGGAGCGCCAGCGGCGGCGCCAGCAGAAAGAGCTGTCTCGGAAATCGGCGACGCGCAAGCTGCGGCTACCCGGGAAGCTCACCGACTGTACCCGCGACAGCGCGGAAGGGACCGAGATTTTTCTCGTCGAGGGCGACAGCGCCGGCGGCTCCGCCAAGCAGGCGCGCGCTCGCGAGACCCAGGCAATCCTCCCGCTCCGCGGCAAGATCCTCAACGTCGCCAGCGCCTCTGCCGACAAGATGCGGGCGAACCAGGAGCTGAGCGACATCATCCTGGCGCTCGGCGCCGAGTCCGGCGCGCGCTACAAGGAGGACGCGCTGCGCTACGAGCGGGTCGTGATCATGACCGACGCCGATGTCGACGGCGCCCATATCGCCTCGTTGCTGATGACGTTTTTCTTTCGCGAGATGCCAAAGCTTGTCGATAACGGGCACCTGTTTCTCGCACTGCCCCCGCTCTACCGGCTGACCCAGGGCGACACGACGATCTATGCCCGCGATGACGCGCACCGCGAGGAGCTGATGCGGAGCGGCTTTACGGGCCGCGGCAAGATCGAGGTTAGCCGTTTCAAGGGACTCGGCGAGATGCCGGCGCGGTATCTTTGGGCGACGACGATGGACCCGGCGCAGCGCACGCTGTTGCGGGTCAAGCTGCCGGCGCGCGACGAGGACACCGCCGACGGCCTCGCCCGCACCGAGCGCCTCGTCGAAACGCTCATGGGAAGGCGGCCCGAATTGCGCTTCGACTACATCCAGAAAAATGCCCGGTTTGCTCACGATCTCGACGTTTAGCGGCGATGCATTCGGGTTCACCGCTCGCGGGCCTTGCGCAATCGTGAGCTTCCCCCTACGTAAGTTTAGTCGACCCGTCTGGGTCCGGCATCACAGCCGGCTTTCTACCTGAGCGCCGCGTGCTTCCTGCCCCATCGACGTCCGATGCGCCGCACCGTTGTGCGGCGGTGTTTATACTCAAGTGGAGTTCCCGTGATGGCTAACGGTACGGTCAAATGGTTCAACGCGCAAAAGGGCTTTGGTTTCATCCGCCCCGATAGCGGCGGCGCCGACGTCTTTGTGCATATATCCGCCGTCGAGCGTGCCGGTATGGATGGGCTGCAAGAAAACCAAAAATTGACCTACGATCTCGAACAGGGCCAGCGCGGCCGGGTATCGGCCGTCAACCTGCGCTCGGCGTAAGCCGGCGCCAGCCGGGGGCGCGGCCGCGCCCCTTTGATGCAAGGAGAGCGGATTGGCAAAGGAAGACCTCTTAGAATTCGAAGGGACCGTGCTCGAACTGTTGCCTGACGCGCGCTTCCGCGTGCGGCTCGACAACGGTCACGAGACGCTGGCCTATTCGTCCGGGAAAATGAAGAAGAACCGGATCCGCATCCTTGCCGGCGACCGCGTAACGGTTGAAATGACTCCGTACGATTTGTCGAAAGGGCGAATCAACTTCCGCCACAAAGACACTGTGGCGCCGCCAGTCATGCCGCGGCCGCAATTTCGGCGCCGTTGAACCGTAAAAGCCCGGCATTACATTACGGCCGTGCTTAAACCACATGGCTCAAACGGTGAAACCGATTGACTTTTTCCCTCACTAAGGCGAATTAACTCCCGTACTACGGCTGCTTAATTCCTCAGATAAGGTACCTACTTCTCGATGGATTTTTCTGAACTTGGACTGTCCCCTGAAATTCTTCAGGCGGTTGCCGACGCAGGCTATACCCACCCCACGCCGATCCAGCAGCAAGCGATCCCCTTTATTAAAACCGGGCACGACCTGCTCGGCTGTGCCCAGACCGGCACGGGAAAGACCGCCGGGTTCGCCCTGCCGATGATCGACAAGCTCGCCGCCGGGCGAGCCCGCGCGCGGATGCCGCGCTCCCTGATCCTGGAACCGACCCGTGAACTGGCGACCCAGGTCGAGGCCTCTTTCGAAATCTACGGCAAAAACCACCGGCTCACGACGGCGCTATTGATCGGCGGCGAGAGCTTTGGCGACCAGGAGCGCAAGCTCGACCGCGGCGTCGACGTGCTGATCGCCACGCCGGGCCGCCTGATCGATCTGTTCGAGCGTGGCCGCATTCTGATGTCGGATGTGCGCATCCTCGTCATCGACGAGGCCGACCGGATGCTCGACATGGGCTTCATCCCCGATGTCGAGCGGATCGTCGGGCTGCTGCCGAAATCCCGTCAGACGCTGTTCTTTTCGGCGACGATGCCTCCGGAAATCCGCCGCCTCGCCGATCAATTCCTGAACAACCCGGTCGAGGTCGCCGTCGCCCCGCCCGCCTCGCCGGCGGAAACGGTGACGCAGTCGCTGATCGTGCTGGAGCCGGAAGAAAAGCGCGACGCGCTGCGCCGGCTGATCCACAGCGAGGACGTCAAGAACGCCCTCATCTTCTGCAACCGCAAGCGCGACGTCGACATCCTCTACAAATCTCTGACGCGCCACGGGTACGACGCCGCCGCGCTCCACGGCGACATGCCGCAGCCAAAGCGCACCGAGACGCTCGGCCGCTTCAAGGCCGGGGAGATTCGGCTGCTGGTGGCCAGCGACGTCGCCGCGCGCGGGCTCGATATCGCCGGACTGAGTCACGTCTTCTGCTTCGACGTGCCATATCACGCCGAGGATTATGTGCACCGTATCGGCCGCACCGGGCGCGCCGGCCGCCCCGGCCGCTCCTTCATGCTGGCCGCGCCGGAAGACGGCAAGAATGTCGCCGCGATCGTCAAGCTGATCGGCCGCGATATTCCGGCCATCTCGATAGACGGCATCGCCGCCGCCGCGCTCGACGAAAGCGAAGACGGCCACCGCCGGCGTCGGCGTCCTCCCGCGGCGCGTCCCCCTGCCAGAAAGGCGGAGACCGAGCGCAAGCCGCGCAAGGAGAGCAGCGTCATGCCCTTCAGGCCCGCGCGAACCCCGGCCCCGGCGATCCGCTCCCCCGGCCCGCCGAGCGCCGCCTTCGGGGACCATACCCCGGCCTTCCTCGCGCGTCCGGTCGGTCGCTAAGCAAAGGCGAAGCCGCTATGATCGGCGGCAAGAGCCGATCGTAGCGGGGTTTGCATGCAGACGATCTTCGTCATGGTCAAATGCGAGCGCGGCCAAGCCTATAATGTGGCCGATGCCGCCGTCCTCGATGTCGAAGGGGTCTCGGAAGTCTATTCGATTTCCGGCCAGTACGACCTGATCATGAAATGCCACCTGCCCGACAGCACCGATATCGGGCATTTCGTGACCGAGAAGGTGCAGGTTCTCGAGGGCATTCGCGACACCTTCACGATCATCGCGTTCAAGGCGTTCGGCTCCGGCGAGGGTAAAGCATGAGCGACGACGGCTGGGTCAAGGTCGCCTCGCGCGCCGACCTCGCGGAGAACGAGATTATCGGCGTCGTCGTCGGCGGGCGCGAGATCGCCCTCTACGACCTCGATGGAACTCTCTACGCGACCGATGACGTGTGCACCCACGCGTACGCCAAACTGTCGGACGGTTGGCTCGACCGCGGGGAGATCGAGTGCCCGCTGCACGCCGGCCGGTTCGACGTCAAGACCGGGGCGGCCACGGCACCTCCCTGCGTCGATGCGATTAAGACCTACGAAATCCGCCAAGTCGGCGAAGAGATTCAGGTCAAGCTGGCGTAGCAGTCGGCATCCCAGCGCTCCAGATAGGTGTATGGCGCCAGATCGGTGAAGCCGCAGCGTCGATAAAGGCTCGCGGCATCGCGCGTCACCAATAGCCAGCGCCGTAGCCCGGCGAGCGCCGGATCGGCCAGGATCGTATCGACCAGCCATTGCCCATGGCCTTCGTTGCGGGCCTCGGCGAGCACGAAGACATCCGCGACATAGGCGAATGTCGCCTCATCGGTGATCACCCGGGCGAAGCCGATCTGCGCGCCGTCACGATAGAGGCCGTAGGCGCGCGAATGCGCGATGGCCCGATCGAAGGTCGCGCGGGGGATGCCGCGTGCCCAGTGCGAGCCATTCGCCAGAAAATCGTGGATCAGATCGAGGTCGAGCCGGGCCCGGTCGGTGTCAATCTGGTAGACATGCGCGCCACTGTCGCGGCTCGCGAGAACGCTTTCACTCATCGAAGGAACCTGCGCAGGACAACGGGAATAGCTGACGGAAGGAGCTATCCAGATCGTCGTCGCAGGGTTGGCTTCATGACCGCTTCCGTAGCAGAAACCGGAGTACCCCGCCAGTCTCGCTCGATTCCACAAGGTCGCAACCGGTCGTCTGGCAGAAATGGGCGAAGTCCTGCACTGCGCCGGGGTCGGTCGCCAGCACCTCGAGTACGCCGCCGGCCGGCACATCCTTCAGCGCGCGCCGAGCCTTCAGCACCGGCAACGGGCATTTGAGCCCGGTGGCGTCCAATGTGCTGTTCGGCGCTGCCGCCATCTCGACACCCTACCCAAAGCTCGTCACCGCCAGTATGACATGGCCCGCTATGACCGAAAGCCCGATCACCCGCGAGCGCATCGCCGAGACCGAAAGGCTGATCCGCCCGCATATTCGCCGCACGCCGGTCGTCATCGCCGAAGCCGGCGATTTCGGCCTCTCCGGGACGCCGCTCGCCTTCAAGCTTGAATTCCTGCAACACACCGGCTCGTTCAAGCCGCGCGGCGCTTTCGCCAATTTGTTGACCCGCAAGGCGCCGGAAGCGGGGGTCGCGGCGGCCTCCGGTGGCAATCACGGTGCGGCGGTCGCCTACGCGGCGATGCGACTCGGCATCAAGGCGGCGATCTTCGTGCCCGAAGTCACATCGCCGGCCAAGCTCGACCGCATCCGCGCCTACGGCGCCGAGCTGGTCGTCGGCGGCGAGCGCTACGCCGATGCGCTGGCCGCGAGCGAAGCCTATGTCGCCCGCACCGGCGCGCTCCCGGTCCACGCCTACGACCAGCGGGAGACCTTGCTGGGTCAGGGATCGGTCGGGCTCGAACTGGAAGAAGACGCGCCGTTGATCGAGACGCTGCTCGTCGCGGTCGGCGGCGGCGGTCTGATCGGCGGGATTGCCGCGTGGTACCGCAACGGTATCCGCGTCGTCGCCGTCGAGCCGGAGGCGGCGCCGACGCTGCATGACGCGCTCGCCGCCGGGCGGCCGGTCGATGCCCCGGCCGGCGGGATCGCCGCCGACTCTTTGGCGCCACGTCAGGTCGGCGGATTGATGTTCCCGATCGCGCAGGAGTTCGTCTCCATGTCGGTGCTGGTATCCGACGACGCGATCCGGGCAGCCCAAGCCAAATTGTGGGACACGCTCCGCATCGCCACGGAACCCGGCGGCGCCGCCGCTCTCGCGGCGCTGCTCTCCGGCCGCTATCGGCCCGGGCCGAACGAGCGGGTCGCCGTGCTCCTCTGCGGCGCGAACACCACAGCCGTCGATTTCAGCTGAATTTGCCCGAGCGCGGGAAGCCTTGCGGCACGCTTCGTCCCGCCCCGGCCCGGGCGCCCCGCCAGGGTGTCAGGTCGAATTCAGTACGGGTGCGGTTTTCGCCCTGGCGCCAGGAAAGGCCGTCGGCGAGGCGTAAGAATTTGGCATCGACCAACCCGCCGGATCGGTAGCGCTGTAGGATTACGCCGCGACCGCGCGTCATCTCGGGGATTTCCGCGAGGTCGACGATCAGCATCCGCCGGTTCTCGCCGACCAGGGCAACCGCCTCGCCCTCGGCCGGGGCACAGATACAGCCTTTGGCCGCTCCGCCGGGATTCAGCACCTGCTTGCCGGCGCGGGTCTGCGCCAGCGCCTCGTCGGCGTCGACGATAAAGCCGCGCCCGTCGCTCGACGCGACGAGCAGCTTGAGTCCCGGCCGGTGCGGAAACATCGCGACGGTGTCGTGCTCGTTCGGCAAATCGATCATCAGCCTGAGCGGCTCGCCCTGTCCGCGCCCGCCCGGCAACTTGTCGACGCCGACGGTGTAGAACCGCCCGTTGCTGCCGAAGATCATCAGCCGGTCGGTGGTCTCGGCGAGGATGGCGAAGCGCCCCTCGTCGCCCTCTTTGTAGCGCTGGTCGGCGGCGACGGCGTTGTGGCCCTTGACCGCACGGATCCAACCCATCTTCGAGCACAACACGGTCACCGGCTCGCGCTCGACCAGCGCCGCCGCCGGAATTTCGACAGCCGCCGGCGCTTGCGCCAGCTCGGTGCGGCGGCGGCCGAGGGGTGTCTCGCCGCCAAACTCGGCCGCGATCTCGCCGATCTCCTTGGCGAGTGTCCGCCATTGCCGCTTTTCGCTGGCGAGCAGCGCCTCCAGCCCCGACGACTCGCTCGCCAGCGTCTCCAGCTCCTTGCCGATCGCCAGCTCTTCGAGGCGCCGCAAGGTGCGCAGCCGCATGTCGAGAATTGCCTCGACCTGAACCTCGCTGAGGCTCCAGCGCGCCATCATCTCGGATTTGGGGTCATCCGCCTCGCGGATGATGCGGATCACCTCGTCCAGATTGACGTAGACGATGATCAGTCCGCGCAGAATCTCCATGCGGCGGGCGACCGCGGCGAGGCGGTGGCGGCTGCGGCGCTGCAGGACGATGCGGCGGTGATCGAGAAAGGCTTGCAGCGCCTCCTTCAGGTTCATCACCCGCGGTATGCCCGCGGCGTCGAGGACATTGAGGTTGAGCGGGACGCGCGTCTCCAGCTCGGTGAGCCGGAACAGCTGCTCCATCAGCACATCGGCGTCGACGTTGCGTGTCTTCGGTTCGAGGACGAGGCGCACATCCTCCGTCGATTCATCGCGCACATCGGCGAGCAGCGGCAGCTTGCGCTCCTCGAGCAGCGCCGCGATCTTTTCGACAAGCCGTCCCTTCGGCACCTGGAACGGGATTTCGGTGACGACGATCTGGAAAAGCCCGTTACGCTGCTGCTCCTTGGTCCACCGGGCGCGCAGGCGGAAGCTGCCGCGGCCCGTTGCATAGGCCTCGGCAATCGCGTCGGCGGACTCGACCAGCACACCGCCGGTCGGGAAATCCGGCCCGGGCAGATGCGTCACCAGCTCGGCGATCGGGGCCTTCGGGTCGTCGATCAGATGCAGCAGCGCGGCGCAAATCTCGCCGACATTATGCGGCGGGATGCTGGTCGCCATTCCGACCGCGATGCCGGCGGCGCCGTTTGCGAGCAGGTTCGGAAACCGGCCGGGCAGCACGACCGGCTCGCTGTCCTCGCCGTCATACGTCTCGCGGAAATCGACGGCGTCCTGGTCGATGCCTTCGAGCATCGCTCGAGCCACCGCCGACATGCGGCTCTCGGTGTAGCGCATCGCCGCGGCGTTATCGCCGTCGATATTGCCGAAATTCCCCTGCCCGTCGACGAGAGGATAGCGCTGCGCGAAATCCTGGGCGAGACGCACCAGCGCCTCGTAGACCGCGACCTCGCCGTGCGGATGAAATTTGCCGATCACGTCGCCGACGACGCGGGCGCATTTCTTATAGCCCTGGTCGGGATCCAGCCGGAGCTGCCGCATCGCGTGAAGGATGCGGCGATGCACCGGCTTGAGGCCGTCGCGCACATCCGGCAGGGAGCGCGCCATGATCGTCGACAGCGCGTACGACAGATAGCGTTCGCCGAGCGCGTCGGCGAAGTCGACGTCGCGGATATCGCCCGCCACAGCAGTCATCCGGCCATCCTACCAACCCCGCCGATCCGCCGCATGCGCTCGGCGAAGCGCTCGCGGGCCTCGGGCAATTCCCGCCCTTGCGGGTCCATCAAGTGGCGGTGCAGGAAATATCCGGTGAGGGTCAGCCCGGCGGCGATGCCGACGCGGTCAGCCTCTCCCCGTCCAGTCATAAACTCTGGCAGTATCAATAACTTGTCGCGATATTCCTGTCCGGCGCCGCGACACACCGCGCGGCCCGTCCGCGGCGAGACGTAGGCCAGATCGTCAAGCGCCCCGGTAACCGCGCAGCGCGACAGGTCGAGACCGTAGCCGAGCGCCGCCAGCAGGTCGCACTCCCAGGCGACATAGCGCGCCGGCCATTCGCCTCCCGAATCGAGCGCATCGACCAGCGCCGCGAACGAGCGGTAGACATCGCCGTGCGGCTCGCGTTCGGGCAGCGACACGGCGACGAGCGACGCCGCCGAGGCAAGCGCGGCGAGCCTTTCGGGGTCGTCGAGAAACCGAGCCGCATGGGCTCGCGACAGTTCGCATTCGATCGTCCCGAGATGTTCCGGGAGCCGCGCGCGCCACGTCACCTCGACCGCGTTGCCCGGCTGTAGCAGCGCCCGTCTTCTGGGCGACTGACCGCCGCGCACGAGGCCGGCATGGCGGCCGTGCTCGGTGGTCAAGACCTCGACGATAGCGGCGCTCTCGCCGTGCCGCCGCGCGGCCAGCACAAACCCAATGTCACGCCATTCAGGCATTGAAATCGAGCCCCAGCGCGGCAAAGCGCTCGGGGTCGTCGAGCCAGTTGTCGCGCACCTTGACGAAAAGAAAGAGATGCACCCGCCGGTCCAGCAACGCTTCGAGCTCGGCCCGAGCCTTCACCCCGATTGCCTTGATCTTCCGGCCGCCTTCGCCGAGCGCGATCGCCCGCTGGCCGGGGCGCTGGACATAGATCACCTGATCAATTCTAACGCTCCCGTCCTTGCGTTCTTGCCAGGTTTCGGTTTCGACCGTTGCCGCGTAGGGCAGTTCGTCGTGGAGCTGAAGAAACACCTGCTCTCGGGTGATCTCGGCGGCAAGCCATCGCTCCTGCGCGTCGGAAAGCTGGTCAGCGGGAAATAGCCATGGCCCCGGCGGCAGCGACGCTGCGAGATGCCGCTTCAAATCGCCGATGCCGCTGCCGGTGAGACCGGAAATCATAAAGACGTGGTCGAACGGGCCGGCCTTGAACAGCGCGTCGGCGAGGCCGAGGAGCTTATCGCGCCGGACCAGGTCGATCTTGTTGAGCGCGAGGATGGCCCGCCTCCCGGCCCTCCCGAGCCGCTCGACGATCGCCTGCGTGTCGCGATCCGAGCGCGAGCCGGCGACCGCCGAGACGTCGACGAGACACACCGTCGCGTCGGCATCCGCCGAACCGGACCATGCCGCCGCCACCATCGCACGGTCGAGGCGGCGGCGGGGCGCGAATATCCCCGGTGTGTCGATAAAGATCAGTTGGGTATCGTCGAGCAGCGTAATGCCGAGGAGCCGGCTGCGCGTCGTCTGTACCTTTGGGGTAACGATCGCGAGCTTGTGGCCGACGAGCTGGTTGAGCAGCGTCGATTTTCCAGCGTTCGGCGCGCCGATCAGCGCGATAAACCCGCAGCGCGTCATACCGTCAGCCATTCTCGACCCGCGTCAGCAATAGGGCCGCGGCTTTTGTCTCCGCCGCCCGCTTGGACGAGGCCGTGGCGGTGGCCGGCTCGTATCCGGGCACACGCGCCGCTACCGTAAACCGCGGCGCATGATCGGGGCCGGCTGTCTCGACCAAATCGTAGCTCGGCCGCTCCAGACCGCGCGCCTGCGCCCATTCCTGCAGGCTGGTCTTCGGATCGCGCGGCGGCTCCTCCATCTCGGCGACGAGCGGCTCCCACCATTTGGCGATGAAAGCGGCCGCCTTATCAAAACCGGCGTCGAGATAGATCGCGGCGATCACGGCCTCGCACACATCGGCGAGGATCGCCGGGTTGCGCGCCGCGCCGGCAAGCGCATCGGCCGGCGACAGGGTTAGGTCGCGGTCGAGTCCGATGGCCAGCGCTACCCGGGCCAGCGCCTCGCGCCGCACCAGATGGACCAGGCGCCGCGTCAAATCCCCTTCCGGCTCGCGGGGGAAGCGCCGCCACAGCAACTCGGCGATAACCAGGCCGACCACCCGGTCGCCCAGAAACTCCAGCCGTTCATAGTTGCCGCGCGGTGCAACGGAGCGCCGCCGGGAACGGCGCGCCGATTGCTTCGGCAGCGCGCCGGGGTGGGTCAGCGCCTCGATCAGCAGCGCCGGGCGGGCAAATTGGTGGCCGATGAGCCGGGCGGCTTCTTCGCCCGACACCGCCCTAGCTGATCCCGTGGAACAGCCGGCCGTAACGCACCGCGAAGGGCCACAGCCAGGGCTGCCACCAATGCGCCGAGCCGTCGGTCGAAAAGAACACGAACTGGGCGATGCCGACGAGATTCTCGGCCGGGACGAACCCAACGTGATCGCGGCTGTCGTCGGAATTGTCGCGATTGTCGCCCATCATGAAGTAGTGGTCGGGAGGAACGTCGTACTCGCGAGTGTTGTCGAGCGGATTTCCGTCGCCGTGCTTGATGATCGGGTGTTGCACATTGCCCGGCAGGGTCTCGGTATAGAGCTGGCAGATCTCACCGACCCGGTCCGGGCAAGGGAGGTCGCTGACCTTTTGTCGCGGCATCATCTGGTCGTTGATATAGAGGTTGCTGTCTTTCATCTGGATGCGGTCGCCGGGCAGCCCGACGATCCGCTTGATGAAATCCGTCGAGGGGTCGCTCGGCAACCTGAAGACGATCACGTCGCCGCGCGCCGGCTGTCGAAATTGCAGAATCCGGCCGTGAAAGAGCGGCAGATCGAGCGGTAGCGAGTATCGGCTGTAGCCATACGAAAACTTAGATACAAACAAATAATCGCCAATCAGCAATGTCGGAATCATTGAACCCGACGGAATATTGAACGGCTCAAAGGCGACCGTACGCACGATCAGCGCGATCAATACCGCATATATTACGGTTTTGATGGTCTCTAAGATGCCGCCAGACGCTTTTTTCTTGGACAGCACTTTTTGGTTGTTGGATTTCATCGCCTACCGCGGCTCGCTGGAGCAGGCCGGATGAAGCCCATCGCCCGGCGGTGTGTCAAGCCGGCACAGCGGTGATGATGACGATCGCCTGGGCCAGCGGCGGCTCGTCGGTGAGGCTGACATCGATCCGCGCGGTCATCCCGGCGGGAACGAGCGCCTCCAGCCTTTTCAAAGCTCCGCCGGTCAACAGCATACCCGGCTGCCCGCCCGGCATGTTGACGACCCCGAGATCGCGCCAGAACACGCCGCGGCGAAACCCGGTGCCGAGCGCCTTCGACATCGCCTCCTTCGCGGCGAAACGGCGCGCATAGCCTTCGGCGCGGTTGGCCCGGCGGTCGCAGCGCTTGCGCTCGGTCTCGGTGAAGATGCGGTCGAGGAAGCGGTCGCCATAGCGTTTGATGGCTTCGTCGATGCGGCGGATGTCGATCAGGTCGCTGCCGATGCCGATGATCACCGGCGCTAGCCCCGCGCCCGCTCGACCGAGTTGATGACCGGGGTGGCGCGCAGAGCGGCGATGATCGTCGTCAGCTGCTTCAGGTCGGCAACCTGGATGTCGATCATGATTTCGAAGAAATCGGTCGAGCGGTTGGTGATCTTGAGATTGTTGATGTTGCCGCCCTGCTTGCCGATCGTTGTCGTCAGGCTGCCGAGATTGCCGGTCTCGTTGGCGATCGTCACGTTGATGCGGCCGACATGGACGGCGTCTTCTTCGTCGCCCGACCAGGCGACGTCGAGCCAGCGCTCCGGCTCGTTCTGGAAGCTTTCGAGGGTGTCGCAATCGATCGTGTGGATCGTCACGCCCTTGCCGGTGGTTACGATGCCGACGATGCGGTCGCCCGGCAGCGGGTGGCAGCATCCGGCGAAATGCAAAGCCATGCCTGGAATGAGACCGCGGATCGGCACCGCCGAATCGTGCGCCTTGTCCTTGCGCCGGGCGCGAGCGAGCGGCACCACCTTGTCTTTTGGCTCGGCCGGATGCGGAAAGGCGGCGTTGACGACCTCGCGCCCGGTCGCGATCCCCTGCCCGACCGCGACGTAGAGGTCTTCGACGGTGGTGCAGTTGAAGATTTTCAGTACCGCTTCGAGCGGCCGCTCGGAAAATTCCCGGCCGTCCTGGCGATAGGCCTTTTGAACGATGGCGCGGCCGAGGTCGAGATATTGCGCGCGCTGCTGGGTGCGGACAAAGCGGCGAATGCGTGCCCGCGCCTTGCCGGTCGCGACGAAATTCTCCCAATCGGGAGACGGGGTCTGCGCCTTGGAGGTAACGATCTCGACCTGGTCGCCATTGGCGAGCTGGGTCCGCAGCGGCAGCAGCCGGCCGTTGATCTTGGCGCCGACGCATTTGTCGCCGATCTGCGAGTGCACGGCGTAGGCGAAATCGATCGGGGTCGCGCCGCGCGGCAAGGCGATCAAGTCACCCTTGGGGGTGAAGGCGAAGACCTGATCCGGATACATCTCGATGCGCGTGTGCTCGAGGAATTCCTCAGGCCCGGAGGCATGGTCGAGGATTTCGAGCAGCTCTCGCATCCACCGGTATTGCCGGCCATCGATCGGCTTGGCGCCCTGCTTGTAGGTCCAATGCGCCGCGACGCCGAGCTCGGCGATCTCGTGCATATCGCGGGTGCGGATCTGGACCTCGATCCGCTGCCGCTCGGGACCGATCACCCCGGTGTGGACGGAGCGGTAATTATTGGGCTTCGGCGTCGAGATGTAGTCTTTGAACCGGCCCGGAACCACGTGATAGGCGGAATGGATGACGCCGAGGGCGTGGTAGCAGTCGCCGATCCCGTCGACCAGCACGCGAAACGCCATGATGTCGGAAAGCTGCTCGAACGCGACATCGCGCTGCTGCATCTTCCGCCAGATCGAGTAAGGCGATTTCTCGCGCCCGACCACGGTTGCGTCGACGCCGCCTTCCTTCAGCTTCGCGGCAAGCTCCGCGATGATGCGCGGAACGATGCCGCCGCCCTTGTCGCGCAGGAAGCCGAGCCGCGCGGTGATGCTGGCCCGCGCATCCGGATAAAGCTCCGAGAAAGCGAGGTCTTCAAGCTCGTCCTTCATGCGGTGCATGCCGATCCGTTCGGCCAGCGGCGCATAGATGTCCATCGTCTCGCGGGCGATGCGGCGGCGCTTCTCGGCATCCTTGATAAAGCCGAGCGTGCGCATGTTGTGCAGGCGGTCGGCCAGCTTTACCAGCAGCACCCGGATGTCTTCCGACATCGCGAGCACGAGCTTGCGGAAATTTTCGGCCTGCTTGGTCTGGTCCGATTGCAGCTCGAGCCGCGACAGCTTGGTCACGCCGTCGACGAGATGCGCGATCTCCTTGCCGAACAGCCGGTCGATGTCGCCGAGGGTGGCGACCGTATCCTCGACCGTATCGTGCAGGAGCCCCGTGATGATCGAGGCCGAGTCGAGCTTCATCCCGGCGAGCAGGCCGGCGACCTCGATCGGATGCGAAAAGTAGGGGTCGCCCGACGCGCGGAGCTGGGTCCCGTGCGCCTTCATCGAATAGACATAGGCGCGGTCGAGCAGGGTTTCGTCGGCGCCGGGGTCGTAGGATTTGACCAGCTCGACGAGCTCGAATTGCCGCATCATCGCGCGGCAGCCTTTATCCAGTCATTACGGCGCTTTCGCGGCGCCGCATGTCAGGGCTCGTCTTCGAAACTCTCCGTTTCGCCAGCGGAGAAATCGGGTAGCTCCCCATCGTCGTCGGCCGGCAGGATTTCCTCCTCGGACTCCTCCTCGTCATCGCCGGTCTCTTCGTCCATCTCGCGGTCGTCGATGGTCTCGGTCACGTCGGCGACGCCAAACAGGCTCGCCTCCAGCTCGGGCGTCTCTTCCGGCTCGTCCATCTCGACATGCTTTTGCATGGCCCGGATCAGGCCGTCCTTCAGATGGTCGAGGGGGACGGTCTCGTCGGCGATCTCTCGCAGCGCGACGACCGGGTTCTTATCGTCGTCGCGGTCGACCGACAGCGGCGCGCCGGCGGTGATCTCCCGCGCCCGCTGTCCGGCGAGAAGCACAAGCTCGAACCGGTTAGGCACCCTCAACACGCAATCTTCGACGGTAACGCGCGCCATCCGCTAAATCCCTGTTGGCTGGAACGGTTTGAATATATGGATCGGAATGCCTTGCGGCAACACCGCCGCCGCGCCTATATCACCTCCCGGTCCGGCCGGATGGCAGAGTGGTGATGCAACGGACTGCAAATCCGTGTACAGCGGTTCGATTCCGCTTCCGGCCTCC
>DASUIE010000021.1:0-6443 GCA_036273175.1 Allostellaceae bacterium
CGGGGTTGTCGCCGTTAACGGTTTTTAGGATAGCCAGACTGACTATGTTACCACTGACCAGCGGTAGAGATTGAGACGATGCACAAACGCGTCCGCAAGGCGGTCTTTCCGGTGGCGGGGCTCGGCACCCGCATCCTCCCCGCGACCAAGGCGATGCCGAAGGAGATGCTGACCGTCGTCGATAAGCCGCTGATCCAGTACGCGCTCGAAGAGGCGCGGGCGGCCGGGATCGAGGAATTCTATTTTGTCACCGGCCGCGCCAAGAGCGCGATCGAAGACCATTTCGACATCTCGTTCGAGCTGGAGACGACATTGCGGGAGCGCGGCAAGACCGAGGCGCTCGACGATATGAAGGGGTGGCTGCCCGAAGCGGGGCAGGTCGCCTTCACCCGCCAGCAGCGCCCGCTCGGCCTCGGCCACGCGGTGTGGTGCGCCCGGCACCTGGTCGGCGACGAGCCGTTCGCGGTGATGCTGGTCGACGATTTGATGGTCTGCGATCCGCCCTGCCTCAAACAGCTCGTCGATGCCTACGAGACGACCGGCGGCAACGTCGTCGCCGTGATCGAGGTGCCGCGCCAGGACACCAAACGCTATGGCGTCCTCGACATCGTTTCCGACGACGGCAGGCTGGCGAAGGCGAGGGGCGTGGTCGAGAAACCCGAGCCCGAGGTGGCGCCCTCGACCCTGACGATCATCGGCCGCTATATCATCCAGCCAGAAGTCTTTGGCCATCTCTCGCGGACCAGGCCGGGCGCCGGCAACGAGATCCAGCTCACCGACGGTCTCGCCGCGCTGATCGAGGAGGGCCAGGCCTTTCACGGGCTGCGCACGACCGGAAGACGTTATGATTGCGGCGACAAGCTCGGCTTCCTCGAAGCCAACCTGGCGCTCGGCCTCGCCCATCCCGAGCTCGGCGACAGGCTGCGGCGGCTCCTCAAAAACTACCTATAGGTCATCCATGCCCCATCGGTTCGACCCCACGATCCTGCGCGAATACGACATCCGCGGCATCGTCGGCGACACCCTGCATGCCGCCGACGCGCGCGTGCTCGGCCGCAGCTTTGCCGCGACCCTGGCGGCGGCGGGCGGGCGCAAGGTCGCGGTCGGCTACGACGGGCGGCTTACCTCGGAGGAGCTGGAGGCGGCGCTCGTCGACGGGCTCGCCGAGGGCGGGGTCGATGTCGTCCGCATCGGGCTCGGGCCGACGCCGATGCTGTATTTCGCGGCGGCGACGCTGGGGGTCGATGGCGGGCTGATGGTGACAGGATCGCACAACCCGCCCGACCATAACGGGTTCAAGATGGTGATGCTGGGCAAGCCGTTCTTCGGCCCGGCGATCCAGCGCCTGGCGCAGACCGCCGCGACGCTGGGACCGCCTTCGAACACGCGGGGGATCGTGACGCAGCGCACCGTCTTCGCCGACTATCTCGACCGCATCCAGCACGATTACGACGGCGCCAAGCTGCTCAAGGTCGCGTGGGACCCGGGCAACGGCGCCACCGGCGACGCGATCGCGGCGCTGACCCCGGTGCTGCCGGGCGACCATGTGCTGATCAATGCCAAGATCGACGGCACGTTTCCGGCCCATCACCCCGACCCGACTGTTCCGGAAAACCTGGTGCAGCTCCAGGAGACGGTCGCCAAGGAGAAATGCGACCTCGGCATCGCCTTCGACGGCGACGGCGACCGCATCGGCGTGGTCGATGCGCAGGGCCGCATCCTGTGGGGCGACCAGCTAATGATGGTGCTGGCGCGCGACGTGCTCGCCAACCTGCCGGGCGCCAAGATCCTCGCCGACGTCAAGGCGAGCCAGGTGCTGTTCGACGAGGTCGCGCGGCTCGGCGGCGAGCCGGTGATGGCCCCGACCGGGCATTCGCGGATCAAGTCGCTGATGGCCGAGACCGGCGCCCCGCTCGCCGGCGAGATGAGCGGCCACATCTTCTATGCCGACCGCTATTACGGCTATGACGACGCGATCTATGTCGCGGTGCGCCTCCTCGGCATCCTCGCCCGCTCGGAAAAGACACTGGTCGAGATGGTCGACGAGATGCCGCGGGTCATCAACACGCCGGAGATGCGCATCCCCAGCAGCGAGACGCGCAAATTCGCGATCGTCGAGGAAATCCGCGGGCGGCTGGCTGCGCGCGGCGCGGCGGTCAGCGATGTCGACGGGGTGCGGGTCAAGACCGAGGACGGGTGGTGGCTGGTGCGCGCCTCGAATACCGGCGCGCTGATCGTCGCCCGCGCCGAGGCGACGACCGAAGACGGATTCCGGCGGGTAAAGGCGGAATTGGCCGCGGAACTCGGCGCCAGCGGGCTTACGCTGCCCCAGATGTAGCGGCCGCCGGCTCGCCTTGACCGGTTTTCCCGAAGGGGCTATGCAGCCGGTCGGGGGACGGTCATGACTTCGCAGCTTTACGGCGAAACGTGGCGGAAATCGGCGCCGCGCTCCGTCGCTTCCAGCGAAATTCTTGTCGTGGCCGGGACCCGGCAGCGTGCCGCCGCTGGCTTTACGCTGCTGGAGATGCTGATCGTTTTGGCGATCATCGGGCTCCTCGTCGGGCTGGTGGGGCCGCGGCTCCTGGCGCGCCTCGACACCTCCAAGGTGCAGACCACACAAACGCAGATTCGCATGCTGCGCACCGCGCTCGATACCCTGCGGCTCGACATCGGGCGCTACCCGACGACCGACGAAGGGCTGGCGATGCTGATGACCGCCCCGACGAATCCGGAACTCAAGGGAAAATGGCAAGGGCCTTATCTTGACGGGGACTTGCCGAACGACGCGTGGGGCCGCCCGTTTCATTATGCTTATACCGGAGTCGGCAACCCTCCGTTTGCGTTATACAGCTACGGCGAAGAAGGAAAGCCGAGCACCGACGACACAAAAAAGGGGATCGGCATTCTCCCGAAAGGGTGAGGGAGTGCCGCGCTGGTGAGCCCGTCGGGATTCGAACCCGAGACCTACTGATTAAAAGTCAGTTGCTCTACCGGCTGAGCTACGGGCTCTTTCCAGGCGCTTACCCGCGGCGCTTATACAGGGGCCAACCCTCGGAGGGAACAGACAAGCCCAGATAGCGCCGCGGCGCGGGCAGGCCGGCGATCTCGGCGACGAGCTTTTGCGCGATCGCGTCGGCGAAGGTGCCGAAATCCTGGACCACCAGCAGGAACGCGCCATGCCCGCCGATCACATTCTCCTTGTAGTAGTTCGGCAGGCCGCCGGGCGGATGGGTGTGATAGGCGAAGCCGGGGTTGGCGGCGGTGTTGATGATCGCCAGACCGTTGATCGTGATCCCCTTGGCGACCGCCTGGTCGCGCGCCTCGGTGACGATGCGGCCGGAATTGCTGGTGCCGTCGCCGGAAATGTCGATGACCCGCTTTTCCGAATCCGCCGGGGCCGAGGCCAGCGTATCGACGGAATAGTCGATCGCCGCGCTGATCGAGGTGCGGCCGAGGAACGAGCGCGGCGCCGACAGGATCGCCGAGGCGACGCCGCCGGCGCCCTCCTCGTCGCGGATGACGGTCCAGTCGACGACCGTCTTTTCCTCCTGGTCGCCCGCCCATTCGACAAAGGTGACCGCGATCGCGTGGTGCTTGCCGCCGACGATCGCCTTCAAGACGCGCGGGTCGGTCATCGCCGAGGCATAGCCCTTGCGCTGCAGCTCGAACTCGCCGTCGTCGATGCTGCGCGAGACGTCGGCGGCGAGCACCAGCAGCAAGTCGACGGTCTCGGCGCGGGCGGCGGGGGCGGTGAAAAGGCAACCGAAGAGGGCGATCAGGACGGCGGCTCGTTTCATGCGAGGCTCCTTTCGGTCCGCCCCAGGATAGGCCGCGCCGCGCGCCCGCGAAAGAGCGAGCGCCAGGCGCCGCCACCGCCTAGACTTGCGCGATGGCCGAGACGCGCGCGATCCACATTTCCGGTTACGACCGCCAGGCCGAGGATTTCTATTCGACCCCCGCCTGGGTCACCGGATGCCTGTTGCGCGAAACCCGGCTGCGCGGCCCGGTGTGGGAGCCGTGCTGCGGCGATGGCGGGATCGCCCGGGCGCTCGGCGAGGCGGGCCACCGGGTCGAGGCGACCGACCTCGCCGATTACGGCTATGGCGCGCCGGGGGTCGATTTCTATGCCTGCGACGGGTTTCCGACTGGCTGCACGGCGCTTGTCACCAACCCGCCCTATGGCGATGGCGGCCCGGTGCGGCGCACGACCAATGTGTCGCTGTCGATGCTGCGTTTTATCCGCCACGCGCTCGACCTGACGGCAAAGGCCGAGGGGCAGCTCGCGCTGCTCGTGCGCTTCCAGTGGATCGCGGGGAAGCGCGCCTCCGAGATGATCTCGGCCGCGCCGCTCGATACGGTCATCGCGCTGACCCGGCGCATCCAGTGGTTTTCGGAAAACCAGCACACGACGACCGGCCAGCACCACCATTGCTGGATCGTGTTCGACTATCGGCGCGATCCCGGCCGCCCGCCGCGGATCGTCTTCGCGCAATAGGGGCTAGGCCCCAACCTCCCGCCGCACGATCGCGGCGCCCTCGACCATCGCGCGGAGCTTGCCGAAAGCGCGGGCGCGCGGCAGGTACTTCATCCCGCAATCGGGGGCGGCGACGAGACGGTCGGCGGCGACGTGCTTGAGCCCGGCGCGGAGCCGGGCGGCGACCTCGTCGGCGGTTTCGACCCGCTCGCTGCCGAGGTCGAGCACGCCCAAGAGGATCGTCTTGTTCGACAATTCCTTCAGCACGCCGAGGTCGAGCTGCGGCTGCGCCGCCTCGAGCGAGACCTGCCGGGCGAGCGAGTCGGCGAGCTGCGGCAGAAAGGCGTAGCCGCTCGGCTTGTTCTTCACGAGGTGGCCGTACCCGAGGCAGATATGGACGACGGTCGGGCCGTCGATCCCGGCGAGGGCGCGGTCGATCGCGGCGACGCCGTAAGCGGCGGCCTTGTCGGGCGCGGCGCGCACCCACGGCTCGTCGAGCTGGACGACATCGACGCCGGCCGCCTTCAGCTCCTTGAGCTCGGCGTTGACCGCGTCGGCGTAATCCATCGCGAGTTCGGCCTCGTCCTTGTAGAACTCGTTCTGCACCTGCTGCGACATCGTGAAGGGGCCGGGCAGGGTGATCTTGGTGGCGTGGGCTGCGTGCTCGACGAGAAACGCGGCGTCGGCGATCTCGACCGGCCCCTTGCGGCGGATGCGCCCGGTCACGCGGGCGACCGGCGTGGCGCGGCCGTTGGCGCCGATCACCGAGCCGAGCCGCTCACTATCGACGCCGTCGAGCGCGAGCGAGAAATAATTGGAATAGCTCTCCCGCCGCATTTCGCCGTCGCTGACGATGTCGATGCCGATGCGCTCCAGCTCGCGGATCGCGAGGATCGTCGCGTCGTCCTGCGCCTCCTTCAGATGCGACCCGGGGATGCGCCAGATCTCGTGCGCATGGACGCGGGGCACGCCGTGCTTTTCAAGCGCCGCGCGGTCGATCAGCCAGTCCGGCTGCGGGTAGCTGCCGACGACCGTCGTGGGAATGGGGTGGGTCGGGTAGGTCATGGGCGCGTTCCCGATGTAAGCTCGTGGCCGATGGCCGAGACTATACCGATCGCGGCGGATTTTCTCGAAGCGGGTTCGAGCGGGACCGCCGTCGTGCTCGTGCATTCGAGCGTCTCGGGCGCGCGCCAGTGGCGGCGGCTGATGGACGACCTTGCCGGCCGGTTTCGCGTCCGCGCGATAAACCTGTTCGGCTATGGCAAGACGCCGCCCTGGCCCGGCCACCGGACGCAGACGCTCGACGACCAGGCCGCGCTTGTCGAGGCCGCTGCGCCGGAGGGGCCTATCTGCCTCGTGGGGCATTCCTTCGGCGGGTCGGTCGCGATGAAGGCCGCCGCGCGGCTCGGCCCCCGCGCGACGAAGCTCGTGCTCCTGGAAATCAATCCGTTCTACCTGCTCGACCAGGCTGGCCGGACCACCGCGTTTGCCGAGGCCTGGGCGTTGCGCGACACGATCAAGAAGCACGGCGGGCTGGGCGAATGGGAGGAGGCCGCCGCGGTCTTCGCCGACTATTGGGGCGGCGCCGGGACCTGGGGCAATACGCCCGCCGAGCGCCGCGCCGCCTTCGCCGAGGCGCTCAAGCCCAATTTCTTCGAGTGGGACGCGGTGATGGGCGAGACGACGCCGGCGGCTAGTGCGGCAGCCCCCGGTACTGGTGGGGGATGCGGCGGATGTCCTGGGCGAGATCGTTCGGCACCTTGCCGGTGCCTTCGCGGCCCAGCGTGATCGCGTCGACGAGGCCGCCGTAGCGGTCGGCGATCGCCTTGGCGATCTGGTCGTGGCGGCCGACCGCGGCGAAGAGGTGGGCGATGTCGTCGGGCACCTCGGCGGCGAGCTCGTTCCACTTGCCCTGGCGCACCATCGCGTTGAGCTTGAGGCCGAGGTCTTCGAGCCCGTGCGCGGCGAA
>DASUIE010000022.1:0-2585 GCA_036273175.1 Allostellaceae bacterium
GGGCCCTCCAATCCGCGCGACGGCATCGGCATGGGCGTCGATGGCTACGCCGACCCCTACAGTCTCGCGATTTCCGGCGACACCATGACCAACGCCAATTATGGCCGCTATGTCGTCAATGGCATCGACCAGCGGGCGCGCAACATTCAGACGCTGGATGAGCTGCAGCGCAACGCGATCGATTTCTATGCGCAGCTGCGCAGCCTGTTCCGCCAGCACCGCGCGTCCGAGTTGCGCCACGGCGAGCCGGCGCCACTGCCCGAGCTCGATACGCTTTATCAGGACCCGGCCTCCCAGCAACCGCAGATCTCGCAGGCCAAGCCGCGTTAGGCCAGGGCGCGTCAGCCGCGCAGCGCGGCGGTTTTCTGCTGCAGCACGTCGACGAGAGCTTCCGGGCCGCCGCGGCGCAGCACCGCGGAGACTTCCGAACGCCGTGTCGCGAGCTCGCTGACCGTGCCGCTCAGATACACGTCGATGACCCGCCAAACATCGTCAGACGTGCGCAATAAATAATCAAGTTCAACGGGTTCGCCATCGCTCTTCACAAGTTTGGTGTGGATGATCACGCCGCCGTTGCTGGCGATCGGCTTGGGGTCGACCTGGAAGCGCTCGCCGGAATACTCGTCGAAGCGGCTGGCATAGGTGGCGGCGCTGAAGTCGCTGAACGCGGCGATGAGCTGCTGCTGCTGCGCCGGGGTGAGGCTCGGCCATTGCGGCCCGACCATGAGGCGCGTCATCAGCGGAAAGTCGAAGGTCGTGCGCACCGTCGGGCTGAGCCGGTCATAGCGCCCCTTGAAGCCCAGCGCCGGGCCTTCCTTCATCACCGATAGCAGCACGTCGTAGAAGGACGAGACGGTGGTCGCGGCGCTCGACGGATCGGCCGCCGCGTCGGCAATGACGGGCAGCGCCGCGACGGCCGCGAGCGCACCGACGGCCAGAGCAAGGCGCCGGGAGATCATGCGCTCGCCGAGATCGAGCGGAGCGCGCGCCCCAAGGCCTTGAGGGCGGTTTGGGTGATGTGTCGGGCGGTGAGGCCGGCCTGCTCGTACTGGTTGGCGGGAGTGTCGTGGTCGATGAAGCGGTCGGGCAGCACCAGCGGCCGGAACTTGAGGCCGTGGTCGAGGAGCCCGGCATGCGCCAGATGATGCAGCACATGGCTCGAGAATCCGCCGATCGCCGCCTCCTCCACCGTCACCAGCACCTCGTGCTCGCGCGCCAGCCGCTCCACCAGCTCGCCGTCCAAGGGCTTCATGAAGCGCGCATCCGCCACCGTCGCCGAGAGCCCGTGCGCCTGCAGCTCGTCCGCCGCCTTGAGGCATTCCTGGAGCCGCGTGCCCAGGCTCAACAGCGCGATCGAGCTGCCCTCGCGCACGATCCGGCCCCGGCCGATCTCCAGCGCCACACCCCGCTGCGGCAGCGCGACGCCGCAGCCCTCGCCGCGCGGGTAGCGCACCGCCGAGGGACGGTCGTCGATCAAGGCGCAGGTCGCCACCATGTGCATCAGCTCCGCCTCGTCCGCCGCCGCCATGACGACAAAGCCCGGCAGGCAGCCGAGATAGGCCAGGTCGAACGCCCCGGCATGCGTCGCGCCGTCCGCCCCCACCAGACCGGCGCGGTCCATGGCAAACCTGACCGGCAGCCGCTGGATCGCCACGTCATGCACCACCTGGTCATAGGCCCGCTGCAGGAAGGTCGAGTAGATCGTCGCGAACGGCTTCAAGCCCTCGCACGCCAGGCCCGCCGCGAAGGTCACCGCATGCTGCTCGGCGATCCCGACATCGAAGCAGCGCGCGGGGAAGCGCTCGGCGAACTTGTCGAGGCCCGTCCCCGACGGCATCGCCGCGGTGATCGCCACGATCTTGTCGTCCGCCTCGGCCTCGGCGATCAGCGCCTTGGCGAACACGCTGGTATAGCTGGGCGCGCTCGCCTTGCCCTTGACCTGCGCCCCGGTCGCCACGTCGAACTTGACCACGCCGTGATACTTGTCCGCCGCCGCCTCCGCCGGCGCGTAGCCCCGCCCCTTCTGCGTCACCACATGCACCAGCACCGGCCCGCGCTCCGCCGTGTCGCGCACGTTCTTCAACACCGGCAGCAGGTGATCCAGATTGTGCCCGTCGATCGGCCCGACATAGTAGAAGCCCAGCTCCTCGAACAGCGTGCCGCCGGTGACGAAGCCCCGCGCATACTCCTCCGCCCTGGCCGCCGCCCGCTCCAGCGGCTTCGGGAACTTCTTCGCCATCTCGCGCGCCAGATGCCTGAGCGACTGGTAGGATTTCGACGACAGCAGCCGCGACAGATAGGCGCTCATCGCGCCCACCGGCGGCGCGATCGACATGTCGTTGTCGTTCAAGATCACGATCAGCCGCGCGTCCATCGAGCCGGCGTTGTTCATCGCCTCATAGGCCATGCCGGCGCTCATCGCGCCGTCGCCGATCACCGCGATCACATGGTTCTTCTCGCCCTTCAAATCCCGCGCCACCGCCATGCCGAGACCCGACGAGATCGAGGTCGAGCTGTGCGCCGCGCCGAACGGGTCGTATTGGCTCTCCGACCGCCGCGTGAAGCCCGACAGCCCGCCGCCTTGC
>DASUIE010000023.1:0-2609 GCA_036273175.1 Allostellaceae bacterium
GCCGTAGCTCGCATAGTCGCTGCGCAGCGGCCCGTCGGAACGGGCGACGATCCGCTCGGCGCTCTCGATGATCTTGTCGATCGGCGAACGGAGCAGCTCGTCGAGCCCCTGATCGAAGCCGAGCGGCCGCTTCGCCGCGGCGGCGGCATCATTCTCGCTCGTCGCCGTGCCGCGAAAGCCGGCGAAGCTCCCGTCGGCGGCGGTTACTACTTCGCCGCTCAGCAGCACCAGACTGCTTTCCTCGGCCCGGCTGCGCGCTCGCTGGCCCGAAAAGCCGCGGCGCGCGGCAAGCGCGCTGATCAGCGGCATCTCGCCGTTCGAATCTTCCTCGAGCCGAAGGATTCGGGTGAGCGGCGCCCCCGCCGCCTCGGCGATGTCGACTCCGAGCAGATTGGCGAAATCCGCGGACAAGGAGATGATCCTGAGCTCCTCGTCGCTCGTCCATTCGTTCTGGGTGCTGGCGCCCGCGGCCTCGCCGCCGCCGCCGAGGATCGAGGCGAGCCGCGGCCCGACAGGCGGACGGACCGTCCAGCCCTCGAGCGACAAGGCGACCTCATCGCCTTCCGGCTTCGCATTGACCCACAATTCGATGTCGTGATCGGCCGATGCCGCGATCGCCGGCCGCCCGACGGCGGTGCCGAGCTTGCGGGCCAGGTCCGCCACCGCGGCGACCTGCGGAAGCGCGAGCGTCTGCCCGAGTGTCGATCCGGCTTCCCGCTGCAGCGTCTCGAGCTCCGGATCGGCGTCGATCAGCCGTCCCGACCGATCGAGCCGGCCGAGCACGGGCCGCGGTTCGGAGGGCACGCTAGCCATTGCCGTTCCCAAGCGCTTCGAGCGAGGCGCGATAGGCCGGTGAGGCGGTCAGCCAAACCGCGGCGGCCTCGACCTGGTCGGGGCTCATCCGGTCGAAAATGCCGATCGCGGCTCCGGGATCGGCGATTCCAAGCAGGTCGCCGACGCTGGCGAGCAGGCCGGCGCTGAGATCGCGCGAAAGGCCAGCGACCCGGAGCAGCGCCATCACCTGCCGGGCGTTGCCGGAAAGCAGCTCGTCGAAGGCGACCGTGCCGGGGAGCCCGGCGCGGCGGCCGATCACCTCGGCGAGGAAGCCGACTTCGCCTTCCTGCGCGCAGGCGAGTAGAAGCTCGTCGGTGAGCCCGCCCGAACTGTCGAGCAGCGCCACCAAAGCGGCGGTCAGCGCCTCGATGCTGCGCGAATAGTCGTGCCGCTCGAGAAATTGCGCGGCGGCGTTCGTCAGCTCGCTGTCGGCGGCCGCCGCTCCGTGGCCGGCGGCGACATCGTGCCGCAATGCCGCGGCAACCGCGTGCACCAGCCGATCGGCCGTGTCGTGGGAAAGATCGTCGAAGCCCGCGAGGCACTGGCCGAACCGGTCGCGGCGCCGCCCGCGCGCAAGGATCAGCGCCATCGCCGCCGCCGACACGGCGCCGTTCTCGTGACTGACGAGGCCCTGGAGCACGCGCGCGTCGCGGCGGCCGCTCCGGGCGCGGGCAGCGGTGCCGATCCTCTCCTCGTCGGCGCGGCGGAGGAGCAGAGTCACAAGCTCGGGGCGATCGACAAGACCAGCCCTCGTCAGACCTTCGACCAGCGCGGCATCCTCATCGTTCGCTCCAACCCAGCCAGACGGCAGCGCGGCACGAATCTCGGCGGCGATGTCGCCGATCAGGCAATGGAGCATCGCCGTCATCAGCGCCCGTTCCTGCTCGGTCAGGCGCTCGGCGGGATTGAGGAAGAAATCGACCCGCACCGTGGGCAAGCGCCCGCGTCCCGCAGCCCGTGCAGGCGCATTCCGTTCCGCCGGCGCGGCGGTGATCGGCCATTCCTCCGGCATCATTACCGGACGCCTGTATCGGATTTCCGTTAACTTCGCGTCAACTCCCCCGCTGGTGCCGCACATGCTGGAGGATGAAGAACGACACTGCGGCATAGAGCGCAATCGCGGCCAGATAGGCGGTCCAGGCTCCCAGCAGGGCGAAGGGAACCGCGGCAAGAATCGCGCTTCGGCGCGAGAACAGCCATAGTTCGCCGTCCTGCATCCCCGCTTTTTCGATCCGCGCGGCTTCGGCGAAGGCGCATATAGTAAGCGCGCAGATCAACGCGCCCCAGCCGCTCCCATGGCGCGCCTCCCACACGCCGAGGGCGAGGAGGGCCAAACCGGCCGCAGGCCACAACGCGAGGCGGCTGAGCATGCGCACCGGCAGCGGTCTCAGGCGCAAGCTCGCGAGCCGGCTGGCGATCAAGTCGAGCGGAGTCGAGACGATCAGCAGAAAAAGACCGACCCCCAGCCAGCCCCGGCTGAAGCAGAATGCGCCGGCGAGCGTCATCGCCAGCGTCGCCCACATCAGCCACAGCGGCCGGACCGCGGTCTCCATCAGATGCTCGGTCGCGAACTCCTCGATCGGCGGGAGCAAATAGCGGCTCACCCAGTCGGGCCGCGCTCCCCGCGAACCGACCAGGAGCTTGCGCTGGAAATCCTGAAGGTCCTCGGCGCGTTCGGCGAGCAGCGGGTCGCCGCCGGCGGCGCTGACCGGCACTCGGACGGCGCCCTCCTGCAGCGTTCGCCTGAGCAAAGTCGATTGCAGGTCCCAGTCGCC
>DASUIE010000024.1:0-2219 GCA_036273175.1 Allostellaceae bacterium
CTGATGGAAAAGCCGTTTCGGCCGAGCGAGGTGTTCAACGCGATCGAACGGGCGCTGACGGTCATCCCGGAGTAGCGCAAAGCCTTGCCGTTCCTGGCTCCATTGCCTATATTCGAGGGGCAACCGGGGAGGGGCTCAACCTCCCCGGCGCCCTGCCCCTAGCGGCGGATACGGACCCTAAGCCAGAGCCGCATCCACCCGAGGGACAGGAAGAGATTGGATTTTCATCCGTCTCTCCCTCGATAGTCACGGGGGGCCATTCCCCGAGAGCTTAGCCGACTTCCAGCTCCCCGCGCATTTCGACTTGACCCCGCCGCTTCGAGCGACGATGTATTGCGTACCAATCCAGTCCGAATTGGCCAGTCCGAATTGGTACGCAATGATCATTCTGTCGAAGCTCGCCGATTATGGCGTCATCGTCGCCACCCACCTCGCGATCCATAGCTACCGCCAGGCGAACGCGGCCCAAATCGCCGCCGAGACGCGCCTGCCGCCGGCGACGGTCGCCAAGGTCTTGAAGGCTCTGGCCCATGCGGAGCTGGCGACGGCGACGCGCGGCGCCAGCGGCGGTTATCGCCTGGCGCGGCCGGCGCGCGAGATTTCCGTCGCGCAAGTCGTCGCCGCGATCGACGGCGATATCGGGCTGACCCAGTGCTCGGTGCATGTCGACGAATGCGCTCATACCACCTACTGCCCGACCCGCCCGCACTGGGCGGCGATCAACCGCGCGGTCGGCGAGGCGCTGTCGGCGGTCTCGCTCGACGACATGATCTCGCCGCTCTCGTTCCTTCCGGCTGCCGCGCTGGCCCAAGCCGCCCATACATAGCCCGAGTTTCCCTGACGATGGCTGCTACCGCAGATACCCGCGATACCGTCCGCTCGCTTACGCAAGAGGGCTACAAATACGGCTTCTTCAGCGAGGTCGAGGCGGATTCCGCCCCGCCCGGCCTCAACGAGGACACTGTGCGCTTCATCTCCGCCAAGAAGGAGGAGCCGGAATGGCTGCTCGAATGGCGGCTCGAAGCCTATCGCGCGTGGCGCCAGATGGCGCAGCCGGATTGGGCCAAGGTCAACATCGCGCCGATCGACTATGAGGGCGCGACCTACTACTCGGCGCCGAAGCGGCAGAACGCGCCGAAATCGCTGGACGAGGTCGATCCCGAGCTGCTGCGCATCTACGAGAAGCTCGGCGTGCCGCTGCGCGAGCGCGAGGCGCTGGCCGGGGTCGCGGTCGACGCGGTGTTCGACAGCATCTCGGTGGCGACGACGTTCAAGGACAAGCTGAGCGGGCTCGGCATCGTCTTCTGCTCGTTCGGCGAGGCGGTGCGCGAGCATCCCGATCTGGTGCGGAAGTATCTCGGCACCGTCGTGCCGCAGAACGACAATTTCTTCGCCGCGCTCAATTCGGCCGTGTTCAGCGACGGGTCGTTCGCCTATGTGCCGAAAGGCGTGCGCTGTCCGATGGAGCTGTCGACGTATTTCCGCATCAACGCGGCCAAGACCGGGCAGTTCGAGCGGACCCTCTTGATCGCCGACGAGGGCGCCTATGTCAGCTATCTCGAAGGCTGCACGGCGCCGCAGCGCGACGAAAACCAGCTTCACGCCGCCGTCGTCGAGCTGGTCGCGCACAAGGACGCCGAGATCAAGTATTCGACGGTGCAAAACTGGTATCCCGGCGACGCCGAGGGCAAGGGCGGCATCTACAATTTCGTGACCAAGCGCGGCGCCTGCCGCGGCGCCAGGTCGAAGATCAGCTGGACCCAGGTCGAGACCGGGTCGGCGATCACCTGGAAGTATCCGAGCTGCGTGCTCGAAGGCGACGATTCGGTCGGCGAGTTTTATTCGGTCGCGATAACCAACAACCGTCAGCAGGCCGACACCGGCACCAAGATGATCCATATCGGCAAGAACACGAAGTCGACGATCATCTCGAAGGGCATCTCGGCGGGGCGCGGGCAGAACACCTATCGCGGTCTCGTGCGGGTTCAGCCGCGGGCGGAAGGCGCGCGCAACTACACGCAGTGCGACAGCCTGCTGATCGGCGACCGCTGCGGCGCGCATACCGTGCCCTATATCGAGGTGCGCAATCCCTCCGCGCGGATCGAGCACGAGGCGACGACCTCGAAGATCAGCGAGGACCAGCTGTTCTATTGCCGCCAGCGCGGCCTCGGCGACGAGGACGCGCTGTCGCTGATCGTCAACGGCTTCTGCCGGGAAGT